>NZ_MBQA01000167.1:0-114144 GCF_001709235.1 Pseudoalteromonas sp. BMB
ACTTAATACAACTGGTATAACACCCATGTTTGCCAGCAGCACTTAAACTTTTGTTCATTATGTGAGATAGATTGGCAAAACAATCGTGCCAGCCGATAATCCGTAAAATAGGGCGTGCGTTTATGGCAGTTAAACGTAATGAAGTATTCCGCGTACGGGATTGATATCCTGCCTTTTCTCAGGTTATTCCAGCTCATGTGCATTCCTTGCAATTGAGAGATGAATTTTAAAGATAATCTCTTCGATTAAATCTGTCGAGGTAAACCTCGACCTACGGTTGGGTGGTAGGTCGTGATTTATCACGACAACAGATTTTCGACAAAACATTCACGACAACCAAGGTGAACCAAACACGCACAAGGGTCGTTTAATTATTAATCGGTTAAACGAGGAGAGCATTATGCTTGCTGCCACACTCAAAGAAAAAATCGCTAATAAAGAACTCCATGCCATCGTGCTTAGCTACGCGGATTCAAATCACTATCTTGCGGGTGGTCAGGATGTTGATGGGAACTTGCATATCTTAATGCATACCGAGGGTAAACTAACGCCGTTTAACTCGCTGCGAGAGGCCGAGACAAAGCTGGCGGAGCTCGGCGCAACTCAAGCCTACCTTAGAGTTGAGTCAGCCTATGATGAAATTGGTCCTGAGGACTCTTCGGGAACGCATATCAGCAATATGGAGATCCGTCACTTAACTCCATCCGACATAACAGCTTAAACAAAAAGGCTTAAGCGCCCACCAGTGAGCGCTTAAGCCTTAAAAGTTATCGAGTAGAGAGATCTTATTCTACTGAAAGTGTTATCGTTTTAGTTGCAACGGAAGCGGACTTTTCATCAACAACACTTAAACTTACCTGGTAGTCGCCTGATGCTACAGGAGTGAATTGTAGGTTCGAGCCATGAGCTGCGGTACTGTCAATCACTTCGCCTGACGGAGCAACCACCTTCCAAAAATAGGTCAAATTGCCTGCATTGCTGTCGCTATCTATAACCTCTGGAGTTATCCGCAGTGCAGCATCTGTTTTCAGTACACCATGATAGTCCAGTGCCGTAATTACAGGAGCGCTATTTTGAACTGCATTTACTGTGATGAATGCTGCAACCACTAGTTCAACCTTGCCATCAGACACGATGCATTTCAGCACATAGTTACCAGCTTCATCGAAGGTAAGAGACGCGCGATTATCAGCATTATTGACCACTGCTGCGCTATTCTCTGGCCTCGTTTCAAGCGACCAGCGATAAGTGAGCGGATCGCCGTCTTTATCTTCTGCGGATACCACAAAGACTTTGGTTTCCCCTTCCGTAGCTGTAGATATTTGTGGGCTCATAGACGCTGTAGGTCCATAATTTTCAGGGTAACTCTTTATCACGCCACTGGCGGTTTGGCTTAGCTCACCGTTACTTACCTCCACAAAATAACGGTAACTCCCCTCTCCGTGAGGCGTAAAAATCACCGTATCGGTATCTTCATTCGTAACGGAATAGGTCAAACCGGCTTCAAATGGCTCAAACGTCCAACTAAAGGAGAGTGTTCTTCCGCTTGTATCTCTACTTCGCTTGGCACTAAGCTCGATGGCTTCATTGATTTTGGTTGACTCTGGCGCGTCGACGAATACAAGCGGTTTGTTTGCTTCGCCTAATTTGGCCGTTAAGGTATGGGTTGCTTCACTTAAACGGCCTTGTTTGTCTTTAAGGCTAAAGCGGATTTTATATTGTCCTGCCTTATCCACTTTAAGTGAGGTGCTAAATCCGTTTGGCGTAGCCATTACCGCTTGGCTGCCGCTCGGTTTGCTGTCAAAACTCCAAAGCGGTGTTACTGCGCCTTGATACTGACTACCATCGCTTTTCAGCTCAACAAAAGTCATTGAGCTTAATGTAACCTCTGAAGGTGCAGCAATAGCCGCCTTAAGAGCTGGTTGGTTATCCACAACAATGACTTTTTCCGATTTGCTATGTGACGATTTACCATCATAAACGGTTAAAGTAATGGTGTATTCACCCGCAAATTTAGAGGCAAAAGAGGCAAGGTTATTGTTAGGGCTTACCAATGTGTATTCATCAACATGAGCAGGTGCAGTGACTTGCCATTTATAGCTAAGATTATCGCCGTCTGAGTCTGAGCTGTTGCTCGCATCTAACTGTAGATGCTCGTTGATGGCAATTTCCTGTTTTGTGAGTGTGAAATCGGCGACAGGAGGTGTGTTCACATTTGGAGTGGTTTTCTCTTTTACACGGATCTCAAACTGTGTTGTCGATTCGTTACTACCTGACTTGATTGTTAGCCCTACAATGTAACTACCTGCAACATCAGCGGTAAAGTACGCTTGCTTAGCGTTGGGGTTAGAAAACTGAGCGTTACTGCCTTGAGGTTTGGCTTTCCACTGCCATGTTATTTCGGCATTTTCAGGGATCGTACTTCCCGCAGTGCTAAGCTGAATGACGTTGCCCGCCTCCCCAAAGGCACTAGCCTGAATTTTAGCGACTGGCTTAGTCGTGGTATCCGTTCCTGAATCTGTATTATCGTTATTTGAATCCGTGTTGCCATTATTTCCATTTTTGCCGCTATCCTGATTGACAGGTGTAGTGTCACCACCTGAACCGCCGCATCCTGCTAGTAATAGTGAACAACAAAGTATTGATGTTATTAAGTTTTTGTTCATTTAATTATCCTTTTAAGTACCTCAACTGGGAAATGTATCCTGATGTTCATAATATTTCCAGTTAAAATTTGTTCAGTGCAAAATTTAACTTGTTTAGGTTTTGAAGTTTCGACTATAATTGCCTTAAATTTCGAAACGAAACTTATTTAATGACTAAACGAAACACTCAACAGCGCAGACATACCATTCTTTCATGGGTGAATGAATACGGTGAAGTAAGCGTAGAATCACTTGCCGCTGAGTTTGAAACGTCAGAAGTTACGATTCGTAAGGATTTAACGGCACTAGAAAAAAGTGGCCTGTTACTACGCCGCTATGGCGGTGCGATAGCCCTTCCTAAAGAGATCACCGCATCAGGTAAAGACGAGCAAGACTCGGTACGTAAAACGGCCATTGCCAAAGCGGCCGCTGAGCTGATTAAAGATCACAATCGCATCATTATTGATAGCGGCAGAACCACTGAAACCCTAATTCCTGAGCTTGCACAAAAGCGCGGTTTAGTCGTGATGACCAATGCGATGAATATCGCTAATCGATTGTTATCACTAGAAAATGAGCCAACCTTATTGATGACCGGTGGGACATGGGATCCGCACTCAGAATCCTTTCAAGGGCAAGTAGCAGAACAAGTACTGCAATCCTATGACTTTGATCAGCTTTTTATTGGTGCCGATGGCATTGATGTAGAGCGCGGCACAACCACATTCAACGAATTAATTGGGCTGAGCCGTGTGATGGCAAAGTCAGCCCGTGAAGTGATTGTGATGGTCGAATCCGACAAGATTGGCCGTAAAATTCCAAATTTAGAAATACCTTGGGCACAGATCACCACTTTGATCACCGACAACAACTTGGCCGATGACCTCCGCCAAGCGATCGAAGCGCGTGGCATACAACTTGTCTGTGCTGAACTACACACAACGTGCAAATAATGGAGAGATTATGTGTGGAATCGTAGGCGCTGTTGCTGAGCGTCCAGTAAACAAAATTCTTATCGAAGGCCTAAAACGCCTTGAATACCGTGGTTATGACTCTGCAGGTGTCGCGCTTTGCGAAGGCGGCGCACTCAACAGCGTGAAAGCCGTAGGTAAAGTGGTAAACCTAGAGTCAGCCCTTGAAAATGCCGAAGTAAAAGGTACTACCGGTATCGCGCACACGCGCTGGGCAACACACGGCGGCGTAACAGAAGCTAATGCGCACCCGCATATTTCTAACAGC
Source organism: Pseudoalteromonas sp. BMB (assembly GCF_001709235.1). Classification (NCBI taxonomy): domain Bacteria; kingdom Pseudomonadati; phylum Pseudomonadota; class Gammaproteobacteria; order Alteromonadales; family Pseudoalteromonadaceae; genus Pseudoalteromonas; species Pseudoalteromonas sp. BMB. Next base: position 3,885 of record NZ_MBQA01000167.1, read on the forward strand.
GAAATTGCGCTGGTGCACAACGGCATTATTGAAAACCACGAAGGTTTGCGCGCGGCATTAAAAGAAGACGGCTACGAGTTTTTATCTGACACCGACACTGAAGTGATGGTGCACCTGATCCATCAGCTTAGACAACAGCACACTACATTACTTGCTGCCGTGCAAGCAGCGGTAAAACAGCTTGAAGGTGCATACGGCACGGTATTATTTGATAAAGCAAACCAAGATGAAATCATCGTGGCACGCTCAGGTAGCCCACTGGTAATTGGCCTTGGTCTAGGTGAAAACTTTATCGCTTCTGATCAGCTCGCATTATTACCTGTAACCCGTAGCTTTATCTTCCTAGAAGAAGGCGATGTAGCACGCATTACTCGCGAAACGGTGGAAATCTTCGACATTAACGGCAATCCTGTAGAGCGCGAAGTTATTGAGTCTAACATTACTCAAGATGTGTCGGGCAAAGGCGAATACCGCCACTACATGCTAAAAGAAATCTACGAGCAGCCAATGGCCGTACGTAATACGCTTGAAGGCCGTTTAGATAACGATCGCGTCAGTATCGACGCATTTGGCGACAAAGCCAACGAAATTTTTAAAGATGTAAAACACGTACAGATCATCGCGTGTGGTACGTCTTACCACTCAGGCATGGTGGCGCGCTACTGGCTAGAGCAATTTGCAGGCGTAAGCTGTAACGTTGAAATCGCCTCAGAGTTTCGCTACCGCGACTCATTCGTTCACGAAAACAGCCTACTGGTAACCATTTCACAATCGGGCGAAACCGCAGACACACTTGCAGCGCTGCGTCTTGCCAAAGAGCAAGGCTATATGGCGTCGATGACCATCTGTAATGTACCTGGCTCATCGCTAGTACGTGAGTCAGATCTTGTCTTTATGACCAAAGCAGGCGCTGAAATTGGTGTGGCATCAACCAAAGCATTTACGACTCAATTAGTTGGCTTATTGATGCTAACTGCATCGATCGCGCAGGAAAAAGGCCGTGATCAAAGCGCAATCGTCAACGCCATCAAAACCCTGCCAACCAAGCTTGAAGAAACCCTAACGATGGCCGATGGTATTGAACTTCTTGCAGAAGAATTTGCCGACAAACATCACTCATTGTTCCTAGGTCGTGGCTCACAATACCCAATCGCAATGGAAGGTGCACTTAAGCTTAAAGAGATCTCTTACATCCACGCCGAAGCCTATGCGGCAGGCGAGCTAAAACACGGCCCGCTAGCGCTTATCGACGCAGACATGCCTATCATCGTCGTTGCACCAAACAACGAGCTGCTTGAAAAGCTCAAATCAAACGTTGAAGAAGTGCGTGCACGCGGCGGTATCATCTACGTATTCGCGGACAAAGACTCAAACTTTGCCTCAGACGACACCATGCGAGTAATGAACGTCAACCACGTAGAAAACATCATCGCCCCAGTGGTTTACACCATCCCACTACAGCTACTTTCATATTATGTAGCCGTAATCAAAGGCACCGATGTTGACCAACCGAGAAATCTGGCAAAATCGGTCACTGTGGAATAGTTTAAGATGTTGATTTTTATGTTTTTATAGCTTATAAATATAGTTTCACTAGGTAGGTAATACAAGAAAGCCGACATGTGTCGGCTTCTTAACTTATTCTCAAGTCGACGGTATGTAATCATAGTAAAGAAACTTGCTTTTCTTTGCCTCAAATGAGTGGCTTATCCTCGGTGGGAATAGCTTTAGCTTTCATATTACTGCGCATATTCGTGACAAGCTTGGATTCCTTTTCTGATAGTGGGTGCTCCAGTTTGCTGCTGATATAACTCTTGTCACCATATAAAGTTTTGAGTGAGCCTTTCCACAGGGGCTGTATGATTCTCAGGTGCACCATTTCGGTAAATTTTAAAAAAAATCATCGACATCGGTAAATAACTCAACTAATTTGTCCATGCCAGCCCATTAGTAGGTCACTTTCTTTTTTGGTTGAAAGATATGATCTTGGATAAGGCTTATGGTTCCCTAGTTTTTCACATTCTCATCCCGTGTTGGAGTTAATTAGAGAATGTCTCTAAGTCATTGCTAGGTCAGATTAATCACAGAAATCATATGGTATTCTGTCTTATATAAAAATAAAGGATATATATTATGAAGTTAACTTTTGGTTCTCGTAGCCCTTACTTGGTGTTTTCGGACGAGAAGCGCTTTTATTATGCTTTAGGCTTTTTAGTTCGTTCAATTGAAACTGGAGCTTGTAAGTTAGTTTGGGAAAACAATCAAAATCAAGGTGCTTGGGGACATGAGTGCCGTATTCAAATTTTTGAGCGTCTCGCTAAGTTCGAAAATTTATATAGTGGCCGCGTAAGTGCTGGAGTTGGTAAAATTTTGGGCCGCATCAATTGTAACCAATATCTTGAGTATTTGACTTCACACCATTGCTTTAGCTTTCAGTCTGAACCTGATTATCAGTCGGTAAAAGCTACGGTGCCAACTGCTTATCAACAGGATTTCGAAAGCGGCTATAGTACATGATATTAAATTTAGGCACCAGAACTAAAGTGAAGGGTTTTTCCTTGAACTAAGCCTGAGTTGTTCTTTATTATCCATACACATTTCGGAGAGAGTGATGAGAGGCCAAAGAAAGTAGACTGTAAATCTGCCGCACTGCATTTGATAGTTCTAACCCACTCCTTTCCACCACACTCTAAAAGCCAGTAATATGCTGGCTTTTTCATGAGTTTTACATATAAAAACCCACAAATAAAAATAATTTTCTTTTAATCAATACTTTAGGTTTTTTATAATTCTTTTCCCTTCAAATTGAGGTCGGCTGTGTTAGAATGTGTATGTCACTAAATGAGGGTATATCATGCTAACGTACGTCAGTCTATTCAGTTCCGCAGGAGTTGGGTGCTTCGGTTTAAAAGAACTTGGGTTTAAATGTATCGCCACAGCTGAACTGTTAGAAAAGCGTTTAAACATTCAAAAATACAACAATAAATGTGAGTATGATTCTGGATACATCTGTGGTGATCTTACTCGGAAAGACACGCATGACAGGCTTTACGGTGAAATAAATGCCTACAAAAAGCGTAAAAAACTTAAAGGTATTGACCTCGTTGTGGCAACACCTCCATGCCAAGGCATGAGTGTTGCTAACCATAAGAAAAATGAGGAGCTTGGGCGTAATTCGCTTGTAGTTGAGTCTTTGAAAATTGTTAAAGATCAGCAGCCAAGGTTTTTTATTTTTGAAAATGTACGCGCGTTTCTTAAATCAGTTTGTACTGACCTCGATGGTGTCGATAAGCCAATTAAAGAGGCAATACATACCAACTTGGGCCCAGGCTACCAAATTGAAAGCAAAGTTCTTAACCTCAAGAACTATGGCGCGAACTCGAGTCGCACCCGTACACTTGTGATTGGTGTTAGAAGAGATCAAAAAGGCGTGACGCCGCTCGATCTTTATCCAGATTTTCGTCCTGAAAAAACACTGCAAGACGTTATTGGCCACTTACCATCCCTAAAAGAAATGGGTGAATTTTCTGAGGATGATTTCTTCCACTCATTCAGACCGTATAAAGAAGAAATGTTGCCTTGGATTAAGGCTACTCCTTACGGCAAGAGTGCATTTGATAATACCGACAATAAGCTAAAGCCACACAAGGTTGTTGATGGACAAATTGTTGTGAACCAAAGCAAGAATGGAGATAAGTATCAGCGCCAGCTTTGGGATAAGGTCGCGCCTTGTATTCACACGCGTAACGATTGTTTGCCGAGCCAAAATACTGTCCATCCGGTGGATGACCGCGTTTTCAGTATTCGTGAATTGATGCTGATGATGTCGATCCCTGAGTCTTTTCAATGGTTCCCAAGCGACACTGTACCAGCCAACACTGCTAATTATGAAGTGAAAAACCAGTTTAGAAAGATGACTGATATCACTATTCGTCAATGCTTGGGGGAAGCTGTCCCTAGCGCCGTGTTCGGTGAAATAGGACGTAAGATCATGGGAATGACGCCTGCTCGTTTATCGAAAAAACAGATCGCAGATACCATCAGCGAGTATCACTTGGAAGATATGGCGACGCTTTACCAATTCGTAGAACAGAATTGGCAAGACTATGCTCCACAAGATATGTTCAAAATCTGTGAGCTAGCCAACGCAGAGCGACTTGATACCGCAGCATATTACACCGATCAAGAAATATGTTTTTCAGCAGTAACGCCACTGCCAGAAATTAGCTCGGAAAATGTGCGTGTACTAGAACCGTCGGTTGGTGTAGGTAACTTCTTACATCAAATTGTCAAAAAGTATCAAGGTAAGAAACTGATCATTGATTGCGTAGACATCAACAAAGACTCGATTGAGCTTTGTAAATTGCTGATTAGCAAATACATTTCACTTGATAATGTAGAGATCAATTTCTTTAATGAAGACTTCTTACTGCTTGAAACCAACAAAATCTACGATGTGGTTGTTGGTAATCCGCCATACATGAAAATCAAAGATAATAATCTACTTAGTAAGTATCGTCGTGGTTTGGCGAACCAAACCACGAACAACATCTTCTCGTTTTTTATCGAAAAATGTAGCAAGTTAGGCAAGCATGTTTCATTGATTGTACCGAAAGCGCTACTAAATGCGCCGGAATATATGAAGACGCGAAAGTTGTTAGAAACACATACGCTGCTGCATATTAATGATTACAATGAAAAAGCGTTTGATGTGAAAATAGAAACTATTTCAGTTACTTATACAACCTCAAAGCCGAAGAAACACAGTCAGGTGAGCATTTATTCTTACCTGAACGAGGTTTATTTTGTGCTAGAGCAAGATTATTTAACACATAATGATTTCAACAGTTGGTTACTTTATCGCAACGAATGGTTTGACGAGATCTTTCAGACCCTAGAGTTTGGTAAGTTTAAGGTATTTCGCGACCGTCAAATTACAAAAATACACACCAAGGAACAGGGAAAATATCGTGTGATTAAGTCTCGAAATATTGGCCATGGATGCATCAAAGACATTGAAAATTATGATTGTTATGTGGATGATATTTCTGAATTCGCAGTCAAAAAATATCTCGATGCCAACGTGATTTTGGTACCAAATCTGACCTATAACCCACGCGCAACACGCCTACCCAAAGGCTGCGTTGCTGACGGCTCTGCGGCAATCTTATACACTGACGATGTGATCACCGATTACGATATTGATTACTTCTCTAGCCAGGAGTTTAATACGTTTTATCGCATTGCGAGAAACTACGGCACACGTTCGATGAATATCGACAGTGTTTCGGTGAACTACTTTGGGGTGAAGCGTTAGTATCTTCTCAATTACCAGCTCACCATGCTATTTGGTGAGCTGGTAATTGAACATTGATAAAGGTGTATATTTTTCTGTTTTAACAGTGGGTCTCTTTATAGTTGAATCATTGATTATTCAATCATTTCATTAGTAAACTCGATGATTATTTGCCTTTGCATAGTAACTTTGCTTTTGCCCAATTTTAGTTTCATCTAAATATACGCTTTTGCAATCTTATACCTGATCTCTTCTACTCCCATCCCCTCTGTGAGAAGCTCAGAATCTAATCCAATGTTGACTACATTAATGAAATCACTCAAGTTATAAAACTCGTCAAGTAGAGAGAAGACGGAACGTTCAATACTATCTAATTTGGCGAGTAGAGCAACAAGCTGGTAAGACTTCGATACAGTTTGAGTATTGCCATTTGGATGCGCGTACGCAAGGTGCTGACCTGGCGTTAGTAAGATCAGGTTTTCGAACGTATCCGAAAGCTCAGGGAAGTCTGACTGAGGGAAAATGTGATGAACATGGCTAGCTTCCAACTCCTTGAAGCGATTCACCTCACTTTTATCCTCGTGGTAGCGACGTATACACCTCTTCGCTTTGTTGACGTGGTAGATCTCAGTGCTAGTTTCCTCTGGAATTTGCTCAAGGAACGTGTTCCTTGGCATGCCTTTCGGCTTGTTAAGGTCTCTAAAGTTAGGACGATTATAGAACAAATCTTGGTATTGGATTGGTTCAGGCGACGGGCGCCCATCAATGGTTCCATGAGAGGAATTTGAAAAAGCGATTGGGTTGAGAACCTTGGCGAAGATTCGACGACATTCTGTAACCCCATTAATATTGGTGTTGTCGATGATAAAATCACAGTAGGTATCTCTAAGGTCGATATAATTAGGTTTGGTAGGGCTAGTAAAATATTGCTCGAATTTAGGATAAAGTCCGCTATCTTGCATCGCTTTTGTTAGATAGATGGTTAAAAACTTCAGAGCGTTACGCTCGCTGGTTGCTATGAAGCGAAGAAAGCTCTCATTGGCAACGCTGTATAGTTTTGAGTTTCCTGACTTGCCAGCTTCTAGTAAAATACCAGCTTGTGCGAGTGCTTTGATTTGTTGCGAGGCAACTTTATCGTATTCCTTGGCTGCTCCAGGGTGATCAATAGGCGGTTTCTTAAACTGTTCTACCATTACTTCGTTGAGTTCATCTGAGTCCATAATGTTACGCACTGTGAACGATTGTTGACCATTTTCATACATTTCCAAAATCACATCACTTACGGAAGAGAACATGTCTGGTGTGCATTTTTGGTCGATGTATCGGCCATTACCATTAAGACGAAGATCGAGATTCAGTGAATCGAAATGCGTCTTAATACTTTCTTTAATTTTTCTCACGGGTTGACTTGCCTCAAGGGTTACTGCATATATCCCATTGAATCTACAAAGTTATTAAGGTTCACACAATATATTTGTACTTTTTTAGTGTGAATGCTGGTAAATATTACTGATGAGACCATAGATAATTGGGTGAAATAACTATCTTGCTTTCGCAAGAATAACACTGCAGCAAACAACACTGAAACCCACTATTATTTGTTTACCATGGTTGTGGCAGTTTCGACTTAGAATTGCACAAATTGTTCATTATTCGTATCAAAAGCGCTTCTAAAAGCAGCACCGACACCCACTATTATTTGCTTACCATGGTTATGACAGTTTCGGCTTAGCATTGCACTAAATTGTTCATTATTCGTATCAAAAGCGCTTCTAAAATAAGGTAGCTGTTGGTGTTTACGTATTTCTCGACACTAAAACTAGTGTATCGCGCACGGCAACGGGGAATACTGCGCCCTAGGCTATTAATGCGGTAATGGTGTCTGCATGTGCTTGTTCAAATTGAATCTTAAACTAACTACGTGGCGCGTTAAAAAATATTTAAACTTGTTTTGTTTTATTTAAATTTGTTATGTGTTAGGTTTGCAATGCCTTAAATTTCAAGGGCTTTTCTAATAAATGAACTTAATAAATGTATAAAGGAATAATATACAATGAAAGTATTGAACAAAGTTTTGGGTGCAACCGTTTTAGCGTTAGGTGTATCTGCAGGGTCGGCTTCTGCTGCTGAAGTAAAAATCACAGAAGTAGATTATGGTAGCGTGGTCATCCAAACTGCTGAAGTTGTGTTAAACCACAGCCAAGCAGGCACTTTCTCTATGAATGTGAGCGAAAACCATTTAACTGTTAATGCTCAAGACTCCAATGGACGTAAGTTCCGCTGCGTAATGAATGGCACTGTAAGCTACAGCGATCCTACTATTCTTGAAAGAGTAACGAACATCGCAGCGACAATTTCTGAAGGCGACAGAGTACAATTTGAGGTGCAAAAAAATGTATTACCTCAAGTTTGTCATGTTAAAAAAATGCTAAGCTTCTAAGCTTTGCTATTTCGCAATGGAAAGTGTGCGCACCTTCCATTGCTTTAGGTACTTCTATTTAGCTAGCTTGACTACGCAGTGATAAAAGCTTGGGCAAGATCATGGTGACCATCTCTTTCTAAGCAATCGATAACTTGTGGTTCTACTTGAGTAACTAAGTTGCTGCGCTTTAGTTCGATAAAGGCATCGGTAAAATTGTCTTTATATTCTTCCCAGCCGCCACAATATGCATTGGCTTCACCGAAAATGGACGTAAATTGATAGGTGATAAGAAAGTACTCCCCCGATTCTTGCCATTCTGTTGTGGATTCGATTACTTGGCGACCATTCGCTTTCTTCACAAACAAGCGAAACAGTTCAGGTTTGAGAAAGTAGCCGTAGTGGCAGGTATCTAAACACGCAGTATAGTCGTTTTCGGTTAGCTGACTTAAATCGAGTTCTGGGTCTTTAAGTAACTTTTCTAAACAATTCGCGCCATATTCACACTTATCAAGGCGACAAACAACTTCGCACATCAGTGCAAAGTAGTCTGTGACAGACATTTTGCCTGCTTTGCGCAGCTCCACAAAAGAGGGGGCTACGGTGCGCTCAAAAAACTCAATGTCGAACTCTGAGCGATTCGCCGTCATTTCCATCAAAAAGTAGTCGGCGAATGGAAAATCAATGCCAAGTTCTAGGCAATGACGACAGGCCGTTTCGATATCGTCTGGGTGGTGATGATCAACTAATTCTCCCATACAAATATCGAGCTCTATCGTACTCAACTCATCACCCATCAAGTCGGCATACTGGATAATTTGTGCTTTCGTGAGTGCTGCGGTGACATCCAAATAACTTTCAAACAGGGTTTCCGATAAGGTTTCTACCTTTGCCTTATCTTGTTGAGATAAAGCTTGTTTTAAGGCGTCGAGGCGAGTTGGAGTATCCTCGTTGTACCAACCTCCAAAATAGAATTGCGTCATATTTGTTTTCCTTAATCGATAATAGTCGCAGGAGTGAGTGATTAAGCGCTTGTTGCTGAATATCTAGCTGCTATCCTTGCCTTGTTTAGGTTAATATCACAAGTTGCAATTCTATCATTCAGTGCACAGGCAATCCAAGGTTGCATTACGTTCCCAAACTGTTTACACTTGCCGCGATTCTAACCATTCATTCACTGTAGAGGAGAAAAAACATGACACAAACAACTTTATCCTTTGCAGGTCTTTCTCTGTAATTCGCGAGCGCGAATAAATATTTCCTAGCTTGTGAAAGCTGTATTTAGCGATTTTATGTTGCCTATGTAACCTAACATTTGATTGCTATAACTAAGCCATTCTAGACCTGCCAATACACAATTATTTTTAAACCTCATTGAAAGGTATTGGTAACTATGGACAGATCCGTCCAACACATTTCTGATCGCGTGTGTCTATTTGCATCTCAAGACACTTGGATTGAAGGCGCTGCGATCCAACAACTTACAAAAACCGCTGAACTAGCCAGTATGCATCGTGTTGCAGGTATGCCTGACTTGCACCCAGGACGTGGTTATCCAATCGGCGCGGCATTTTTTAGCCTAGATAGGCTGTATCCCGCGTTAGTCGGAAACGATATTGGCTGTGGTATGGCGCTGTGGCAGACCACTACAAAGGTTGCCAAAGTTAATGTCGATAAGTTTGCTAAACGGCTAGAAGATATCGAGCAACCGCTCGATGCCAGTTGGCAAGAGACGATTCAAGCTGAAATGACACATCGTGATATTTCAGCCGGATTATTTGAAAGTGCACTGGGTACGATTGGCGGCGGTAATCACTTCGCCGAGTTTCAAGCGGTGGAACGTGTTTACAATGAAACTGCGTTTACTGCGCTTGGCCTTGATAAAAAGTATTTACAGCTGCTGGTTCACTCAGGCTCGCGTGGGCTTGGGCAAGCCATTTTAGTCGACCATGTTGCGCGTTTTAATCATGATGGTTTGGTGGCTGAAGCGGCTCAAGGTAGTGAAAGTTCACGCTATTTGGCACGCCATGATGAAGCGGTGCGCTGGGCTGAGTTAAACCGCTTTTTGATTGCAAAAAGATTTTTCGCAGCCATTCGTAGCGATGGTGAATGTACGCTAGATGTTAATCACAACCTCGTGTGCCCAAAAGTTATTGATGGCCGCGCTGGTTGGCTGCACCGTAAAGGTGCGACCCCAAGTGACAAAGGTGCTGTCGTGATCCCCGGCTCACGAGGTGACTATAGCTATGTGGTTCAGCCTTTACACAATGCGCCTGCGTTAACGGCCAGTTTATATTCTTTGGCTCATGGTGCTGGTCGAAAGTGGAAGCGAGGTGACTGCCAAAGCCGCTTGAGTCACAAATATAAACGCGAAGATCTTTATCGCACAGCATTGGGGAGTCGTGTGATCTGTGGCAATAAGGAGTTGCTTTACGATGAAGCGCCGCAGGCTTATAAAAAGTGTGAAACCATTGTCAGTGATTTGGTTGACGCTGGATTGATAGAAGTGATCGCCATATTGCGTCCGGTACTGACATTTAAAACCAACGGGAGCTGTTCATCATGATCTTGTTGCAACTTTCAGCCGGTCAAGGCCCAGCAGAGTGCGGGAAAGCTGTTGCATTGGCGCTCAACTTAGTCGATAAACAAGCCAAGGCAATAGGCGCAGAATGTACCGTATTAGCGCAAGAAATGCATGCACACAAAGGCTGCATGAAATCCGTATTGCTACAGCTTTCGAGGGACGCAAAAGCGCTTGCCGAGTATTGGCATGGCCCGCAGTTGTGGGTGTGCCAGAGCCCATTTCGTGCCAAACATAAACGGAAAAATTGGTTCTTTAGCGGCAGCATGGCCGAGATAGATGAAGTCGCAATGGCATCCGATATTCGCTATCAAACTTGTCGCGCGTCAGGAGCTGGTGGGCAGCATGTTAATACCACAGACTCAGCGGTACGAGCGACGCATATAGCATCAGGATTGAGTGTGCGAGTGGAGAGTGAACGTAGTCAGCACGCCAACAAGCGCGTTGCAAAGGCGTTATTGCTACAGAAATTGGCCGCGCAGGGAGATGCTGAGGAAATGGCTTGTGATAAAGCAAGGTGGCAGCAGCATCAGGCGCTACAACGCGGTAATCCTAAAAATACTTTTAAAGGAAACCAGTTCAGCCCAACGCTGCCATTTAATAAAGGCACTCCGCATGACAACTAATGTGTTATTCATCTGTAGTCGCAACCAGTGGCGCAGTCCAACCGCTGAGCGTATCTGGAAAAATCATCCGGGTATTAGCGTGAGATCGGCAGGCACAAGCCCAAGAGCACGTCGCAGCGTAAATGCGAGTGATATTGAGTGGGCCGATACTATTTTAGTCATGGAAGAAAAACATAAATCGCGGCTGCGTGCACTATACGCCAATCTATTGCGCTATAAAAATGTTCAAGTGTTGGATATTCCTGACGAATATCAATTTATGGAAGACGAGCTAGTGACGCTACTACAAGACAGCGTCGCGAGTATTTTAGTGGTTTAACCCAGCCCATTTTGGGTGTTAATAAGGTTGTAGGGAAGAGGATAGAGCAATGTAATTCCATCGGGAACAAGCAATTGAGAACACAATAAGTCGTTTTGTCGCTATTAATTGCTGATTTTGCGGCCAAGTACCAACTTGGCTTTTTAATTTTAAAAATGGAGCAACTAAGATGAGAATTAAATATCCTCGAACTCCGCACTTGGTGTGGTCAAAAGGGATCACAAGTGATGATGTAAGGTGTGCCAACACGGAACACTTTAAAAATAAACAAGTAGTCGTGACCGAAAAAATGGATGGTGAAAATACCACTTTGTATGCCGATTATATGCATGCACGTTCACTCGACAGTCGTTTTCATCCATCTCGCTCTTGGGTAAAAGCACTACAGGCTCAAATAGGTCTAAAGATTCCAAAAGGATGGCGTATCTGTGGTGAAAACTTGTATGCAAAGCACGCCATTCATTATCAGAAGTTGCCTAGCTACTTCCTTGCTTTTTCTGTGTGGAACGCGAGTAACGAGTGTTTAAGTTGGGATGATAGCCAAGCTATTTTTAATGAGCTAGGTCTGCATAATCCAAAGGTGCTCTATCGTGGGGCATGGTGCGAAAAAACCATCAAAAGTATTGTTGTAGATACAAACTTACAAGAAGGCTATGTGGTCAGAGTGGCTGATGCCTTCCATTATGATGAGTTTGCTAATTGTGTTGCCAAATGGGTGCGCTCAGATCATATTGTGTCGGATAAGCATTGGATGCATAGCGTTATTACACCAAACAAACTCATGGAGGAGTAACACTGTATGTTAGCGAAGAAAAAAGTAGCGGATTGGTTGCCTTTGCTTGCAGAGCAACATCAGCCTGATTTTACAGAGTGCTTAGCCATGTTGGGGGAAACCTTTCCCCTGTTGCACGAACTTGAAGCAACACCACAAGATACTATTTGGCATGAGGAAGGTAATGTTGCCATTCATACCAATATGGTATTGGAAGCACTTTATGCATTGCTGCAGAGTTCTGCCTCTCATATAAAGGGGGAGCGAAGGCAGGTGCTGATACTCTCTGCGCTGTTGCATGATATTGCCAAGCCTGTCGTGACTAGAGCGAAGGAGATTGATGGTCAACGGCGGATTGTTGCACCGCGGCATGAGGCGATCGGGATGAGTTACCTAGCAAGTAGACTCGTTGACTTACCGTTGCCAATGCAGACTATTCAAACGATTTTAGCATTAGTCGGTTTTCATCAAATGCCCAAATTATTGGTAGTTAAAAACAAAGGCTTCAGTGAATATCTTAATTTAGCGCTAAATGCTGATCTCGAGATGCTCTACTGGCTCGAAGTTGCAGATATGCGAGGTCGTATCTGCCCAGATCAGAATATGCAAATTGAACTGCTGAGCTTGTTTAAAATGTTTGCTCAAGAATATAAGCTTTGGTCGGTTGCAGATCCGGCTGAATCACTACTTGCTAATATATCGCGATACCCAACTGTTGAAGAACAGTGCTTCATTGCTGCTTATACAGTTAGGCAAATGGCTTTTGGCGAAATCACAGTTCCAGAAGAAGCTCCTATCAAATTTTACCAACAGGCAAAGCACTATGGTCATTTTTATATTATGTGTGGAGCTAGTGGGAGCGGTAAATCCAGTTGGATAGCAAAGCATCTTCAAGGATTTACACTGGTCTCTTTGGATGAACTAAGAGGCGAGATTAATGGTCGTTCCGCGAGTCAAAAAAACCGTGGTCAGGTTCTACAAGCCGCCAAGCAAAAGCTGAAAAAAGCATTAGCAGCGAAGGAAAATGTTGTGTGGGATGCGACAAACCTGCGAAAAGATTTTCGTAAGATACTTTGCGATTTAGGGTGTGACTACGGTGCGCTCGTGACGTTAGTTGTATTTCAACAAGGTGAAGTACAACTTCGGCAAAATAACCGAGCAAGAGCACGAGTCGTCCCAGATGAAGTGATAGCCCAGCAGCTGAAAAGGTTGGAGTGGCCATCGGTGACAGAAGCGCATCGGATACAGGTGATTGGCGAACAAGGACAAGTGCTTTGGCAAAAGGGGGCGTTTTAGCCACCGTTCAGTGAGATTAGCTTTATTTGTCAGCTAATTTTGATAGCTGACAAGTAGCCAATATAGAAGTGTGAATAGTGGCAGAGCGCTATCCTACGAGCTATGCTAATTTTGAGAATCTGATTATTTTGCTAGCATTGAATCTAGGTAGGGAAGCTATATGAAGCAGTTAGGAATATTATTTTTTATAACGTTCTGCCTATGTGGGTGTGCATCCAAGCATTTTAACGACACTGAAGCAGGTAAACTATCTGGAAAACTGAAGGTACAGTGGCTCAAGCCAGATCAATTCTTGTTTATTCCAGACAAAGATGACCCGCTAACCTTTCACCGCTCTAGTGGAGAGTCTATTTCTCCTGGCGCTATGTATACAGACGGTGGGTCTATACCAAGACCTCTTTGGGCGTTTCGAAATTACTCTCCTTGGGGTTATGCTCCAGCATTTATTGTCCATGATTGGCTTTTCGAGATGAAGCACTGCGGGCTTCCTGGTAGTGCTAATTATGATGTTTTTATTGCTGGTCAAGTTATGTCTGAGATTATCAAAACATTAATGCAACAGCACCCGGATATCGAGGAGAATAAATTTGTGATGTACTCGATGTACGAAGCTGTGACTTCTAAAATTGCACAGAAGCTGTGGTTGGAGGGCGGCTGTAAACAACCAATTATGAAGGCATTTACTGGAGATGGAAAGGCACCGTTAGTGCCGTTAATGGAATATACAATTGAGTTTCCAAAATGAATGTAACACGAGGGGGAAACTTTGTTTTGTTACTTATTCTTGATAGGCGAAATATTTAATAGGTTTTTCATTAGTTCTGGTCGATAGTCACTTGTCATCATTAATCTCCTACCACGCTAATATCCCATTGTGTTTCTGTGCGCTGAGTTACTGCAAATTTAACGTCCATAAACAACTGAATTACATCAATATTGGTTAGCGTGTGCAAGCTTGGTTTGGTGGTGGTGAACTGGCCGCTGTACGCTAAAGCCATAGGTAGCAATAACTGATCTGCTAAGTGTTCTTCCACCGCGGCTTCTGATTTTAAAAATTGCTTTACTTCGGCTGCGCAACGTTTGGCAACGCGTTCGGCTGACACGCCATATTCGCCTTGCTGCTCAAACAAACTCGTGTGCGAGCCTTGGTTGATCATCAGCTGTAGCGAGTTGCCCGGTCCCGGTGTGACTACGCTTGCGACGGTTGTTTTTGCGCCAAACCAATTGAGCTCCTTTTTTGCTTTAGTCACTTCTCGCTCGCCAATATGTTCAGGTAACTTACTGACTAAAGCGGTGATTGCACATTGTTCAGCGGTAATCTGGCTGCTACTCGCCGAGAGCTCTGGAAGCGCGTTGAGTGCCTTGGTTGGGTGTATCGTCAATGTCCATTTTCCTCCACCTGCTGGATAAAACCCAAGCTTTTCAGTCTCAATTTGGCAATCAATACCCATCTTTTTTAAGATTGGTAAATAAGAGCGCGTTAAAAAGCATAAAGAAGGAGACATGCCGTTGTGCGTCCCACCTTCAAAGATGACATGAGACTGCTCAGAAGCCATTGCCAATACGGGTAAAATGGTCTGGCAAACCAATACGGTGCTACCAGCCGTACCTATGGCAAAGCGATAGTTCCCTGCTTTTATTTTACCAGGGGTGAAGCGAATGCGTGCAGAGCCAAGCGCTGCACCTTCTATTTTTGCATTACAGATCTGCTGTGCGGCCAGTACACAAGTAAGGTGTTGGCGCAGTAAGCCGGGTTTATTGCGATTGGCTCTAATGTTTATCAGCTCAATTGGCTGATCGGTTAAAATCGATAGGGTTAAGGCGGTGCGTAATACTTGTCCGCCTCCTTCTCCTTGTGCGCCATCTATAACTAAATATGACATGTTCAAAACTTATCCTTTTACGCACACAATCTGTTTCAGTGTGTGTACTACTTCTACTAAATCATGTTGTGCCGCCATGACCTTTTCAATG
The DNA here is from genome assembly GCF_001709235.1 of Pseudoalteromonas sp. BMB. Lineage (NCBI taxonomy): Bacteria > Pseudomonadati > Pseudomonadota > Gammaproteobacteria > Alteromonadales > Pseudoalteromonadaceae > Pseudoalteromonas > Pseudoalteromonas sp. BMB. The sequence goes on from NZ_MBQA01000167.1 coordinate 19,168, forward strand.
TCTTTATACGCATGAGGGATTTCGTCAATAACGGCTTCATCTTTGCGGCATTCTACCCCTGCAGTTGCAGCGATTTGATCTTTCACGTTGAATACTTTTTTGGCTTTAGTGCGCGACATGATGCGCCCTGCGCCATGGCTACAACTATTAAAGCTGTCGGGGTTGCCAAGTCCTCTTACAATAAATGAACGTGCGCCCATGCTGCCTGGAATGATCCCCATTTCGCCTTTTTGTGCACGTACTGCGCCTTTGCGCGTGACGTAGCAGTCTTTACCAAAATGGTGCTCGCGAGAGATATAATTATGGTGGCAGTTCACGGCCATTTCTGCGGTTGTAAATAGCGTTGAGATCTGCGACCTTAAAGCTTTTATCGCGTTAAACATCATGATTTCACGATTTTTAGCGGCAAAGTCCTGCGCCCATTCAACCGCTTCAACGTAATCATCAAAGTAGTCACTTCCTTCTTTTAGATAGGCTAAGTCTATATCTGGAAGGTGAATTTGATGACGTTGCATTTCCTTCTTAGCCAGCTCTATAAAGTAGGTGCCAATTCGATTACCAACGCCTCGGCTGCCTGAGTGCAGCATAATCCACACTGCGTTATGCTCATCCAAGCAAAGCTCTAGAAAGTGGTTGCCTGTTCCCATTGTACCAAGATGGTTCACATGATTACTTTTTTTGATAGCGGGATGCTTGGCGCAAATTTTCTCAAATCTTAATACTAGCTTTTGCCATTCAGAGGTAACAATGTCAGGGATGTTATGCCAGGCTCCTCGGTCACGCTTTCCACGTTTTCCTCCGGTACGACCATGTGGCACAGCCGCTTCAAATGCATGGCGAATACTAGCCAAATTATCTGGTAGCTGGTTGGCTGTGAGTGATGTCTTGGTGGCAACCATGCCGCAGCCAATATCCACACCTACCGCTGCGGGGATCACTGCATCTACCGAGGGGATCACGCTACCAATCGTTGCGCCTTTGCCCATATGCACATCAGGCATTACCGCAATATGCGAATGGATCAACGGCAAGCTGGCAATATTATTAAGCTGTTGCTGCGCCTCTATTTCAAAAGGTACGCCTTGCGTCCATGCCTTAATGGGCGCGTTTCCATCATTGTGGATGGTGTTGTAGTTACTACACATATTTGTTCCTTATGCTATCGTTATTTTTCTTTTTATCGTTAGACAATTTTGACTGTGTTATTCATCAAACCTTCTAAGCCCCCGTAGACGGTTAGGTTTTCGATTTTGTCTGCAACCTTTTCTAATGCCTCAAGCTCCTTCAAGCGAAGTAATGTTGGGTTGTTTTCCATCACTTTTGCGGTGTTATGCAGGCTCCGTGTCGCTGCGGTTTCTTCTCGCCTTTTAATGACATTAGCTTCAGCTGCTTTCTGCGCTTCAACCACTTGATTTAAAATGGCTTTAATTTCTCCAGGCAGAATAATGTCTTTCACGCCGACGCTTTGTAAAGATACGCCAATGCCTGCCAGTGACGCAGTCACAAGTTCTCTCACGGTTTCATTGATATATAACTTATCCAATAAGATATCATCCAATGATTTGGTTCCTACCGCTTCACGCAAGGCCAATTGCAGCGTTTTATATATGTACTCGTCGACTTTCTCCACGCTTTGGGCGAGCAATTCGGCATCTTCAATTTTGATCCCTGCGGTTAAATTTATTCGCAAACTCACGCGGTCTTTGCTCAAAATTTCTTGGCCAGATATTTCCAGTAGTTGTGCTCGGGTATCAAACGATTTTAACGTGATGCTGTGGTTAAATTGCCAAAATGCGTGTTGTCCAGGTGCTAAGCGTCTAACAAAGCGGCCATCAACATAGAGTAATCCCACATGTTCTGCGGCCACGCTGACATCGGCAATGGGTTTCATCGCAACGGTACGATCACTTCTAATTAATCTTGAGGCTGTGTTTGCACCCGCTCGGTTGATTAAAAATAGTATGCGTTCATTGAGCTCTATTTGACTATCAATAGCGATCCGCTCAAGCCGTATTTCACCAGCATCTAGCCACAAATACAGGTGCTCACTCGGTGCCACAATGCCGCGTAGCAAATCATCAATGTATAACAGGCCGACTTCATTACTATTTAATTTCCAGTGGCTTATGTGTTCCTGAAGTATTGGGTTATTACGGTATAAACGCTCCGCATTTGGCTCAGAAAAATACAAGCCGTTAATATCAAAAGTGCGAAACGAAAGAGTATTTTGCACATCCCAAAAAGCATGTTTGCCTGGTATTAACACCTGTGTTAGTTGCTGCTCTTTGAATACAAAAGCTCTTTCGTTCTCTTTGACCGTAATTGTTTTTCTTAACATATTAGTTTTCCTTTATGTTGTGTTAGTAAGGGTCGCTGGCTTGAGTGGTAACGGCGCCATGTTTAGTGATTGGAAGTGGCGTCCTGCCTATGCCAATCCGACGACATGTTGCGGTTATCAGTCAGCGGCCATGACGGCTTACTAACAATATGTATTTACGTATATTTATGAGTTTTTGGGTGGGATTCGAACCCACAACAAGCGAAGTAATGTTCACGGCTCTACCATTGAGCTACCAAGGTTTAAGATGGGATTTGAACCCATGACCGACGAAATCGTGTTTCGTTGCTCTACCAGACTGAGCTACTTAAATTATTGTGTGGTTAGGTATACGCAGTCACAGTGTTCAGCGCACCGGAGTGAGGATTGAGTCACTTCCACAGAACCAGACAGCCTATAGATATCAAGCTATGTGCCAATAACGAAGATTAATTAAAAGTAAATTAATAACATTTTGAATTTATTGGTTTATTTTTTGTTTTTTGTGATGGTTTATGAAATTGGTGGAGATTTGAAAAGTATCTAAATATAATCATTAGGATATATAATATATCTATATAGATATGATTTTGAAAAAGACAGTAGCAGTAAGTTTGATTGGTACTCAGCTCGATTTTGTTGGTAAGCGAGTGGATAGGTGGGCGCGTTGGCGGCCCAATGTAAGCCTATGTAGCCAACCTGATCTGGTCATTGATGAATTGCATTTATTACACGACAATCACAGTACACGGCTGGCCAACAATGTGGCCGTTGATATTGAAAGTGTGTCGCCAGAGTCGACAGTCACATTGCACAACCTCAACTTCAGTAACCCATGGGACTTTGAGGAGGTGTATGCCAAACTTTTTGATTGGTGCCAAGCTCAAGCATTCGATACCGACAACTGTGAGTACCTGTTTCATATCACCACAGGTACTCATGTGGTACAGATCTGCAGCTTTTTATTGACTGAGAGCCGTCATTTTCCTGGCCGCTTGGTGCAAACCTCTCCCGACAACAGCAATAAAAACAAATCGGTTGGGCAAGTTCAAATAATCGATTTAGACCTATCCAAATACGACCAGCTAGCTACTCGATTCGACAGTGAGCACCTAGAGGGTAAAGCATTTTTAAAAGGTGGGATCCAAACTAAAAATGAGGCATTTAACCAGCTGATCACCCAAGTTGAAAAGGTGGCGATACGCGCTAAAGATCCCATGTTGCTAACAGGACCTACTGGTGCAGGGAAAAGCCAGTTGGCAACACGTATTTTTCAATTAAAGAAAAAGCGGGCGATGCTGGCCGGAAGACTTGTTTCGGTAAATTGCGCTACGCTCAAGGGCGAAAATGCCATGGCAGCATTGTTTGGTCATACCAAAGGTGCGTTCACAGGGGCACAACAAGCGCGAGACGGGTATTTACGCACTGCTAACCAAGGCGTGTTGTTTTTAGATGAAATCGGTGAGTTAGGTCTTGAAGAGCAGGCCATGCTATTGCATGCAATAGAAAATAAGTCGTTTCACCCAGTCGGTAGCGATCAACCCGTAACCAGTGACTTTCAGTTAATCGCAGGAACCAATCGCGACTTGTTTAAAGAGGTCTGCAAAGGCCGATTTCGAGAAGACTTGCTCGCACGGATCAACCTATGGACGTATCGATTACCAGCGTTAAGAGACCGCAAGGAAGATATTCCGGCTAATATAGATTACGAGATAGATTTGTACGCGCAAAAAATGGGTGAAAGGGTGCGCTTTAATAAAGAAGCAAAAACGTTATTTGAACGTTTTTCCTTGTCGGAGCGAGCCTTGTGGTCAGGCAACTTTCGTGATTTAAGTTCGGCTATCACGCGTTTGTGCACTTTGGCAGATTCCTCTCGGATAGCAGTTAGCGACGTACAGGAAGAAATTCAGCGGCTTGAGCAAAATTGGTATGCAGGAGAACAGGTTTCGGGAGATAAAAATCTAGATAGGTATTTATCCAAAGCACAGCTTGCCGAGTTAGATACGTTTGATATAAACCAGTTAAATTATGTGCTTACTATCTGTGCTCGCCACTCCAGTATGGCGGCTGCAGGCAGAGAGTTGTTTAATGTGAGCCGCACCAAAAAGTCACAGGTTAATGACTCCACAAGACTGCAAAAATATCTCGCTAAATTTGGTTTAAGTTGGCGTCAAATACATAGTTAACGCTGAGCGCTTCTATCATTGCTTGTGAAGAAGCGCTTAACTTCTTAAAAGCGCAAATTAAAGCGGTTTGATGGCGATTATATCCACCGCTTTTGCCAACCATCCTTGATACAGTGTAAATACCTGTTTGGTGTAAGCTTGCTGATGATGAAAATCGAACGCGGCTTGATCGATGAAGCGCTCAACTAAGGTAAGCTGGGTGCGGTTTTCACTTTCATAAAGTTCAAAGCGTAAACATCCTGCTTCTGCTCGAGTGGCTGGCAAGATCTCTTGGATGGCGTTAATACAATCTTGATAGTGCTCGGTTTTAGGTGTGATATGGGCGATAAAGTTGACGTTATTGTGGCTGTTGGCCATGGTATTTCTCCATAATGCGTTTAGTAATGGCGGTGACTGGGGCTGATAAAACATAGGCGGCGATGAACGAGGCCGGCCAAGCATTGGCAAAGGCATGCGCCCATCGCGTGGTAAAGTCCGCCACTAATCCCAAATTGATGTACGTAACCCATCCAGACACCATAAACGACAGGCACAATGACAGCAGTAATGTAAAAATGAGTTTTTGCATGTTTCCTCCTTTGGCTGTTGGTATGATTGTAGGGAATTGCCAGCCGATCAGAATGGCAAAAATGGAAAGCTAAGATTGCGGAGATAACCATGCTAGATGACTTACGACTCTTTGTTGAGGTAAGCCGCCGAGGAAGTTTTGCGAAGGCGGCAGAAGACCTTGGCATAGGCGCGCCGACCTTATCTAAGCGGATGTTAGCGCTGGAAGAAAAACTCGGTTATCCGCTTTTACTGCGCAGCGCCAGAGGACTTACATTAACGAATCATGGTCAGGCGGTGGTAGATAAAATGGCGGAGTCTTTGCTCGCCTTGCAAGCGCAAAGTGAGGCGCTATCAACACTAGAAGCGTCCACTTTCCATCTGTTATGTCCGCAAAACTTAATGATTGGTCCTTTGTATAATGCGCTGCAATCGTTTCAGGCCCAGCATCCTGAGATCCAATTGCATGTGGAGCCTGCCAATAGTGTGGCCTTACTCAGCCAAAAGCGGTTTGATTTAACCGTGCGAGTTGGGGAGCTGGATGATTCAAGCGTCTATCAAAAACGGCTGGGGAAAATCGCGGTAAGAGCAGTGGTCGCCACGGAAATTGCGACTACACAAACCCTGTTTTTGCCCTTTAAAGCATCGCAACTGCCTGCAACCGACGCGTGGCGAGCACTGCTGGCGCAGTTTAGTCATGTTTCTTATGTGGGTGATATTACCTTAGTGCGTAAATTGGTAGGCTCGGCTAACGGTGCGGGGGTATTGCCGATGACAGAAATTGCAGTGTTGGCAGCGCAATCTCAAACCGCATTTAGCTATATCGGTGACTGCCAATTTACTCGCAACATCTACGCGCTTTGGCCAAATCAACGAACTCCACCGACTTACACCAGAGATTTTATTGAGTTACTACAAATACGGTGTCAGGAGCTTGATTATCTGCAAGGGACAGTGATAGCTCTGTAATGAACACCGCACAATCGCATTTTATCCTAAGCTCAGATTTCGCTCAAAATGCACGATATCGACATCAGGCTTTAGCTTATAGAGCTGTGCTAAACGTCCGCCTGACTTGACCTTTTCATCCAGTGCTTCAAACATGTTTGAAGCTTCAATTCGTCTTACCAAGCTCTTGCGCTGAATGGGTTTGGCGATAATGGCTTCGATGGCGGTTTTGAGTTGTCCAATGGTAAATTGATCAGGCAAACAATAAACCGGGATCATGGAATATAACGCCTTTTGCTGCAGCCTTGCCTTGGCCTTTTCAATAATATGCTTATGATCAAAAGCCACAGCAAGATCTGGGATCTCGTTAAGATCCACCCATCTCACATCATCTACCGAGTCTATTTGCGTTGCCACTTGCTGAGGTGAAATCAAGGCGTAATAAACCAAGGTGACACTAAAGCCTCGCGGATCACGGTTGATCCCAGAAAAGGCCTGAAGTTGCTCTAGGTATTGTGGGGCAACACTGGTTTTCTCTTTGATCTTACGCAGCGCGCTCATATCCGTGTTGTCATCCAGTTCAACATCAACAAACCCTCCTGGTAATCCCCAGCGGCCTTTAAAGGGAGCGTTAGCGCGTTTCACCAGCAGCACTTTTAAGCTGTCCTGCAAAATTGTAAATAACACGCTGTCTACCGTGAACAGTGGGTTTTGGTATTGGGTTAAATCGTAATCAGGGCTCATGAGATTTTTAATTTGTGTCTTTTGGACACAATAAACAATTGTAGTCAGTATGGCAAATATACTGAATATCCCTATGTTAAAAATAAACATTAAATGTCTTTTAGACATAAAGTTGTTGATTGATCAAAAAATGTTTGATACCTTATTTGTGTCTTAGGGACATTATTAAGGAAAGGTTATGAAAGTCACGAGTTATGAATTCTCTGGAAACAAAAAAGATGTTCAATATGAAGCATTTACCTTCTCTGGTGGGGAGGAGCATATTCGTTTCAAGGCATTTGATTTCCGTGATTGCGAAAAAGTTCAAATCACAGCCAGAGTAACCAATTCTTCTCATATCATGCGTTTACTGATGGCGGTGGATGTTCAGCATCTAGGTGTTTAGCCCCTTTTTTTGAAGTGGCTCGCAAGTCTGTTGTAGTCCACTTAACATTTTTTCCACTAGAGTGCCGTTTCGGTCGCTATAAATAGAACTTGTTTCTTTATGCAAAGGAGAAATGATACTTGGGAGCGCATACGCTACGAAAGGGTGTCAAAGCCAAATGATATATAGAAATGAGGTCGATATTTTTCGGCGAAAATACATTGAGCACATTAAGTTAGTGGGAATAAATATCCGGCTCTAGTGTTAGTTGAGTTCTAGAGCCGGATAGGTGTATGAGTGGTTACAGTAAATGGCGATGTATTATGTTATACATGTGCAATTTAATTGTTTCACTCACCTTTAATCACAGTAACTGTGTGGCAAGAATGTCGCCTTACCTCTGACTAAAGAGGGAGCCTTTAATGTGAGTTTCACGAGGCTACCTGTGGTGCTTACAGCGATATTGTCAGGACCGACAACTTTTGTAAATGTGCCATTGGTTTTGCGCCAAAGGCTCACGTGCTTAGAGTCCCCCCCATCAATAAAGCTTGAGATAGCAAGGCACTCATAGCCTGCAGGAACGGCAACTTGCGTTGAATTGTCTCTTGCTGCAAGTGCAAATTGGTAGCTCTTTGCTTTATTCGCCTCATTTTCGATAAAGAACATTGAGTTTGTTGAGTCAATATTAGTCAGCTTTGAATCAACGTGTACTTTTGTATTTTCAAAACGATAGCGCTCAGAGCTTGGCACATTCACTAACTTCAAATAATCCACATTTTTTGCATTAACTAGCTCTAAAACGTCACCAACTTTATTGACGGTATTGAGTGAAATGTATTGTACTTCATCCGCGATGATACCCGTCTTTAGATTGCTGAGTTTTAAAGTGTTAAATGCAAGGTTGTATGTTCTTAGCTCTTCTGACTCTTTTTGTTCCAGCATCGTATCTGGGTGTGCTTGGGGAGAATCAATGATTAGCCCCACACTATGGTCTATCGATGCGCCAGTTAAATTAACATTGTCCAACTTCACCGTCATGGCCTGTAATTTAATCCCATAATCAGTAAAATTAGACACGGATATGTTTTTAAATCTTAATACGTTATTAAACCATCCTTTATCATAAAAAAATGAATTGCCACTGTCATCGGTGGTCTTACAGGGATGCTCGTCCGTAAGATAGCAATTATGATTAAATTTACCATCTGTTTTTGGGATACGTGAACCATATTGATCGCTTTTGTGATCAACATAATATCTATACATATCACTATGTAATTCAATACCAATGTTTACATTGCTAATATCAATGTTTTCAAACGCGCTGTACAGGTGTTTACGTCCGGAGTACGCCGTATGGAAACCCGAAATAGCCAAGTTTTTCATTTCACTAAATGAAGTGGAGTAGCGCACATAAATGGCTGTACCTTTGGATGCTGTATTAATTAAGGTCATATTGTCTAATATGGTTTGGGTGTGAATGCCAAATAATGGATCGCTGATGTTGGTTTTTAATATCACGTCACTTTTTGACTCGCCACAAATCGTAATTTGATTGCCCGTATTAAGATCGAGCATGGCATCGATAGTATATTCTCCATTTGGAATAAAAATAAACTTGCCATTTGCTTTTGCTGAGTTTATCACCGATTGAAATTGTGAAGCAGAATCTAGCGTAATATAGTTTTCACCATACTGGCTTTTACAGTAGTTGGTGGCTGCATAGGCTTGGCTTGTTGCAGCGATAAGTAATAATGAAAAAGTTGATAGTATTCTCATTGTTCGTATTCCATTAATGAATTTGAGTTATCACAACTGTGACATTTGATAATGCGCGCGATGCGCTTAACACGAGTTGTTTCTCAGAGTCTATACTCAAAGAAAGCTCGGCGCCGTTGTCGTAAGATGTTGTAAATTGTGCTGAACTGCTGGCCGGTGAGGTATAAACGAGTACTTCTTTTCGCTTGTCGGCATAGCGTACTTCCACTTTCAACATGTTCTCTTTGAACAATTGTTTTTCTGAAAGTAGGGTGACGGTGCTTTGAATACTGCTAAAGGTTTTTTCCAACGAGAATAGAGGTTTCGTTAGTAGAGCACTTTGTTCCATTGTGTTTATTGCACTATAAGCGCGCTGATCTGCAAATTCGTTGACAGTTGAGTTACCACGAACGTTCCACATATGATCCCAATGATGAAAGCCTGTGTTACCGTCGATATTGAGTGTCGACACATCATTGATGTCAAAAATCGTGTTACCACTTCGATAAACTTTGCCGTAATCGCGACCCTGATTATAAAGGTTGCTTAGATCTGCTCGTTTTAAGTTTGATAACGAAAACGCATTATGGACGAATTCACTGTAGAAATTACTTACATTGAGCGTTGATGAACCATTATCACTTGAAGATTTAACGCCTTTTATGGCATCAAACGTTAGTTCTGCATGATAGCTATGTTGAATATTAAAAGTATCGAACTGACTGCTTACATTGCGTAAGTCGATAAAAGCGCCATCTATAACGCGTTGCACAAGTAAACGTTCGGCAGAAAGCTGAACCACCTGGCTTGGTTGGGTTGCATGCAGCTTAATACCTGTTTTCATATACACGATTTCAGTATTGTATATATTTAATCTACTTGCCGGTGAGAAGTTATTAGCAATGATACCGTGTTTAAATTCTTTTAATCTTACCCCTTTTAGAGATAGGTTTATATCTGAACTTCCAACACTTAAGCCATCGATATTTGTAACTTTACCAAGGTGCTCATTCGCCAGTTCGAGCAGCTGAGAGCGGGTTGGATTAGTATTACCAATTGCTTTAATTAGCTCTTTTCTAGTAGCACTCTCGTCTTCCTTTTCCTTACTTGCATTAAAAGTAACTTTACCATGAGAAATCGTCATCCCTATCAGCTGTAGATTTGCATTAACAGAGATAAAAGGTGTGCTCGCGCAAGCAAGTGGTTCAGATTGTTGGCAAGCATAGACTAAATGGGTACTTGCCATTGCACTACCAATCATTACCGTAGGTTGAGTAATATTAAAATGAGTGCTGACGCACAGTTTACCCGTTGGCAGTGCAAGCTTTTTACCCAATTTACCAGATACTTCTAATGCCAGTGCCAATGCTTTGTTATTTTGATCATAAGAGGTATTCATGTTTGCTAAACATGTTTCGTTAGGTGTTTTCAACGATATGTTGAAGTCGCGCAGATTGATGATGCTGTCATTCACACTGATAGGCGCAATTGTAATATCTTGAGTCGTGATACGAGACACTTGACCACTTGTTGATACAGCACGTGCAGATATTGAGTGTTTGCCAATTTCTAGGCCTGTTAAGGGAATAGAGTAATATCCATTGCTTGCGTTAGCTTGAGTCCAAGTACCGTTTGGTAGCTTGTATTCAACCCGGTTAACCGCTTCTGCTGTGGTTGTACTTAACTGAGCTCCAACACTAAATATAAAACTACCTAAATTTGAGTCAACGAACGTGACACTTGGTGTTTCACCTTGGACTTTCACTACAGAAGTCGTGCTTTGGCTGCAATAAGCGGCAGTTTTGTTACACGTAACGAACGAGAAGGTGTGGTTCCCTGCTTGCGTTAGAAGCGAGCTAACCCATTCTATTGCTGGGTGGCCGTCATTAAAGCGTTGTTCTAACTGTGAAGTCGAGCCTGATGGCGTAGTGTGCGATACCTTAACAAATGCACCACTCCAAATAGTGCCCGCACCAACATTGATAGTGGCGCTTACTTTTTCATCGGTTGTTACTTGGGTTTGACTCATAGTGACAGAAGGCGTATGTGGCTTGTCGAAAATAACGATCTTTTCCGTTGGGCTCATGGCACTACAGCCAGCGCTATTACAGGCCTGATATGCGATGTTATAACGCTTTAATGTACTAAAGCCCGAGCTCGTGGGCGTGCACGATTGGGTTCTATCGATGGTGTGGCTATAGTCAAATGCACTACCTTCCTGCGCAATAAAAATTTTGTACTGAGTTGCAGGGTCACCAGAGCGTTGATCGTGGATACAAAACGGCACAGAAGTGTTTATAGGGTAGTAGAGATCACCATGAAAGTTTGGTTTTGTTACTGGGGTTACAGGTTTATGAGCAATGCTGACATTCACAGCTACTATCTGAGAATAGTTCGAACATAGATCATCGATATTACAAACAATAGCACGGTAATAATATGTGTTGCTTGACGTAACATTTTCAGAATAACTTAACGCATTGCTAGTACTAATCACCTGCCAGTTATTTGTTGAACCAATTGAGCGCTCTAATTGATATTCAGTAATACCATGCCCCCACGGTTGTTTCCATGTAAGGGTGTATTGACCTGTACTTGAACTAGTCGGGGCAGTGATAGCTGTATCGTTTGGCTTTGTATATGGCCTAACAATATTCACTTCATTTGCGCTCCATCCGCTACAACCAGCTGCATTACATGCTCTGATACGTGCAATATATGTTAGTGTATGGGTGAATGTTTCTGAGTATGAAGTATTCGAGCCTAGGTTTACTATGGACGTTGAACCGTCGTATGACTTCTCCACTTCATAACGAGTGGCTTTGTTTACACTACTAAATCTGTACGTATAAGTCCCACGTAAAATGTGGTAAGGCTGCCCGTTATCTAAAAAGGTAGGGGTGGCTGGAGGTGTCAGTATGTCAACGTTTACTGTCGCTACACGTGAGTAGTTCGAGCATCTATTGTCAACATTACATACGATCACGCGATAATTATAAGTTCCACTCGAACTCACGCTTTCTGAATAACTTCTCGTGTTTGCTGTACTAAGTACAGTCCAATTCGATGTGCTATCCACTGAGCGTTCTAATCTATAGCTATTGATACCATGTCCCCATGGCTGAGACCAAGTTAACGTGTAGCGCCCAGTTGATGAGCTACTCGGCGCTGAAACTGCCGTATCATTTGGTTTTGTATAGGGTCTTACGATATTAACTTCGTTAGCACTCCATGGGCTACAGCCTGAGTTGTTACAAGCACGGATGCGTGCAACGTATGTTAAAGTGCGCGTAAATGTTTCAGAGTAAGAGGTACTTAAGCCAAGAGAATGGCGAGATGTTGAACCGTCAATCGTTTTTTCTACTTCGTATTTCGTCGCGTTACTAACACTATTCCAACGGTAAGTATATGTTCCACGAAATATATGATAGGGCTGACCGTTATCTAAAAATGAAGGGGTACTTGGCGGGCTAGCGTAACTCCTAAAGCTATAGATTAACACGGCAAAAAATAGTAAATATTTTATCTTCATTTAACTTTGTCCCTTTTGTGTTTATTAAATGTTATATTTTTAATAAATTTAATTGTCTCATATAAAAAACACTTTGTCCCTTTGTGGGTTACTATATGTACAAAATTACGCAAGGGCTTTACGTTTGAAAAGGAAGCGCTTCAGCAAGCTATGCTGTATTACTTGCTTGGTTGGGGTCGTGGTACTTTTTGTCGCCACTTAAACAGCTCAAACGTAGCTTTAAAGCGATAGAGTCGGGAGAGTTAGACACCCGCTTAGCGCTAAATCACCATGATAAAGTTGGTGAAATCATCAGTAATTTCAATAATCTTGCGGCTAGGCTACAACGTTCGCATCAGCAATATAAACAAATAAATTTTGACTTATCTCATGAGCTTAGAACACAACTAAATGGCATTCGTTCACGCTCGGAGGCAATGATAGATGGCTTTGAAGCGTATCGTTGGCAGGGAAATTACTATTCAGTTGAATCACACCCAAGGCTGCTGCAAGAGTGTGAAGTAAAAGGACTGATTGAATGTCTCTGGGATACCTTTGGTGGCACTTTGACTGATAAAGGCTTTAAATTGCTAGATGAGCATATTGGCGCAATATATGGCGATGCAATTACCCTTGAGCGTCAGCGTCAAATTCTACAGCGGCTAATGGATAAGGGATTTGCGTCCAAAGTGGTGCTAGGCATTGGCTCATACAGCTACCAATATGTCACCCGCGATACCCATGGCTCTGCGGTAAAAGCAACCAGTGTGGTTAAAAACAACCAGCGTGTGGCAATTTTTAAAGAGCCAAAAACCGACAGCAAAAAGCGCTCAGCAAAGGGACTGCTGAAAGTAGAACGCGTAAACGGTGAGTTGATCTGCAAGGACAATGTGACCGAGGAAGAAGAAAAGCAAGGCTTGTTAGAAGTGGTGTTTGAAGATGGAAAATTACTAAAGGAAACTACTTTGAGTGAGATCAGAGCTTTGATCGGCGCGCAAATTAGTTAGATTCCATTGTTGTTCTCAATTATTTTTTGGTCGCGATAGGTTCCAGCCATCGCGACTTTTGTACTTCACAATTGTACATCTAATAATTACAATCAGTACAAAAAGCGCCTCCCTATGTCTGACCAATATACAGTTTTATATGTAGAAGATGACCCAAGCAGTGCTGAGATCTTACGTTTATATCTGGCACAAGCGGATATGCAGGTTGTCCATTTCGATAACGCCCCAGATGCCCATAGGGCGCTGCAAAATCTAACATTTCAACTCGCTATTTTAGATGTCATGCTACCTGGCGGTGATGGTCGTGAGCTACTCAAAGACGCCGTTGCGCGCAACATTCCTACCATTATGGTGACCGCCAAAGTGTCTGAAACCGATCGTCTTGAAGGGTTTGAGCTTGGTGCGGACGATTATGTATGTAAGCCTTACAGCCCACGAGAAGTGATCTCACGAGCAAAGGCACTATGTAAGCGTAGCTATCGCGGTCAGCAGAGTGCTACTTTGTTGTTTGATGGCTTAAGTATCAACCTTGAGAGCAAATCCGTAACGGTAACACAGCAAACACCAGCGTTAACGGCTGTGGAGTTCGAGTTATTACTGACCATGGCCAAGCAACCGCAACAAGTATTTAGTCGGGCGCAATTAATTGAACAAGTATGGGGAAGTGATGCGCCTATTACGGATCGGGCAGTCGATACTCACTTGGCTAACTTGCGTAAAAAACTAGGTGACAGTAAGGCTGAGCCCAAGTTTATCGCCACTCGTTACGGGCAAGGCTATCAATTTATCGCGCGTAAGGTGTCTTCATGAAGCTAAAAACTAAATTTACCTTACTCGTGGCGCTTTGTACCTTTGCGCTACTCGGGAGCTTCTATCAACTATCTAAAAACTCAGCCGAGCGCACCTTTTTAGCATTTAATAAGCAAAGTGCGGTAACGTTTGGTCATTCATTGCTTGATGATGACTTAGTGGAAGAAGCATTAGCTGGCAACACCTTCGCGAGCCCAGAAGCGACGTTAACGTTTTTAGCATCAACCTTTCCTGAGCAGCTATTTATTTGGCGAGATGCTAACTCAACAGCGAATGTAAAGATCCTCAACCCCGATCTCACCATAGACTATGAGCAGGTCAAATCCGGTCATCAATTTTCTATCCATCACCCCAGTGTTGCGGCGTTTGTGGTGCAATTTAATGAGGCGCAATATGTGTTATCACCACATGGTGAGTTGTTTTGGTTGCCTGAGATATTGCTAGATAGGTCGTTTGAAAAGGAAGCGCTGCAGCAAGCTATGCTGGATGATTTTATGCTTACTTTAGTCATCTTATCGATTATTGCTGCATTACTTGCTTGGTTGGGGTCGTGGTACTTTTTGTCGCCACTTAAACAGCTCAAACGTAGCTTTAAGGCGATAGAGTCGGGCGAGTTAGACACCCGCTTAGCGCTAAAACGTCATGATGAAGTGGGTGAAATCATCAGTAGTTTCAATAATCTTGCGGCTTGGCTACAAGGTTTGCATCAGCAATATAAACAAATGAACTCCGACTTATCTCACGAGCTTAGAACACCACTTAACGGCATTCGTTCGCGCTTGGAGGCGATGGAAGACGGTATAGTCCCGATGGATAAGGCTCAGTTAGCGGCGATAACCCAAGACCTTCACAATGTTAACCGTATCATCGACGACTTATGTTTGTTGTCATTAACCGAGTCAAAGCAGCTGACGTTGTCATCGACACGGGTAAATCTCTCTGAGCTGTTAACATCGACCTTAGTGCGTTACCAAGCACAGGCCGAAGCGCGAGGCGTGAAATTGGACGCAGATATTCAAGAAGGTGTGACCGTGACGCTTGATGCCGGAAGAGTCAGACAGATAGTGGTGAACTTATTAGATAATGCCTTTAAATATGGCGCTGATGGTGGCGTTGTGACCTTACAGCTCAGTTATCAAGACAATGAACTGGTGATTACGGTTGCTGACTGCGGCCAAGGTATGTCGCCTAATCAACTCGAGCAGGTGTTTGAGCGCTTTTATCGTGCGCAGGGGTCGCGCCACGATACATCCAGTTTGGGGCTCGGCTTACCAATTTGCCGTCAACTTGCCGAGCTAATGGGCGCGACATTGACCGCGACCAGTGCTGAAAATCAAGGGGCAAGCTTTTCGCTGAGGTTTTCTCGACTAACTTGATAATTGCTTGACAATTGCTCGGCATAGTTAGCTCAACAACGACATCAACAGTTTGAGAGCAAGAATATGAGAGCAATTATTTTATCAGCATTGGCATGTACCACCGTTGGCTGTGGGATCACCGCGTCTACCGCGCCACAATCACTCACTTTACCGATGAAGTACACCGAGAAAGGTCATGCCTATGTGATGGCAACGCTTAACCATACGGTTACCCATCCTATGATTTTAGATAGTGCTGCGAATGTTGGTATTTTACCGGTTAATCTGAAAGCAGCACTTGCCTTGCCAGAAGATAAGCTAAGCAAAATGGACGTACAAGGCGCAAGTGGTAGCTCAGAGCTAGTATTGGCAACGATAGACCACACCAGCGTCGGCCACTTAGCAGCAGAGTCGCTTCCATATGTATTTAAAGATATGACCCGCTTAGATGTGGAAGGCGTCTTGCCTGGAATTTTGGGGCATGGATACATGTCGCAATATTGTAATGTGTTTGATTTTAAAAATAATGAGCTGAGTTTGTATCAAGGGGCTTGCCCAAGTAGCGTGACACAGGGCTTGGAGAGTGAAAGTTTTAAAATAGATAACAATTTTATCAAGCTGACAGCAAGTTTTAATGGCGTAGAAGTAGACGCCGTGCTTGATACCGGCGCTCCAACCAACTACATCAACTCACATTTGGCCAATAAACTAACATTAACGCTGGGCGAAGAAGACATCAGCCGCGGGTTAAACGACCAAGCAACTAAAAAGGTGGCCATAGGATCACTGCGCTTTAGCTTAGGAGGCAAGGAAATCATCAATACCGAAAGTCACTTATCGGATATGCCAGTGTTTGAGGTGCTTGGATATAAAGACGAGCCGTTTATCCTGCTGGGTTTAAGTAACTTTAATGATGATAAGCTCATTATCGACTACGCTGAGAACAAAATTTACTTTTGATCCTAACGCTGCTGGCTTGACCAGACCAGTCAGTAGCTAATTAAATTTCATATTAATTTAGACAGTTATGGTGTTTACTATAGCGAATAGTTATTTGAATGATCATTCAAGTAAGGTTAGTCTAGCACCCAATGAGTAGCTAACCTGAGGTTATACCAATACAAAATGCACCAAGAGGAGCAACTGATGACTGACTTTACAATCCATACCGTAGAATCTGCACCGCAAAAAGGTAAACCATTACTTGAGAAGTCCCAGCAAGCATTTGGACGTATTCCGAACCTTCATGGTGTCATGGCGGAATCACCAGAGCATCTGCATGGTTATCAAGTGTTACATGAGGCTTTTTTAAATAGCTCGTTCAATAACGATGAAAAAACTGTGGTGTGGCAAGCGATTAATGTAGAACATGAATGTCACTACTGTGTGCCAGCTCACTCTGCCATCGCAAAATCAATGAAAGTAAGTGATGAATTGGTCAAAGCGCTGCGTGAACAAGCACCACTTGGCGATGAGAAACTAGAAGTGCTGCGTGCCACAACACTTGAAATGCTGCGCGAGCGTGGCAAGTTGAGCGATGCACAAACGAAAGCGTTTTTTGCCGTAGGTTATACTAAACAAAATCTGCTGGAAATTATCTTAGCGCTAAGTCAAAAAGTGATGAGCAACTACGTGAATCATATCGCGCATACTCCGCTGGATGATGCTTTTAAAGCGTTTAGCTAATTAGTAGAGAGGCATTTATTTTGCTATAAGTGAGGCTGTTTTACATCCATAGGAATGACTGATGGACGTGTAAAAATATAGCTGAGTACGGCAGCCTCAGTTATCGCGACAGACCACACTACCCAAACAGGCGCGCTACTGAAACTCAAAGCCAGTAAACCAACACTCATGCCAACCGCAGCGCCAATCTTGCCTTTTATGGGGATCACCTGATGTTGCCGCCATGCAACCAGACTCAGGCCAAATTTGGGGTGGGTGAGCAGCCAATTTTCTAGCTTGGGAGAAGAGCGGGTAAAGCAAGCGAGAGCGAGAATAAAAAAGATGGTGGTAGGCATAACAGGCAGTGCCATGCCGATAAAGCCGAGACCAACAAAGACGATGCCAGCAACATGAAGCCAAAAACAACGATTGAATAAGGGGATTTTTTTACGCATAGGCATCCTCATATTTCGGGAGTGCTGAACTGACAGCGCATCACGATGACCTGAGCCAACATTGTTAACCAGAAGCCAATTATTAAAAGCATATCACAGCGGCTGAAATTCGCGAATTTTCAACTAAGCTAAAGCAAAGAGATTATCAGTCGGACGTCAGTGTTTAAAATAGCGAATCTGATCTCAGGTTAAATACAGGGAAGTGGTGCGACTGAAACGTTGAGGGGCAAAGTATGCAAGTAAATTTAGAACGTCTTAAGTCTACCTTATTTGCGCTCGCGGAGTTCGGCTATAACCATGAGGATAAGGGAATTTATCGCCAAGGTTTTAGCAATGAGGATTTTGCAGCGCGTAAATGGCTGATGGAATGTGCACAAAGCGAAGGATTTGTGAGTCGTATGGATGGCGCTGGCAATGTGATTATTGAAATGACCAGCCCGGATATTGCAGCAAAACCCGCGGTGATCATTGGCTCTCATCTCGATAGTGTACCAGCAGGTGGCATGTTTGATGGCACCCTAGGCGTCATTGCGGGGTTTGAGTGTATTCGTATTTTAAAAGAGCACAATGTGCAATTGGATAGGCCGATTTGGGTCATCGGTACCAGTGAAGAAGAAGGGCGTTTTGGTGGCATGATCGGGGCACAAGCGCTCACAGGAAAGTTAACGCCTCACCAATTACTCACAAGTCATGATGCGGATGGCTGTATGCTTAGCGATGCCATGCGTGCGCAAGGGTTAGATCCCATGGATGCACTGAATGCAAGGCTAGAGCCTGAGCAAATAAATAGTTTTTTTGAATTACATATAGAGCAAGGGCCTGTGCTTGATCAAAAAGGCATTCAAATTGGTGTGGTGGAAGGAATTTCAGGGGTATTTAAATGGATGGTGAAATTAATTGGGAAAGCCGACCACGCAGGCACAGCCCCTATGGAGATGCGCAGCGACGCCTTTATGGGGCTGGCTGATTTTGCTTACCAGTTAGATCGCATTATTGCAGAGGACGGTACGGATACCACGAGGATCACCGTCGGTAAGGCGGAATTAAAGCCGGGTTTTGCACATACGATTGCTGGAGAGGTGGATTTCACCATCGTTGCGCGTGATATGGACGAAACGGTGATGGAGAACCTTGAAATTGCCTGTCGAAAAGCGCTTTCAGCCATCGCTCGGAAACACCATTTAATGTTTGAATACGAGCAGGTGAGTTGGTTGTCTCCAATGAAGTGCACACCTGAGATGGTTGAATTTATTAGTCAACAGGCAGAGGCCTTGTCGCTGAATTATCAAATCATGCCAAGTGGTGCTGGTCACGATAGCCAGTTTTTTTCAGAAGTGTGTCCCACGGGGCTGATATTTATTCCATCACTCAACGGCGTTAGCCATGCGCCAGACGAGTGGAGTCATTGGCATGATGTTGAAGCTGGGAGTAATTTACTGTTGCAATGTGTTCAAAAAAGAGCAATAAAAACAAAAGAATAAATGTAAAGTGAGGATCAAATTGGGTGAAGGTTTACTAGACAAATTTGATCCTTGGGCTAGTCTTTGTTACTACTAGAATAATGTGGATAGCAAAACTTGCGGCGAATTCGGACTTGGAT
The DNA here is from genome assembly GCF_001709235.1 of Pseudoalteromonas sp. BMB. Taxonomy (NCBI): domain Bacteria; kingdom Pseudomonadati; phylum Pseudomonadota; class Gammaproteobacteria; order Alteromonadales; family Pseudoalteromonadaceae; genus Pseudoalteromonas; species Pseudoalteromonas sp. BMB. The sequence goes on from NZ_MBQA01000167.1 coordinate 38,437, forward strand.
AACCGCAGTTAGGGATTATGAGGATGTGGATCGCCCGAGTAGTAACCTTAGTCTTACTTGCTGCAAGCTTTAATGGGCTTGCCGCCTCGCTGAGGGTGAGCGATGAGGTCGTGACTGCTGGGTTTATTACGCTACACATTGAGCGCACAGGTCCACCTCTAAAGCAATCAACACAGCTATCTATTCAACATCTTTCAGAACCTTACTCCCTCTCCCTTTCGCTTCAGCCGACTCAACAAGCGGTAACCATTAGTGGCTTGGCTGATGGTGATTATCTCGCAACCTTAGGTGGGCTCTCAGCTAACTCGGCACAAACGTCGGTCTCATTTACAGTCAAACATCATCAGTTAACGCTGGCGCTTGCACTGTTTGTATTGGGCTTGTGCTTATTTGTGCTGCTTGTAGGAATGATTGTGGTGGGTAATAAGCAAACGCACGATAAGGAAAGCGTATGATAAATGCTTCATTGGCGCTCGGTCTCGCCCTGGCGTTTGCTTTGCTATGGGTATTTTTTGGCTGGTGGATTGGCAGGCGCGTACAGTCACATAATGAATTTGCGCTGGCCGGTAGAAATGTTGGGTTGGCCTTTGCTTGCGCCACTGCGATGGCAACTTGGGTCACCAGTAACACCACTTTAGTTGCGCCACAGCTCACTTATCAGTTTGGTATTTGGGGCATGATTGGCTACGCCTGTGCCGCATTCGGATTGCTGCTATTTGCGCCGCTTAGCCAACGTATCAAAACTTTACTGCCCCACGGCTACACCAGTGGCGACTTTATGCGGTTGCGGTTTGGGCGTTTCTCTTGGTGGGTCTTTTTGCTGATCTCTTTCGTGTATGCCATGAGTTGGCTCGTTAGCCTAGGCATGGCCGGTGGCATTTTGCTACACACCCTAAGTGGCTTAGATTATCACCTTGGTATGTCTATTATTCTGCTGATGTGTGTGGTCTACACGCTGTTTGGCGGTCTAAAAGCGGTGATCGCCACGGACTTTCTACAGGCCATTATTATTTTGGTAGGTGTCGTCGGAATTGCCATTGTCGTGGCGATGAATGTTGGGCTTGAACCAATTCATCAAAAACTCAGTAGTGACCATCCTAAACTACTCGACCTGCTTTTTCCTGCTGCTGTGATGTTTTTGTTCAACAATATCTTTTTTGGTTTAGGAGAGATTTTTCACAGCAACGTATGGTGGTCAAGGGCGTTTGCATTTAAAGGTGGAGTGGGCAAAAAGGCGTATTTTATCGCAGGTCTATTGTGGCTACCGATCCCCATCGTGACAGGGTTTATTGCGCTGGCAGCGCCGAGTTTAGGCTTGTATCCCGCTAGCGCCGATATGGTGGGACCCTTGGTTGCAAGCCAAGTGCTCGGCTATACCGGCTCGATCATTCTGTTCATTGTGGTGTTCTCAGCGCTGGCATCGAGTTTGGACTCCTTGCTCGCCGCAACGTCAGATCTCATCAATCAAGATATTTACCTGCAATACATCAAACCAAAGGCGAGCGATAGTGAACGCTTAAAAAGTGCTAAGTGGATTATTGTCATCCTCGGCGTCGTGACTTGGCTCTTATGTTTACCAAAAATCGCCACGCTGGGTGCCTTGTTGAACTTCGCTGGCGCCTTCGTCGCCAGCACTATTTGGCCTATCGTATTTGGTTTGTACTTTGCGCGAATGACGGGAAATAGCGCTGGCTGGGCTATGTTGCTTGGCACGCTATCAGGTTTGATTGGGTATTTTTATATTGGTTTTTATGTCGCCGCATTAGTTTCTTGTGCGGTGTCGTTATTAATTTGTGTGATTGCTTGGCGTTTTAGTCAGCAATCATTCCATTGGCAAGCGTTGGGCACGCAAAGCAAAGTGGAGGATGTATGATCTCGTTGGGCGCATTTTCTAGTTTAATTTGGCTGGCCATAGTGCTCAGTTGTTTATGTCCTGTTGTCCTTGTCGTTATGTTCCTTATTGATTTTAAAAAGAGGCAGTTATGGTAAGTGCGCAGCAAGTAGAGTTTAATCGAGCGCAGCCGGATGTTTACGGGGATGCACATCCCAAAGCATTACTCAGAGCGATACAAGAAGACGGTGACAGGCTGCATTGTTTGGAGAATAAGCACATTATCAGTGTCGACCACCTTGACCGAGACGTGCTGATCCAGTTGTTTCGCCTCGCCGCGAAGTATGAAAGTAATCCTGCAAGGTTCAGCTCGCCGCTTAGTGGCAAAATTTTGATCAGTGCGTTTTATGAACCCAGCACCCGCACCCGTCTGTCGTTTGAAAGTGCATGGCACCGCTTAGGGGGCGATATTATGTCGATCACTGATCGCTCCTCTACGGGCATTGCGAAAGGGGAGTCGCTGCAGGATGTCGCCGAGATGTTCAATAATTATGGCGATTGTGTCGTCTTACGTGACACCTCAGTGGAGTCTATTGAAGAGATGATCCACAGTCTACGCATTCCAATTATCAATGCTGGTAATGGCATTGATGAGCACCCAACACAAGCAATGTCTGATCTCTACACTATCTTCAAATGGCGGCCGTCGTTATTACTCCCTGACAGCGAAGCCTTTAGCCCTATAAAAATTGGCGTGATTGGCGTGCCGAGCCAAATGCGTACGGTGCGTAGCCTGTTGAAAATGTTTACGCATTTTCCGCGCATTGTGGACGAAATATTCCTGCTCTACGACGAGAGTGTCGAGGACGCAGTGTCAAGCGAGCAATTAGCCCAGCTAGAGGAGGCGGGGGTTAAGGTGTCTATCGGCCATGACTTGAACGCCGTTTTACCTGAGCTTGATGTGGTGTATATCAACTCCATTGCATGGGTTGGTGAAAGCTTCGAAACCTATGGAAAGTCGTTTAAATTGAGCGCAGATTCCCCCTTTAAGCCTGATGCGATAGTGCTTCATCCTTTGGCTCGAGGTGAAGAGCTGTGCACCAGTTTAGATGCCACGCCACACAATTGGTATTTTAGTCAGGCACGTGGTGCCGTCTTTTTACGCCAAGCCTTATTGACCTGTATGGTGCAGCGCGCCAGTACTGTGATGGATGTGATTTAGGGAGATATTATGTGCGGAATTGCTGGTATTTTTTCAACGCAAGCGCAAACACAAATAGATAATCAATTATTGGTAAACATGGCAGCCATTCAACATCATCGTGGTCCTGATGGTTTTGGCTATAAACAAATGGCTGGCGTGGGATTTAGTCACGCCAGACTGTCGATAATCGACCTCGACGAGCAACGAGGGCGACAGCCCTTTATTAGTTCTGATAAGCGCCTAATGTTGGCGCACAATGGCGAGTTTTACGATTACGCGCGGATCCGAGCTGAGCTAGTAGCAAAAGGGGCAAGGTTCCAAAGTAAGAGCGACTCAGAAATTGCTATGCACTTATATCAGCAGCTTGGCCTTGATGAGATGCTGACGCATCTGCGCGGTGAGTTTGCGTTTGCGTTGTATGACCAACAAACCGATACGTTGCACTTAGTGCGAGACCGCTTTGGTATTAAACCTTTGTACTACACCCAAACAGAAGACGAAATAGTGTTTGGCTCAGAGCTGAAGGTGCTGTTTGCCAACCCTAAAGTTAAGCGCCAATTCTCAAGTGAAGGTCTATTTCATCAACTGATCCAAGTCATGGTGCCCGGCAGCACGGCGTTTGCGAATGTGCATCAAATCAAACCTGGACATGTTGTTAGTATCACCAGAAGCGAACAAGGTTTTAGCATTGAAGATAGACCTTATTGGGATGTTAACTTTCCGACGGCGCAAGCGTATTTAAATAGCAAAGATGAAGCATACTACATTGATGGCGTGCGCAAACAGTTGCTAGAAGCGGTGCAGTTGAGACTCACCGCAGACGTCCCGGTAGGTTGTTACTTAAGTGGTGGCATAGACTCATGCGCCATTTTGGGCTTGTCTTCGGCCGCTGCACAGGCGCCAATTAAAGCCTTTACCATAGGCTTTGATAGTGCAGAGTACGACGAAACGCCGATTGCACAACAGATGGCACAAGCCACCAATGCCGATCATCATATTATGTCGTTAAGCGGTGACGAGCTATATGGCCATTTTGAGCGAACTTTATGGCATACCGAACGAACCATTTATAACACGCTTGGTGTTGCTAAGTATTTGATGAGTCAGCAAGTTAATGAGTCTAATTATAAAGTTGTGATGACTGGGGAGGGCTCCGATGAGCTTTTTGCGGGTTATCCTGCATTTAGAAAAGACCTGTTTTTATATGGCTTAGATGAACTTGATGACACCGAAAAAGCCCAGTGGCAAACCATGCTGGAAGACAGCAATAAATTATTTAAGGGGGCGATGTTGTCGCGTGAGCAATACGACAGTGCGGCATTAGACGAAATTGTAGGCTTTACGCCGAGCTGTTTACAGCCTTGGCTGTCGTGCAGTCACTTTGCCCATCAACTCGTTGCCGCCGAACACAGAGAGCTACTCACGGGTTATGACGCAGGCAAAGCAATCGCTGAGACTTTAGATGATGCCATGTTAGAGTCCCGCCATCCACTCGATAAAGCCCAGTATGTATGGATTAAAACCATGCTTGAGGGACAAATATTAACTTGGGGCGGTGATAGGGTCGACATGGCCAATTCGATGGAGGCAAGGCCTGCCTTTTTGGATCATCACCTTGCTGAGTTTGCCTTTACCATTCCCCCGCAATATCGCATTAAAGACCGTAAAGAAAAGTATGTGTTACGTGAAGCGATGAAAGGGCTGCTGCCAGAAGTGCTGTATGAACGAGAAAAGTTTGCTTTTATGGCACCACCGGCGCACTCGGATGAGAAAAAATGGGCGGCAATGCGTGTGCTGGCTGATAAATACTTATCTAGACAAGCGGTAGAAGCCGCAGGTTTATTAGACTTTGAAGCGGTAAATGCGCTATTTGAGTTACATGAATCGCCAGACGCAGATGATTCACTCAAAGTGCAACTAGATGCCGTGATCAATCACTTGCTTGGTGTGCAAATACTGCACAAACAATTTATCGCCGCAGACTTACCTCAATTTGCCGCCGCTGAAGCGGAACGCCTTGGTTGGAGGGCAGCCACAAACTAACGTTGGTCTTATTGGTATTACACAAAACAAGGAAATAAAAAGGCGATGCATCAACTTGTGCATCGCCTTTTTCATTTAATACCTAAGATTAATCCCTTAGATTAAAAGTAATAACCGAAGTTAATATTGAAGCGACGCTCGCTTTCGTCACTATCGCCGGCGATTGAACCACCAATAAATGGCTGATTTTTCGCGTGAACTAAATCAACATAGGTGAAGAATGCACCCGCAGCGAGTGACACACCAGTGACATTCATCCAAGTGTCTTCGGTGTTATCGGATTTGTCGTAAATAATACCGAAGTCGTTATAAAATTGCAGATCGGTAATTGGACCGAACTCAACTGGCAGGTTGTACGCTACATTAAAGTTCGACATGGTGGCTTCTGCTGCGATGGAATCATAAAACGCATAAGCACCTACCGCCATACGGTTTACGTCATCAATATCGTACTGGTACTCACCGTGTTGTAGCTGTAAGTTCCAAGGGCCAATGTTACTATTTAAATGCAGTGCCCACGCGTTGTAATCACCTGCTCGGTCATTACCATCGTGAAGGCCACCGGCAAGACCAGAGACGCCAATTTCAGTTGTGCCACCGTTGTGTTCAATATGATACGCGTAACGACCAACAAAGGTGTTGTATTCGCCGATTGGTTGCGTAGGGTCGTCATAAACGCCATCGCCCGCTTTACGGAAACCTACCACGTCATAAGAGTAGCGATCGCTGCGGTCATCCACGTAACCATCGACACCACCTAGCTCATCATTTTTGAAAAAGCCAAGATCAAGCTGCCAGTTGTCCGCCACTTTACGTTTAAATACCACCCCCATGTCGTGGTCGTCTTCAAGACCAATATAATAGGTAGTGTTAAAGAACCAGTTGTGCGAATTGTAAGGTGAGTTACCAAAAGGTACTTTAGTCATACCTACCTGAGCTTGCCAATGATCGGCAAAGTCATAGTCTAGGTAAGCGTATTTTACCGCAGTCATATAGTCGAAAAAGCGGATTTCAGCATTTAAGCCAAAGCCTCCGACATTGCCAGAGAAGTTCAATCTGAAAATATCGAAGTCAAAATCGCCGCCACGGTTCTTGTTGTCATCGTCATAAGACGTATGGCTGTAGTTTGTTCTGATCGCGCCGCCGACTTTGATGGCCGGTTTTGTTTCAGCTGCTGCAACTTGAGTTTTAGTTTCAGCTTTTGCTTCGGCTTTTTCAGCCTTTGCGATTTTTTCCTGTTGTGCTCGCGCCTGCTCTTTTTGTTCTAGCTGCGTGAGTTTCTTCTGAAGTTCAGCCAATTGGCGCTTTAACGCGTCAATTTCTGAGTTTTCGGCAAGCACTGAATTAGAGCAAAGTGCTAGACCTAATCCGAGTGAGATGGTTGAAAGTTTTAACATAGTTGTCCCGTTGTTAAATGGTTGAGCGCAAAACCTCTTACAAATTGTAGACCACCAAAGCTATCATTGCAGAAAGCAGGTAAATTTTATGGCCCTTGATTGAATTATCCATAGTAACACTGTGGCCTATCCGACCTCAAAGTTACCCAACATTTAACCATATCTAAGATGAATATAAGGCGAACAAGTGATCACATTTGTATGTCATTCTTGCCCAATAGTCTATCCCTCACTATATTTTTACTATCTGTGAAATGGTGTTTATTCATGAATATATCGCAAAAATTAAAGCTGTCTTTCGCAACGGCAATCGCGCTTCCTTTGTTAATCATCGCGGGGCTTATTATCAGTCAAACTCGGCAGCAGGGGATAGAGACCTTCTCGGAGCTCAGTGATCGAGAGGCGCTACAGGTTGAGAATGGTATTCAGATGTTTTTTGATGAAATTGCAAAAAACGTAGACTATTTAGCAACCCATGCACAAGTCTTGAGTGCGCAGCAAGATGTGAAAACTTATATGGATTCAACCAGCACCACTCGACTTAATTCCAAAGCAGGAAGTAAAACAGAGCAAGCAGCATATTCGTTATTTGAGCACTTTGGTAACACGCACCCCGGTATTGCCTATATCTACATGGGGAATCAGCAAGGTGGTTATATTCAATGGCCTCTAGGTGAAGTGAATGCAAACTACGACCCTAGACAGCGTCCTTGGTATCAAACAGGACAATCAGGAAATGGCGAGACGATCCGCACTAGCGCCTATTATTGGGCGCCGGATGATATGGTGATTGTGTCGACGGTAAAAGCGGTTACTGCCAATGGTCAAACCGTGGGTGTCCAAGGTATGGATGTGTCACTGCAAGGGCTGACCAAAATCATCCGCAATATCAAGTTGGGCGAGACTGGCTATTTGATGTTAGTGGAAGACACCGGAAATGTGTTGGTCGATGCCAAGTTCTCCGAACATAGATTTAAAAAGTTGGCAGACATTGCGAACGGTCGCTATCGTGAATTGGCTCAAAATAAAGATGGGCTATTTGAGCTCGAAATTAACGGGCAAGACTACTTTGCTAACATCTATACAGCACCCAAATTAGGCTGGAAGTTTATTGGTTTAGTTGAAAAAGGTGAGGTAATGGCTGCAGCCAATGCGATGACGCTGACGATATTGATTTTAAGTGCCGTCCTGATCACCGTGTTCCTGTTACTGGCAAGTTATATTTCTAAGTTGATTTCAGCACCCATTGTAGAAGTAAGTGGCGGCTTAACTGAAATTTCACAAGGCGGTGGTGATTTAACGCAGCGTTTAGACATTAAAGCTCAGGATGAAACAGGCAAACTGGCGACGAGCTTTAATTTGTTTTTAAATCTCATTGCTGAGTTGGTGACGCAAATCAATGAGTGTGCACAGCAAGTTAATGAAACCTCAAGACAAACCGCTTCGCAGTCTGATCAGCTCACGGGCGCTACCAGTCAACAACAGCAAGCGCTTGAAATGGCTGCCACCGCAATTAATGAGATGGCGGCAACCGCAAACGAAGTGGCGGCAAGCTGCGCCAATGCGGCTGAGCTTGCCGGACAAACTCAGCAAGCATCTGAGCTGGGCCAAAGGGTGATCACAGAGTCTGTCGAGAGCGTCACAACATTATCCGAAGTGATCAATAAGGCAACCGCAGATATCATGCAGCTCGACACCGAAAGCGAAAATATTATGTCGATACTCAGCGTGATCCGAGGTATAGCAGAGCAAACTAATCTTTTGGCATTAAATGCGGCAATTGAGGCGGCACGGGCAGGTGAGCATGGTCGTGGTTTTGCTGTCGTGGCTGATGAAGTACGCGCGTTGTCACAGCGTACCTCTGAATCGACGGAAGAAATTGCCTCTCAGCTTGATAAGCTTAGAAAAATGACAGAAATGGTGTCGGGAGAAATGAAGCGCAGCCTAACGCGTACGGAGCAAACGGTTGAACTGACAAACTCAGCGCAACAACAATTTAGTGAAATTACCCAAGCGATTGTCAATATTAGCGACCTTAACACGCAAATCGCCACCGCAGCTGAAGAGCAGCAACATGTTGCTGAAGACATTAATCGCAACGTGGTGGAAATTAAAAATGCTGCGGATAGCGTGAGTGATATCGCTGTAAATACCAATCAAAATGGCGTGAGATTACATTCATTGTCGAGCACGCTCACAGAGCTGGTGGGCAAATTTAAAGTATAGTTTTAGCCCAATCCTCAAGTTCCATAAACCGTGAGAGCAACACTCTCACGGTGCTACAGCATTGGTATAATTGAATAACTTTCAAATTGGATGGATAACAGTTTACTCGTAGTATTTAAGTGGTAAGGTAGGCATATCATTGAGTTGACGTAGGAATCACCATGGAATTATCACCTTCAGTTTCAATCGAGCGCACCGAGTCTGGACTTGAGTATATTTGGGTCGACAGTGCATTTTGCCAAGCGAAGATCTTTTTACAAGGCGCGCAACTTACTGAGTTTACACCAGCAGGAAAAGGCAATTTAATTTGGGTTTCTGAGGCGGAAGATTACCTTGAAGGCAAACCAGTACGCGGTGGTATTCCAATCTGTTGGCCTTGGTTTGGTGTACATAGCAAAGCGGATTGGCCAATCCATGGGGTTGCTCGCAAGCTACTTTGGCGTGCGCACAGCGTTGAAGAAAAAAGCGATGAAATTACCGTTAAACTCACACTACCGATGACCTTAGTTGAAGCGCAATACTGGCCACACACGTCACAATTAGAGGTCGAGTTTGTGTTATCAGACAAGCTTGAAGTGCGACTGACCAATATCAATACTGGTGATGCGCCATTTACGTTAACGCAAGCCTTACATACGTATTTCCCAACGCCAGAAGTCAGTAATACCACGGTAGACGGGTTACAAGGCGCGAAATATATCGAATTTGGTGAAGGTCCATTTGAGCAAACCGAAGTGGTTAGCTTTGCCCGCGAAACCGATATGGTATACACCCAAGCAAGCCCAGTGCAAACCATCAACACGCCTGCGGGCATTATTGAAGTAAAACGTGAAAACTCAACTTCTTGTGTGCTTTGGAACCCATGGATTGAAAAGTCACAGCGTTTAAGTAACTTTAATGATGATGAATACCATAAGATGTTGTGCTTAGAAGCTTGTAACGTAATGGACGATGCCGTGCAACTTGCACCGGGTGAAAGCCATACCCTAAGTACAATCATCCGTTGGTTATAATTTTATATTCGCGGAGCACACTATGCTCCGCTGAAACCCGATAACAATAAAAATTCTCCCTATGGAAAAGCCCACAATACTGGTTATCGATGATAACGCCGAAGTACGCCTCAGCGCCGTATTCTTTTTAGAAGATCAAGGTTTCAATGTAATTGAGGCGGCAACCTTAGAGCTTGCCAAGCCACTGCTCACCGCTAAGCAAGTGTCATTAGCCTTGCTCGATATGAACTTCTCCCGAGACACCACTTCAGGCAATGAAGGGCTGGACTTTTTGCGCTGGCTACGTGACTCCAATCTTAATGTGCCTGTGATCTGTATTACCGGTTGGGGAAATGTTGCGTTAGCGGTGTCTGCAATGCAGCTTGGTGCGAGCGACTTTATCGAAAAACCATGGGACAATCAGCAGCTGCTGCAAGCCGTGCAGCAACAACTCAAAATATCATTAAAGCAAGCGAATAGCGTAGCAAAACACAGCGAGCGCGGCGCGTTTCAATGGCGCTCTCAGGCGATGCAATCTTTATATAAGCAGCTTGCTAAAGTAGCAAAAACCGACGCTCGGGTGCTACTTACTGGGCCTAGTGGCGCGGGGAAAAGTCATTTAGCTCAGTGGTTACACCAACAATCTAATCGTTCAGCAGGACCTTGGGTTGAAGTGAATATGGGCGCGGTGCCAGAGCCCTTGTTCGAAAGTGAGATGTTTGGTCATAGCAAAGGGGCGTTTACAGATGCAAAGCAGCATCGTGTTGGTCGTTTTGCAATGGCAAAGCAGGGCACATTATTTTTGGATGAAGTTGCGACTATTCCACTTCCTTTACAAGCAAAATTACTGCGGGTGCTGGAAAATGGCAGTTATGAAGTTGTGGGTAGCAGTCAGACGCAACAAGCGGATTGTCGACTTATTTGCGCAACCAATACCAATCTTGACGACTTAGTGAAAGCCGGTGAGTTCCGAGAAGACTTGTTATATCGCATCAATACGATTGTGATTGAAGTGCCAAGGCTTGCCGAGCGGTTTGGCGATATCGTACCTTTGGCTGAGTATTTTGTCGCTAAATTCTGTGCGCAGTATGGTGAGCCAATTCGTGAACTTAGCCCAGCGGTTAAAGCTGCGTTGATTGAACACGCTTGGCCCGGCAATGTGCGTGAGTTAAGTCACGTCATGGAGCGTGCCGTGTTAATGGCGGAGGGCTTGCAGATTGAGCTCAGTGATTGCCAACTACGCTTTACCGCCGCACCGAAAGTGATCAGTGATATGCCAAGCAAGACTTTGCAACAAGTGGAGCAAGAAATGGTGGAGCAGGTGATGCAACGGGCCCAAGGCAATGTCGCAGAAGCCGCTAAAATACTTGGACTCACGGCTTCTTCTCTTTATCGGCGTTTGGAAAAATATGGCCTTAAAACATCTGGCTAGCGCCGAGTGGCGGTTTGGGGCTTACTGTACGCTGTTAACCATTAGCTGTACGGTTTTACTGACTTTACTGCTTCTGCAAGTACAGCTTGGGGTAATGTGGGTGGCTGTCGTATCGGTGAGTGTATTGGGGTTATTGGGCGGGTTACAAAAAATACTGCTGTCTCACCTTAAGCGCATTGCCATGCGTGCTAATTGGCAGCTAGAAGCGATTGCACAAAGTGATTTTACGCAAACCATTAAGCCACATTACACAGCGGGCGTGGTAGCCGAATTTGAACAGCGCTTGCTGGCCTTAAGTGCACAGCTGCACAGTCAAAAGCGCCGCTATCATAGTCAGCAGTTTATCATTTATCAGCTAATAGACAGCCTTAATACGCCAATTATGATGTTTGACGAAAAACTCAAACTTGCCTATGCCAATGGTGCATTTGAGTCGCTTTATCATCGCCCTTGGTTAGAGTGTAAGGGAATAAGCGCGGCTCAGTTTGGGCTGGTGCAACAAGATAATCACTGGCATTTTGCAGATACAGCGCAGCAATCTCGGTGGCAACTACAAAGTAGTGAATTCTTTCAAGAGGGTAAGCAGTTTTCTTTACTTGTCGCACTCGATATTACTAAGGCATTACGTAAAAAGGAGCTGGCTGCTTGGCAACACTTAATCCGAGTAATAAGTCATGAGATCCACAACAGTTTGACGCCCGTAAGCTCCCTAGCGCAAACCTTATTAGCAAGAGCAAAGGACGAAAAAGAGCAACATGCGCTAAGTGTTATTGGTCAGCGTTGCCAACATTTACAACAATTTGTGAGCCAATACGCCAAGGTTACGCAAACTCCAAGGCTAGATCGGGAGTCTGTCTCTATCATGCTGTTACTGTCTTCTGTTGCGGCGTTATTTGAGGATACCGACATCCAAGTAAATTGCTCCGTGAATACGCTCAATCTTGATAAAGCCTTAATTGAACAAGTGCTGATTAACTTAGTTAAAAATGCCATTGAGGCCAGTGGTGAAAATGCCAAGTTGACGCTACATGCTTATTATCAGCAGCAACAAGCGGTGATTGATGTGCAAGACAATGGCCCAGGCTTTGCCAACCTAGATAACATGCTTATTCCTTTCTATTCCACCAAAGAAGGTGGGCAGGGAATAGGTTTAACCGTTAGCCGCACCATTATAGAGTTACACGATGGACAACTGAGTTGTCACAACACAGACTCAGGAGGATTGATAAAAATCACTTTACCTTATTGATAATAATTATCATTAGCATATAATTGAAGTTCCTTCAAAACCTTGGCAAGGAGCTACCATGTTAGTCACTTATCTGTTGGCCAGCGGCTTTATCTTTATTGCGTATAGCTACTCCAAATCATTCAAACCACATGCACATACCAAGGCAAAACTGGCGGTGTTATTGAGCGCGGGTTTAATCGCCGCGGCAAAATGGCAGGCGGGGTTGAGTTCAACCGTGGTATTTTTGTGTTTGCAGTATCTCTTGCGGTACTTAGCTTGTTTATCACCCTTGCACAGCCACAAAAGCACTGAAAAATTACGCGCATTTAGAGCGGCTAACATGTTGCTTGCCTCAAAATAGACGTTTTAAGGTGTAACGTGCGCAAGAAATTGTTACTAAAAAGCACACTTTTTCTTTACATCTCTTGTTAAGCTAGCGCCACCGGATTTATTTAGGAAAGGTAATGCGAGCGCTACTGATAATTTTTGTTGCTTTTACGAGCTTTGGTTTACAGGCTAAGTGGCAAACCATCAAAACCGAAAACTTTAATGTGCATTATCCTCAGGCGCTTCAGCAATGGGCGTATTCTGCAGCAAATGAGCTGGAGGTAGTGCGAGATAAAGTGCTGGCACAACAAGGTAGAGCCTTGAGTGAACGTGCTGATGTGATTATTTACGATCCAGAAAATACGGCCAATGGCTTTGCATTACCCAGCACAGATAAACCAATGATGGCACTGCAAGCAACGCCGCCTCAAGCTGATTCCGTCATCGCAAATAACACCAGTTGGCAGCAGTTGCTCATTTTGCACGAATATATTCATCTCGTTCACCTATCACAGCCTAGCCGTAATCAATGGCGACAACATATCAGAGATTGGCACGATATTACCGACTTGCTCGATGCAGTATTACCGCGTTGGGTCAGCGAAGGCTATGCGACCTTGCTGGAGTCTAGATTAACGGGACGAGGACGTTTATACGATAATTACAGTGAGAGCATTGTGCGTTATTACGCGCAGCAAGGCGCATTACCGACCTATAGCGCTTTAGATAATGGCGACAAGTCTTACCTTTCCAATTCCATGGCGTACTTAGTCGGCGTACGTTTTCTAGCTTGGCTTGAGGATAATTATGGTGCACAGACGCTAGATGCCGTGTGGACAAGAGTGCAGGCGGTGGAATCACGCAGTTTTGAAACCGCATTTAGTGGTGCTTTTGGAGCGCCAGCCAGCCAGTTATATCGTCGCTTTATTGTTGAATATAGCTATCAGGCTATGCAGCAAGAGCTGGCCTTGGTTCCGACACAGAGTGAGCTTTGGCAGCGGTTCGCATATGCTGCTCGAGATATTGCATTCTCTTCAGATGGCAGTCAGTTTTTGGTGGTAGAGCAAAATCGTAAACGCCAAGTCACACTCAATATCTACGAAAACAAAGAAAATGTAGAAGCCATTGAGCAATTTAATAAGCGCAACGAAGCGATATTAAATGCCGATCCTAAAGATATTGTGGATATCGCACCCGAAGTCTTTCCAAAAAAGCGACTTGCGCAGCTTGATGCTCACAATTTTGCTGGTATCTATTACCCCCAGTGGCTGAATGACAGCCATATTTATTTCGTTGCAAAAACGCCAGCTGCAGACGATACCTTTATCAATGATTTGTTTGTCTGGAAAGTTGGTACTGGAAAGCCTAAGCAACTAACCGAAGGAGCGGGTATTCGTCGCTTTAGTATTGTTGATGCTAATACCATTATTGCGGAGGTGTCTCGTTTGGGTTACTCACAGTTAGTGACCATAGAGCTGGACTCAGGCAAGCAAACGCCGATCACCACAAGTAAGCTTGGGGATGTCCATGACTTTCCTGTGCTCTCTAATAAAAAGACGACATTGGCCTATGTGCATGTTACTCCTAACAAGCGCTGGCAACTTGTTGTTAAAGATCTTAGCCACGATACAACCGAAATTGTTTATTTACCCAAGTCACATCAATACCTTTCGGGGTTAACTTGGTCTCATGATGATGACAAGTTGTACTTTATTTCCGGAGTCGCAGGCCACTTAGCGGTGATGCGTTATGATGTGGCGAGTAAAATACTTGAAACCTTACCTGTGAGTGCTAAACCGCTTGAGCAAATTATTACCCATTCACAGCAGTTACTGGTGAGCTATGCGACCCCTGAGGGGGTCAAGGTTAACAAAATAGTGTCTCCGGCTTGGCGCACCGTAAGCGTGTTGGAGCAAGTGAATGAGGCGGAACAAAAAGAGCTACATCCTCATCAATTACCTGCGGCTAAGATAGATCAAACCGCGCTGCCCAGTTCTGATTATTCTGTGTTCGAACAGTCTTATTCTGTCGCCTTATCAGGCGCATTAAATAGTGCCTCTTTTGATAGTTTGGGCGTGGCATTAAAAGGGCAGGATGTGCTGCGCCAACTTGCTTGGCAGCTTGGCGCCGAGAAAAGTATCAATAATGGCGCGTTGATGGGTGCATTTGCCCAATTCGAATATCGTCATGAAAACTGGAAAACGACGTTTGATGCTGGATATCAAGAGCTAGAAGCGGATAAGCAGTCTCGCTCGCTACAAGCAAATACCTCGAATGAAGGTAGCTTTAAGCAATTTGCCTTGTCATCTAGCTATCGTTTTGGAGACGCATTGAATTACCTCGCTCCCGAATTGGGGGTTATTCGTGTGCAACATGGTGAAAATACTTGGAGCGGCGGGCGCTACGGCTTTAATGGTCGTGCAATGTGGGATACACAGCAGCATGGTGTAGCACTGCAAGTCTCTGCAGCTCAGTGGCTAGGTGAATTAGATGGTTTTGATTATCAGCTGAGCTTGTTCGCTAAAGCATGGCAAATTCCATTCTATGCATCGGTCGATAGCCGCTACAGCAGCGAATTGCCTTTATCTTTGGGTGGTGGAGCGCTTACCAGCACTAGTATTAGTAACGGTTTACACACTGTCAGTGAACCTATGTTGCCGCATCTATTTGCAACGGGAAGCCGCTATTTAGGCTATGAATTTGCAACGTCATGGCAGCAGGGCAAACCTAAGTTATTTTATAAGCAGCATCAGTTAGATGGAGAAGTAATTGGGCAAAATTACGGTATTAAGATGCGCTTACCTTTGTCTCGAGTTATATTAGACAAGGCCGCCGATTTTGCTCCTGCAGGATTAACCGATCTACAGTTTGGTGCCGGAGTGGGTCGTATAGAGGGGCGTAATATGACTAATGAAAACCGCGTTTGGTTTAGTGTTTGGTATGAGTTGTAGATAATCGCTGAAGATTGCTATCAAATAAGCGGGGGCGAGCCCCCGCAAATCATTCAGTTTGTTTATTCGAAGTTTAGGCTAGTTGTGATCTGCTACGATTTGCAAACCTGAGTAAGCATTATATCCGCGGATCATCACCCAATAACGCCCAGCCCCTTCATTTAGGCTGCAAGACTCAGTATTACCGGAGCGATAAGGACGACAAGTCCAATTACTGGTGGTGGGCTCAGCACCTTTTAGTACGTACATGTCAGCATCACCAGTGCCACCGCTAGTGTTAAATGTCACTGTATTCGCGCCTGCAGGTGCATCATAATAGAAGAATACCTCACTGCTTCTCGCTCCAGAAAGCCCCGTTTTTGCAACTCCCTTGATAAGCTTTTGCTCTTCACCTGGCAGCGTCACGGCAACTTGTTGTGTTGTTGACGCGGTGTCGCCATTACTATCTGTCACGGTGAGTTCTACGGTATAGCTGCCAGAGTTTGTGAAGCTATGTGAAGTTTGCGCGCCTGAAGCGGATGCGCCGTCACCAAACTGCCAACTATGCTGTGTAATAGAGCCGTTTGGTGAGCTAGATCCTGAACCATCGAAGCTGCAGCTTAGGTCATTACAGCTGTAAGTAAATAACGCAACAGGCAATGGATCGGTAGTGCCGTTATCACCAACAGGAATTTGGCCACCAAAGTGAGTAGAAACCTGAGGCCAAATTAAGCTAATTTTAGCACCTTTATTGGTACAGCCACCTAAGTGGTGTAGCGCAACAACATTATTGGTTGAGGCTGCAAGTACTGGTGAACCTGATGAGCCACCAATAGTGTCGCAGTAATAACCTATATCTGTACCAGTACCTCGGCCATTCGCCGTTGCTTGGTTAACAGAGCATAGTCCATTGGTGTCTTGATCAGACTCAATCGACAGCTCTTTAGGGTTACCTGAACCATGTTGAGGTATGTAAATACGCTCGCCCTGCGATGGATTTCGCACATCTAAGCCAAAGTAACCAAACGGCTGGGCCTTCGCGAAATCATTGATGGTAAACAGCGTATAATCTAGCGTGTAATCTGTTTTAAGGAAGTCTTTACCTGTGACTTTAACCACGGTCTCGCGCTGGCTGCCGTTACAGCTCGTGCTTTGATAGTTAAACCATACCTCAGTATTCGTCAGCTCCGATGCTGATCCCACACAGTGATTATTGGTAAACATGCGGTTATCTGCACCAACACGCCAACCCGTACATAAACCACTACCGTTCATAAGCAGTCTGGCGACTGGACGTGAGCGCTCGAATTCTACCGGATGCGATTGCGCCCAGCACTGCACGTCTTTACGTTCCATTGCGCCACAAGTTGACATAGGCGTCACATCGGTCAAGCCCTCAACAGTTGCTTGCCCTTCAGTACCATGATAGTAAAAATCGATTTCGGGTGTTTTACCAGCATTACCTTGGCCAGGGGTATATTCGATGATGACTTTATCAGCGGAGACTGACATAGCAGAAAACTGTTTAACGCCGTCATCACCGAGGCTTGGATCAACTGTTGCTGCGCGAAGGTTTGCTTGGGTGTATTCATAGCGCTCGCCACTATCCTCCGAGCGAACAACGAGTTTACCGCCGCTTGCAAGATTGAGGTGCTTAAAGTGTAGTTTGATGTAGCTTGCATCTGGGTGTGAAACTGTTTGCACAATGGTCTGTGTAGACGTTGAAGTATTTGTAGCACTGTTTTGAGTAATAAGTGGAAGGTTGAGATCGTACTTTTTACCAATCATTGCCTTGCTAGCTTTGCTGGTATACTCCATCATCTGAGCTTCCGTTAATGGCGCTTGTGCCATCGCGATACCAGATGCTAAACCTAATGCTGTGACAAGAATGTGTCGTTTCATTGTTATTCCTTTTGAGTGTGTGGTTATCCAACTTGAAATTAAAAAGTTGGGCGTCGTTCAATACCGAACCAAGCCTTGGGTGCACTGTAGAGCACGACCAATGAGTGGTATGTTTTTTGAACATCCACACACCAAAATAGAAACAATAATTCGTTTTGTAAAGTTTTATATATATTATTTTAACATAAGTTTTACTTTGTTAATTCCATGCCGGCTGATAGCTAGATGTTTTCATGCCGCCGCACTTCTAAGTCTTCTAAAGTGTACTTATTTTTATACGGTTGTATTTGAGCCTTGCCAAGAGGTGGGAAATAGATTCTATAGGCTATGTTGTATTTTTAAAGTTAGCTCTTAAAATGCGCGCTTTTAAAAATAAAACCTTAAAAATCATAAATTTACAATGTATTTTTAAAGGTTTTACAGCACTTTAACTTTGCAACAATTTAGACATTTGGAGTTGGCATTGAGCGAATATTTACCGATCGTTTCTTCTTTCGTTTTGGTTTTAAGCTTTGTTCCTTTGATTAGGAAGATCCGTAAAAATCGCAGTGTGTCAGGTGTATCACTGTTAATGATGAGTTTTGGTGTTGCACAAAGCTCTTACTTTATTGCCTACAACGTTTTCTTTGAACGTTTTTTTATGGTGCTGCCTTTTGCTGTTACAGGTTCTTTAAGTGCACTTATTTTATATTATTTTATTCGGTACAACGCAAGCTCGAAACAGCGTAATCAATTAGCACTCTTGCTTGCTTTGTCGACGTTGCCATTTGGGCTTTTATTGGCAAAGGACATCGAAGCTGCTGCGTTGCTAAATGCGTTAACTTACTTAGGGCTAGTGATGAGTTCAATTCGCGTTATGCCACAAACCTATAAAACGATTAAAAGCGGTGATGTCTCTAACTTAAGCGCTAGGTATTTCTCACTGCAGTTTTTAGCGGGAGGAATTGGATTGGCTGCAGAGCTAAGTCTTGGTCATGTGAGTGTCGCTCACGTGTTGATGTTTGTGATGATTTTACTGACTAATGCCGCACAATTAGGTTGTATTCAGTACTATCGCTCTAAACCTGCTTTAGCTTAGTGATATAACCAGACAAAACAAGGGCTAGCAAATTGCTAGCCCTTAACGTTTTCGCTCATTTCACTCGCGTAATACAAAAATTTTCGAGTTACGCTTCTAGCGCTTTTGTGATTATACGGTCGATATACGCTTTATGTGCCTTAGTTGCCTGATCGGCACCCCAAGTTGTGCTCTTATCCAAAATACTCTGCAGCTGGAATAGTGCAGCGGCTTTTGCCAAATTGTCGTATTTGCTCGCTTTACTCAAGCCTGCGACATTAATCAAGCGAGAAACGTACTCTATTTGCAGGTTTTGGCTTAGTGTCGTTGCATTCTTATCAGCAACGAAAATAGCGGCAGTTAGGTCGTTCATAACCTCGTTTAGGCTGTATTCGTTACCATAGTACGCAGAGTCGCTGATACGTTGTAATACATTCGCGTGTAGTACTTGGTCTAGTACCGACTTTTGCATGCCCAGTACCATCTTATGGACTTTAGGGTCTTCGTTCTTACCATAGTGGTTAAAGCCACGGCGCTGTGCTTGCATGTAGTTATAAAGAGGCTGCATATTTTCAAGCACGGTCGGTGCGAAAACCATCTCCTTGAGTGCGGTCATTGCTGCTTTTTGGCGCGCAAGTGGTACAGGTGTAAATGGTTTCGTTTCACCTTCAGTGCCTACTACGCTGCGCTCAACGTATACACCGCCAATTTGGCGTGAAATCACAGTTGCTTGAGCGCGGTATTGACCAAACAGCATATTCGCAGAGGTTAATAACTGTTGGTTAGACTGACCTTCAACACGCGCTTTGCCTTTTAGTTCGGTGAATAAATGGTTGACCAGAGTCATGCGGTCAACGCCGTATGTCACTGGATCTGACGATAAGTCGCCAATCATCACGCGAGGATCAATATGACGGCCTGGCGCTCGCATGTCATCGGCATCGTTGCCAAACGCTAAGCCATGTTCGCTAGAGCGAGATAAGATCTTTTCAAGGCGCTGTTGCTCTTGGGTGTCATCGTTAAGTGCCGTGCTGTAGCCATATTCTATCGCCCAGTCATCGTATGGACCTGGTTTGGTTTGGAAGATATCACCTTGTTTAACGCCTAGAGGGGCGATGTTAGCTGCTGCGTAGTCCATCACAGAGCCGGTTACGATACCTTGTGTTTTTGACTTATCGTGTACTTCTTTAGGCCCCCACAAAATCGAAGACTTCATGTTGTGGTTGAGGCCTAAGGTGTGTCCTACTTCGTGAAGAACCAACTGTACTAAGCCCTGTCGTAGCATTTCTTTGCGTTCGATGTCAGCACCTGTTGCAAGGCTTGCCGTCATCAATTGACCTTGCATTTCATGTCCAAGCGAACAGTGTAATGTATCGCTTGATGCTTCAGCACCATGGCTCATCTGCCCTTGAGAGTAGAGTGAGTCATATATCCAGCGGTTACGCATAAATACATACTCTAGCATGATGTCGGAACCAAGAATTTGGCCAGTAAGCGGATTGGCAGTTGCCGGACCATAGCCGCCAAACGGTGGGCGAGGTGATGAAGTCCAACGTAGGACATTGTAGTTGATATCGCCTGCATCCCAAGTAGCGTCGTCAGGCTGTACTTTAACCACAATGGCATTTTTAAAGCCGATTTTCTCAAACGCGCTATTCCATCCTAGTACACCATCGCGAACCGTGTCACGCCATTCGGCTGGCGTGGTGTTTTCAATCCACCATACGATTGGTTCAACGGGTTCAGAAAGCGCTGCGCTCGGGTCTTTTTTCACTAAGTTCCAACGCTTAATAACGTCTTTATACGGCGCCCAATCCGGTGATGTTTGCACGTCAAACTGATTGGTGAAATAACCGATACGTGCGTCATCGTAGCGAGGTTGGTAGCTATTGTCTGGCAGAGCGACGAAGCTATGTTGTACTTTTAGCGAAACAAAACGTGAGTCTGTTACTGCATTTGAGCCTGCAACTTTTGGGTCTGGGTTACTAAAGACATAATCAACAACGATATCTAAGTTGTTGCTGTATGGACGGTGCTTGACGATTCGAGATTTCTTGTCGTCTAATTTACCAAGGGCAAAACGTTTGCTTGCGTTTTTGTCATCCGCACGTTTCCAAGGAGATACTTTGTGTAGTGACTCACTTAAAAATAGCTTATCCGCTTTGAATAAAATGTTACCGTCTTCGGCTTTTTCAATTTCGATACTGGCGAGTACTGCTTCACTGATGTTGGCATCGCTTGCGTTGGCAATAGCTGAGTTTTCATCAAAAATAAAACGCGGCGTTCTGCTGATAATATCAATGCGGTCAAAGTGCTTTCTAAATTCAATCAGCTTCGTTTCACGATAGCTACCACGGAAATGACCAGCATCGGTAACGCCATCAACAGTATGTGCGAAGTACAAGAAAGGAGTGTTGAGTTGCGACTCATTGAGCTGCATTAAATACTCGCCACTTTCTTTGTCCTGATAAAGTGGGAATAGGCCATCAATACTGATTTTATTTTCGATAATTGAAGCGATGGTTTTTTCTTCTTCTTTTTTGTCTTTTTTAGCAAAGCTTGGGGCGCTTGCAAAGGTGAGCGCGAGGGCAATGCTTAATGCCGTTTTCTTCATAATGTTGACTCGAAATAGTAAAAACTCGAGTGTACCCAAAACATCAGAGCCTGTCAGAAACTCAAGGTAAAATGAATGTAACAAAAGATAAACGACAAAATTTTAATTACATAAAATGTATTTTCGATTCCGGAGTACAACTTTCGATTTCGGAATATCCGCTGACTTTCGCAGTTATAGTGATTTTAAATTATTGAAATTTAAAGTTATTAAATTTTGGCATAAATCTCGCTCTTAGTGCTTAGTCAGTTAGGAGGGGAAATGGATCTAGTCAAACCGGCAAAGCCAAAAAAAACCAAACATTATATTGTGGTTGCTTGTTTAGTGGCGGTGATAGTCGTTTATTTGCTGTGGCAACAGTGGGCGTCTCATTCTAGTGTGATGCGTGCTGAAATACTGGTAGCGGAGGTCAAACAAGGTCCGCTTACGTTGTCAGTAGATAGCTTTGGAGAATTACGTAGTGCTGAGCAGTTTTTATTAAACGCGCAAAGTGCGGCTATTGTTAAGGTGATCCATCACAAAGCAGGCGCAATTATTCGTAAAGGAGATGTGATAGCCGAGCTTGTGAGCCCAGATCTGGCGTTACAGGTTCAACAAGCCAAACAAGCTCTGCGCCAGTCGCGGACAATAAAAGAGCAGCTGCTACTCACTCAACAAAGGGAGCTGTTAAACGAGCAAACACAGCTGATGCAAAAACAAGGCGCGCTCAAAACCTTAGTATTGCGTCACCGCGCGGAGCAAAACCTTGCACAACAAGGCATTATTTCCGCGCTGAACTTTGCCCAAACTGAAACCAGTTTGAGTACCTTACAACATGAAATTACCATGCTAGAGCAGCAAGCTAAACAGTTACAAGCACTACATGGCTCGGCGCTTATTCTTGCCAACGAGGAAATCAATATTCGTGAACAAGAACTCAATAACTTGCTGGAAAAACAACAACAACTGGAGATTAAAGCCAGCACTTCAGGGATCATTGAGCGCATGCCTCTGGCGCTTGGGCAACGAGTCAATGTTGGTGACGAGTTAGCATTAATTGGCTCTAACCAGTCGTTGGTGGCGGTATTGTCTGTGCCACAATCTCAAGTGCGCTGGGTTGAAACTGGACAAGAGGTGATGGTGAACATGCAGGCCAATAAAGTAAAAGGCGAAGTGATCCGAGTTGACCCGGTAGTGACAAACAATAGCGTGGAAGTCGAGGTGAGTTTACCTAATGCCTTACCGAAGCAGGCGCGAGCGCAGCTGAGTATCTCTGCCAGCATCGCCATTAAGCATCTTGCCAATGCCACCTATGTGCAGCGCCCCGCCAATGCCAAAGAAAATCAAACGCAGACCTTATTTGCCCTGACTAGTGATGATAGCGCAAAGCCAGTAGAAATCACTTTTGGTGCTTCAACTGGGAAATATATTGTTATAGATTCTGGCGTTGAAGCCGGGAGACGATTAATCATTTCTGATCTAGCCTTTCTTGCCAGCCTAGATGAGACAATCTTATTAAAGTAGGAATATCAAAATGATAGTGCTTAAAAATATCAATAAAGTGTTCGAAACCGAAGAACTGCAAACACACGCACTGAGAAATATTTCACTGGAAATAGCAAAAGGTGATTTTATTTCGATCTCTGGCCCATCTGGATGCGGTAAATCTACTTTGCTATCCATCATTGGTTTAATTGACCAAGCAACAAGTGGTAGTTATACGATTAGTGCTCATGATGTGACAACTCTGACGCTTGATCAGGCCGCCGAGCTTCGCAATGAGCATATTGGGTTTGTCTTTCAGGCTTTTAATCTCATTGATGAAATTTCGGTATTCGATAACGTCGCTTTACCCCTAAAGTATCGCTCTGAAAAGCTGAGTAAGGTTGAAGTAAAGCTGCGAGTCGAGTCTTGTTTACAAAAGGTTGGACTGTCACATCGCGTTCAACACAAGCCAAATCAGCTATCAGGCGGGCAGCAGCAGCGTGTCGCGATTGCCCGTGCTTTGGTGACCGAGCCAAGCATTCTACTGGTGGATGAACCGACGGGTAACTTAGATTCGAAAAGTGGTGATCAGGTGATGCAATTAATCGCTGAATTGCATCAGCAAGGCACCACAGTTTGTATGGTGACGCACGATCCACGTTATGCCGATATGGCTCCAAGGCAGGTGAAATTGTTTGATGGTGAGCTGTTAGGCACAGTCGCTTCTGCTCAACCTGTTAGTCAACGAGCATAGAGAGGGCACCATGCAAGTGTTCAACTTAGACCGTGCAAATATTTACCATGTTAGTGTGGTGACTACGCTGAGCTGCGTATTCGTTGTGATGCTGGTCGCAATGGGGATGTTACATAGCCTGTATTTCTCACCTCTACCATACCCGGATTCAGAACGTATTGTTAAACTTGAATACCCGATGTTTGATGAAAATGGCAACGAGAGCAGCGAAGCCTTTAACTACCCATCATTGATGCATTTATACGAGCATAAACCTGCCGCAATGGAGCAACTGGCGATGGTGCATTATGCCGAGCAATTGCTTACTTCGGATGCCGATGCCCCTCAAGTTGAATCAGCTTATGTCTCGCCCGAGTGGTTTAGTATTTTTGATATGCCGCTTGCGATGGGGCGGGTTATTACTGAACCGGTCGATGAGAGTAGCCCTGTCGCTGTGCTGAGCTATCAAGCTTGGCAAAGTCACTTCAATGGTGACCCTGATATTTTAAATAAAACGCTGCGTCTGGATGAGCAAGAGTTTACGATTGTCGGTGTCGCAGCAGAGCAATTTTATGAACCTAACTTAAAAAAGCTCACGCACAACACTGCGGTTTGGCTACCTTGGCAATATAACCTAACTTTAGAGGAAGCAAAGCCGTACTGGTGGAACCGTTATGCGCTTAACTTGATGGTGGGTAAACTGGCTACAGGGGTGGAGCATGAACAAGTCAGCCTCTCGCTTTCCAACGAAATGAACACACTTTGGCGCAGCAAAGTGAGCGACAGTGAGTATTTTGCGAAGTGGCATATTGGCATTCGCGCGATGCCGTTGAAATCAATTATGCTCGGTAAGTCTCCCTTATTGTTATTTGGAATGTTTGTGGTATCGCTTGGTTTACTTGGTATCGCGCTCTTAAATATCAGTAACTTATACCTTGCAAGACTCAGTCAGATCCAGCGCCGGCTGGCAATTCAAGCGGTGGTGGGAGCAAAAATAAGAGATATTGCGCTGATGCAGTGGTTACCGCTGCTAGCACTTTGCTTAGTATCACTCGTGGTTGCAATTGGCGTGTCTTATGTTATCTGCCAGTGGTTACAGCAAGAACTAGTAGGGCTGTTGCCGCAAGCGCAGCTGATTTCGTTAACCTGGCAAAGTGTGCTTGCACTGGGATTGGTCGCTTTATTGACGAGCTGGTTATTGTTGTTAGCTGGAATGTCAGCAATACGCTTTCGTCACTTAACGCACATGCTAAAACAAAGTGGTAAGGGGAATGCCGTTGTTGTGAGTGCGCGAGTGCAACGGATCATGGCGGTGAGTCAGTTAAGTATTTCTATTATCTTGACCTTCTTCTGCTTTAATGTCGGTATTGCTGCCATATCCCATCTCAAAAATGCTTATGCGGTAGATCTCAAGAATAAATACGAAGTCACGTTTTATGCTCCTGACACAATGCCGAGAGACGAATACACAGAGGTAATGCGTCAAGCCAGTGAAGCCCTATGGAATACCGCAGAAGTAATCGCGGTGAGTCGAAGCCGTTCACCCATCGGGCAAGGTGTTGGCACTTGGTCATTGCAAGAAGTCGAGACGCTTGAACGCGTGCATCCGGTTGGCCGAGTTGTGGATAGTGGTTATCTTGAGTTTTTTTCTTTGCCGTTACTACAAGGTCAGTTTTTCGATAGTGAAGCGGTGCGCCGCGGTGAGCAGCAGTTAATTATCAATAAAACCTTTGCTGAGCAGCTAGGTGGAGAGGAAAAGGCGCTAGGCAAGCGCTTGAGTTTTAACATTACAGACGAAGATGCGGCGTTTGAAATTATTGGTGTCGTTGCTGATTTAGCCGTGCCAGGCGAACCCGCACTGCCCCATGTGTATCGAGCTGTACAAGGAAGTAATACGGCGTTAATTCAGACTCAGCAGCCAGTTACTAAATCCCATTTTTCAGCGCTGCTTACACAAGTTCATCCAGCATTGAAAATCTTTAGTTTTAAATCACTTACGGCGCAGCGTGAGCAATACCTGTTGACCGATACCTTGGTCACCTATGGAGCACTATTTATCTTTGTGTTGGCGTTGTTGCTCGTGATTATTGGCCTGTTTGGTGTCTTTCGTTATAGCCAATCACTCAAAGCTTCTTATTACGGTACGAAAATGGTGCTGGGTGCCAAACACAGCGATCTCACTCGAGAGGACCTTACTACCCACTTTAAGCACATAGGTATTGCGTTAATGATCTCCCTGACAGGGTGTTTATTATTGTCGCCATACTTTCAGCAAACATTTAATGTGGCAGAGTTTTCGATTGCGGCTGTGGGGATAGTGTTGGTGTCGAGTTTGTGTTTGTATTTTTCACTACAGCAAATACTGCGCAGGCCACTCAACGCATTAATCAACCCATCTGAATTAGTGAAGGGATAAGCATGACATTCTGGCATAAGCTATTGGGGCTAATGAGGTATAGGCTAAATCTAACGCTAGTCGTGTTATTGAGCGGCGCTTTCGCCGCCATATTGAATGCGCCAGTCTTTAATATTAAGCGTTTAGTCGGTGCTAAGGTACGCGATGTTCTTATTGAGCAGTGTTGGAGTCGGGCTTCTCTCGTGTTAGTCGCGGTGGTTATTGCTGTTTTCTTGTCTTTAGTTGTGGCGAGTATGTTTGGCATCTTGAGTCCGCTGCTTGGGATCTATCTGTTGTTCTCTATCGTATTGGTAGGCTGTATTGTTCTAGTGCTTGAGCTTCATCATGTCACTAAGCAGATCTAGGGTGATAAATGTGACAAAAAGCCGAAAAAATTGTTATATAACTCACAAAATTCGCACTTAGAAAGATCTTTATAAATCAAAGGTTTTGGTGCTTAATTGTTTGAAATTACTTTATAATTTCCGCTGTTTTTCGATAGTTATAAAAAGTTGTTCTAAAGGTGTAACAGATTCTTACAAATGTCACATCCGAGAACGCGCTAAACTTGGTACTATACGGTCAGGAAATTATCAATAGGTACTGTCATGCAAGCTAAAACTTTAAAATGGATTCTACCCTTTACCGTGCTTATAGTCGGTGTTGTCGGATTTATGTTCGTCAATGCCGTTGCTAAGAGTGAACCTGAGAAGCAAGAAGTCGATTCTCGTCCTGTTGTTGAAGTTGAAACTCTCGCTGCGCAAGATCACCAAGTTGTGATCCAAAGCTATGGCGAAGTAAAACCGCTAGAAAGTACACAACTTTCTATTCAAGTATCGGGCGAAGTTGAATACTGGCACCCTAACTTTGTTGAAGGCGGTGTGGTACAAAAAGGCGAGGTGTTACTGCGTATTGAGCAAGATAACTACGAAGCCGCGTTACTACAAGCAGAAGCAGAACTTGCCAGAGCCGAGGCGCAGCTTATCGAAGAGCAAGCACAAGCTGATGTAGCTGCTGATGAAGCAAGAAGATTTCCAAATAAAAAGCATACCGACCTATTTTTACGTAAACCGCAGGTCATGAGTGCCAAAGCCTCAGTAAAATCGGCAAAAGCTGCACTACAGCGTGCAAAGCGAGACTTAGAAAACTGCGAAGTTATCGCGCCTTATAACGCACTAGTGGTGAAAAAAGACGTTGGTCTTGGCCAGTTCGTGTCTATGGGTAGTTCAGTTGGTACGGTCAACAACATCGAAACTGCCGAAGTGATTATTCCTATCGCGGGTTTTGATTCTGTGTTTTTACCTGAGCGAGTGTCAGGTCTTGCCGCTACGGTTTATCAGCGTGGTGTGAATGCCTTCACTCGAGAAGCGGTAATTGATAGAGATTTAGGTACTGTTGACCAACAAACGCGTATGAACAACTTGGTGGTGCGTATTAACGACCCGTACGGTCTCACAACGCGCCAGCCAGCGATAAAATACGGTACGTATGTACAAGTTAGCTTTGCGGGTAAAACGTTAAAACAAATCTACCGTCTACCTCAAGATATCGTGAATAATCAGTCGGTTTGGTTACTTAGTCAAGATAACCAGCTTGAGCCACGTAAAGTGCAAGTTATCCGCGAAGAGGGTGAGTTCTTCTTAATCGGCGATGGCATCACAAGTCGCGATAAAGTGGTCATGACACCACCTGAGTATCCACAAAAAGGCATGGAAGTTAAAGTTGCTGGCACGGACTCCTCATCAAAGCCAAGTAGTCAGCCGGAAAAGCTGTAACAGCAAGGAGCGACCATGAGTGATATAGAAAAAGCATCGCAGCGCGGTATTATCGCTTATTTTGCGAATAATACGGTAGCGGCAAACTTGTTGATGGTCTTCATACTGATAATGGGTTTTATCAGTTATATGACTATCCAAAGGCAAATGTTTCCAAACTTTGAGATCAATTATGTGACGGTGTCAGCCGTGTATCCTGGCGCGTCTCCTCAAGAAATTGAAGAGGGGATCTTGATCAAAATTGAAGAAGCATTAAAAGACGTTACAGAAATCAAAAAAGGGGTTTACCGTGCCGCTAGAGGCAGCGGTAGTGCGCAACTTGAAATCTATAAAGATGAAGACCTAACGGAAGTAGAAGATAAAATTCGCTCGCGTGTGAATAGTATCGCGACCTTCCCAGCATCCATGGAGCCTGTGCAGGTTCAGCTTATAGAATTTCGTCAAGACGTGGTGAACATCGCGCTGGCTGGTAATCTACCGTTGAATGCACTTAAGCCAATTGCCAAAGAAATCGAGGATGAATTACTAGAAATTTCAACGATTTCACTGGTTGACCGTTCAACCCCTGATTACGAGATTGGCATTGAAGTTGATCCAGATGCTCTGCGCCGTTACAACCTAACGATTAGTGATGTAAGTAGCGCAATTAGACGTTATTCGACCAACATTTCAGCAGGTCAAATCAGGACCGAATCTGGCATTATTGCAGTGCGTGTTGAAAATCAAATGTACCGCGGTAATGAGTTTAGAAACATTCCTGTTAAGGTCGGCGATAACGGCGCCAAAATTTATCTTCAAGATATCGCAGAAATTAAAGACGGTCTAACTGAAGGTGAATATTACTTCCGTTTGAATGGTGAAAATGCGGTATTCCTGTCGGTTAAAGCGACCAAAGACCAAAATATGATCCCAATCGCGAAAGCGGTACATAAATATATCGAAGAGAAAAACGCTAAATTACCTGCAGGCTTAAGATTAGAACCAATTGTTGATATGACGTACTACCTGAACGCTCGACTCGAGATGATGAAGAGCAATATGATCCAAGGGGCGTTACTCGTCGCAATCATGCTGACTATTTTCCTACGCTTCAAATTAGCGCTATGGGTAATGATTGGTTTGCCGGTGTGCTTCCTCGGTGCGTTCCTATTTATGCCAGCACTTGGGATCAGTATTAATATTGTATCGCTGTTCGCCTTTATCATGGTACTTGGGATCGTGGTGGATGACGCCATTGTCATAGGGGAGTCCGCCTACTCCGAAATTGAACGCAAAGGCCACAGCGTTAAGAATGTGGTAATTGGTGCTAAGCGTGTTGCAACGCCAGCAACCTTCGGTGTATTAACAACCATTGCTGTGTTTGCACCTATGTTGTTCTCATCTGGTCCTGAAAGTGCATTCTTTAAGTCAATCTCGGGCGTTATTATTCTGTGCTTGGTATTCAGCTTGATTGAATCCAAATGGATTTTGCCAGCGCACATTGCTCACACTAAGATTAAACCACTACGTCCAAACAGTCGTCGTGCTGCATTTAACAAGAAGTTCTTCGCATTTGTAAACGGACCATACAGACGCTTTATTCAGCGCTGTGTTGACTGGCGCTGGACCGTATTATTAACTTTTGTGGCGATGCTGGTATTTAGCTTTAGCTTAGTGACTTCGAATTTAGTGCGCTTTATTCCATTCCCTAAGGTGCCAGAAGACTATCCAAAGATCGAAATTACCATGAACGACAACGTATCAGACGAGCAGACCATTACAGCGATGCAGTCTATTGAGTTAATGGTACGCAATGTCGATAAAGAGATTGCTCAAGAGTTCGGTCAAGGCATGATTAAGGATGTATATTCTTGGAACCAAAGCCGCACTAAGGGCTCAGTGTTATCGACGTTAGTTGACGAAGAGCAAAGACCATTTACGGCTTTTGAACTTGCACGTCGTTGGCGCGAGGCAATGCCAGAGATCACCGCTGTGAAATCAATCATTGTGTATGACAGTGTTGGCGATCAAAGTGGTGGTGAGGGTGAATTTGGTTATCGCTTGCTAGGTTCTGATATCGAGACCCTCAATGCGGCGGGCAGACAGCTTATTTCTATGTTGCAGCAGCAACCCGGGTTATTTGATATCAGCTCGAGTATTGACCCTGCGAGTAAAGAAATGCAGATCGCGCTTAAGCCAGTGGCTTATGAGCTTGGCTTGCAACTTGCTGATGTTGCGATTCAGGTTGGTAATAGTTTCTACGGTGGCGAAGCACAGCGTGTTATTCGTGATGGCGAAGAGATCAAAGTGATGGTGCGTTATCCTGAACTAGATCGTAAAGCTTTGGCTTCACTTAAGCGTACTATCATCACAACGCCAAAAGGCAAAGAAGTGATGCTAGGCGATGTCGTAGAGTTTACCGAGAAGCCGGGTATCAATTATATTCGTCGTGAAGATGGCTTTAGAACGGTATATGTATACGGTAGCATCGATGAAGAGCTGATTGAGCCAGATGCCGTGGTTAAGAATATCGAAGAAAATATCTTACCAGAGCTACTAAAACAGTTCCCAGGCGTAAAAACTAAGCTAGGTGGTAGTGTGGAAGAGCGCCAAGCACAAACCAGTGAGCAGATCTTATTCTTTGCCGCAGGTATGTTGATGGTTTATATCCTATTGGCTGTGCCGCTTAAGAGCTATGCGCAACCGCTTATCGTGATGTCGGTTATTCCGTTTAGCTTAGTTGGCGCGCTATGGGGTCACTTAGTGTTTGGCTTAGATATGAGTACTATGTCTATGTTTGGACTAGTAGCCGCCGCAGGGGTCGTGATCAACGACTCATTGGTAATGACGGACTATATCAACCAAGCACGTGCCGAGGGCGTTAAGCTTAAAGAGGCAGTTATTGAAGCGGGTTGTGCACGCTTTAGGGCAATCACGCTAACCTCTATCACGACGTTTGCCGGTGTCATGCCAATCATCTTTGAAACGAGTCTACAAGCAAGGTTTGTTATTCCGATGGCGGTATCACTTGGCTTTGCAGTGCTATTCGCAACGCTTATCACGTTGGTGTTAGTGCCTGCCTTATACATCATCTTAACGGATGTGCAGGGTGCGGGTTCACGCTTAAAAGCGAAGATCAGACGCAAGCCTAAATCTGACGATAGCCAACTAGAGAAAGCAGAAGCTTAGAAACTCTCATTTACACTCAATAATATAAAGGCCGCGCAGTGATGCCCGGCCTTTTTCTTTGCGCGCTGGTATGGCTCTTGAATCATGATACACTGGCGAAAAATAACGAATTTAGGATGACAACTTGGTGATGGAAAAAACTCAACCGCTAGCCAAAAAGCAGCCGAAATCCTTGCGGCACCATAATCATGAGCGTATCGACAACTACTACTGGATGCGTGATGACGAGCGTAAAAATGCTGATGTGTTGGCACACCTCAAAGCAGAGAATGATTACTGTGAAGCGCAAATGGCGTCTCACCAAGCGCTGCAAACCCAGCTGTTTGAAGAAATGAAAGGTCGTATCGTAAAAGACGATAGCTCAGTGCCCGCAAAAGATGGCAACTATTGGTATGTGAGTGAAGTGAGTGGTGATGAGGAATATGCTAGGTATTATCGCGCATCACAAGAAGATTTGTCGGATAAAAAACTGCTGTTAGACATTAATCAATTAGCCGCTGGCAACGAGTTTTATGACATCGGTGATATTACTGTAAGCCCAGATGAGCAACTGCTTGCCTATAGTGAAGATACCGACGGGCGTCGAATTTATACCATCAAGTTTCTTGATTTAAACAGCAATACATTACTACAAGACGTGCTGTATAACACGGAAGGTCAGGTAATTTGGGCGAACGACAATAAAACCGTATTTTATGTCAAAAAAGACGAGCAAACGTTGCTCGGCTTCCAAGTGTATCGTCATGTATTGGGAACGCCACAAAGTGATGATATTGTGGTGTTTGAAGAGCAAGATCGCCAATTTTATATGGGATTGGGTAAAAGTCGTGACGAAAGCGCTATTTATATCTATCTTGCTGCGACGGAAACGAGCGATCAGTTAATACTGGATGCAAACGATCCTTGCGGTGAGTTTAGCACCCTTATTCCAAGAGAAATTGGCCATGAATATGGTCTTGAAAAAATGGGAGAGTTCTTTTACATCCTGAGTAATAAGAACGCTAAAAACTTCAGGTTAATGCGTGCAACAGCGGCAACCGTTGGTGATGTCGAGCAATGGGAAGAGTTGGTTGCCCATCGCGACCATGTACTATTAGAAGGCTTGGAGCTGTTCCATAGTCACTTTGTGCTGACTGAGCGTGAACAAGGGCAGATCCGTTTTGTTGTCCACGATTATCAAGGGCAGAGCTATCACCTTGGATTTGATGATGCTTGTTATTTTGCCACGGTAGGAAATAACCCTGAGCCAAGTTCAAGTAATATTCGTATCCACTATTCGAGTATGACAACTCCCAGCTCAGTGTACGATTGTGATTTAACCACTGGTAAGAAAACGCTGAAAAAGCAGCAGCAAGTGTTAGGGGATTTTAAACCAGAATATTATCACTCTGAACGTTTGCACATAACCGCCAGAGATGGCGTTAAAGTCCCTGTATCTTTGGTCTATCGCAAAGATAAGTTTAATCAAGATGGTAGCAATCCATTATTGCAGTATGGCTATGGTTCTTATGGTATTACTATCGACCCCAACTTCTCTAGTCAAATTCTAAGCTTGTTAGATAGAGGATTTGTATACGCGATTGCGCATATTCGAGGTTCTGAGATGCTTGGTCGTGAATGGTATGAGCAAGGCAAAAAAGCGTATAAGCAAAATACCTTCAACGACTTTATTGATGTTACCAAGGCCTTGGTTGAGCAGGGCTACGGCCATAAAGACAAAGTGTTTGCATCAGGTGGAAGTGCAGGTGGCCTGTTAATGGGTGCAATTGCAAACCAAGCTCCAGAGCTGTATTTAGGGTTAGGCTGCCATGTGCCTTTCTTGGATGTGTTAACTACCATGTTGGATGAGTCAATCCCATTGACCACCAACGAGTATGATGAATGGGGTAATCCGAATAAT
The DNA here is from genome assembly GCF_001709235.1 of Pseudoalteromonas sp. BMB. Taxonomy (NCBI): domain Bacteria; kingdom Pseudomonadati; phylum Pseudomonadota; class Gammaproteobacteria; order Alteromonadales; family Pseudoalteromonadaceae; genus Pseudoalteromonas; species Pseudoalteromonas sp. BMB. The sequence goes on from NZ_MBQA01000167.1 coordinate 71,058, forward strand.
GAAGCGGACTACCAGAATATTTTAGCGTATTCGCCGTATGACAATATTGAAGCCAAAGCCTATCCAAATATTCTAGTCACCACGGGTCTGCACGACTCGCAAGTGCAGTATTGGGAGCCAATGAAGTGGGTTGCTAAGCTTAGAGAATATAAAACGGATGATAATGTACTGCTCTTTAAAACCGACTTGGAAGCGGGTCATGGTGGTGCCTCAGGCCGATTTAAAAGCCTACATGAAAGAGCGTTAGAAATGGCATTCTTTATCAGTTTATTGGATGGTGGGTCGGAGCTTTAGATAACAGCGAGATAAAAGATCGCGAGGTAAACTCGTTCCTACCAAAGAAGAACCTAAGTAGGAGCTGCCTCGCTTGTAGGTCGTAGCTTTAGCTCGACAAAAAGCGATAAAAGATCGCGAGGTAAACTCGCTCCTACCAAAGAAGAGCCTAGGTAGGAGCTGGCTCGCTTGTAGGTCGTAGCTTTAGCTCGACTTGTACATCACAGCTTTAGCCCGAACTACCGTCTATCTTAGTTTAAATATGCTTTAAGCATCCACACCAGCTTTTCTTGCTCTTTGATGTAATCACTCATTAGCGCAGCTGTCCCTTCATCTTCGGCTTCACCGGCCTGTGCTAAAATTTCACGCTGCATAGAAATAAGCGTTGTGTAGCCATCAAGCAGGGTTTCTAGTGCTTGTGTGCCATTACTGATCCCTTTTGCTTCTTGAATTTTACTGGTTTCCAAATAATCAGAAAATGCATGCAATGGATTGCCTTCAATCGTCAAAATACGCTCTGCGATTTCGTCTACCTTCTCAAGTAATAGCGTATAAATTTCTTCAAATTTTAGGTGTAGTTCAAAAAACTCACGACCTTTGATGTTCCAGTGAAAACCACGGGCATTCATATATTGAATTTGGTAGCTACTTAGTAGCGTATTAAGTGACGTTACCAGCGCTTGGCTCTTGGCTTTGTCTAAACCGATAGAATTAATGTTTGTCATGCGATGCTCCTTGTTGATTCACAGTCAGTATGGCGCAACCTTAGGTGATTGCCCAATGATTAAAATCAAAGTGTTTAATCGGAAAAATCAATCAATAAAATAAAAACATATCAAATATTAATACAATATAACGTTGGGATGAGCGTGGTTAAAAACAAGATGAAATCCCCAAAAGCGCTAAAAAATAAGAAAGTGACATGAATACTTGGCGGGAATAAAGCTTGCCAACTTTTCCCAAAATCTTACCAGAGCGCGTAGTTTTTGATCTAAGACAAGTGTTTAATCTCGTTCGTGTTTTGGCGGTTTTAAACTTGATTTAGGTCAAAATATCACCGTGTTATAAGCGCATAATCATTTCATCAAGACACAAAAAACGCGGTGTCTACTACTTGAGGAAATGAGTATGAAAGGCAAAACAAAATCAGAACATAAAATGGAACTCGTCGTCGTTGTTATCGCTTTAGTGGCTTTTGTTGTTGGGCTAGTAGGTCACTTAGCTGGCGCAAGCATCGCAAACTCAGATACCTTTGGCTATATCGCAGCACCGATACCACTCATCATCGGTTTCATTGCACTCATTGCCTATAAGGTGGCGGCAAGTGCTGAGCACCTATAAATACTCTTTTTCTTCCCATCAAGGGCTTTTAGTGTTGGCTATTAGTGACAAATATAATTATTTATGTAAATCACGTATCGCAATACATTAGAAGCCTTGAAGTAACCCGGATATCTCCACATTTTAGAGCTTAGCAATTTACTCATCTGAATCGTTGCTTTGAAGGTATCTACTTGGTAAGTGGAACAACGACAACAATGCGTTTTAAACCGAGTTTTTTTAGTCCGAAATCTTTATTAAGATTATGATATTTTAAGTTAAAAATCCTAATATCAAAATTTATCCAATCGTTCGCATAAGCGAGCTTCTCGCCCCTATCAATAACTTGTGATGACCAATTCCCTCTACGAATAAATCCATCTTTTAGGCATATCCACTAAAAAGGTTAACAAGTCCATATTTAAACGGTTTTACAGATATACAAAGTTGTTTTTTAGCTCAAAAAACAACCATACCAAAGGGGGGTTAAGTTTGTTTTATGTTTTTTGTGTTAACAGTGTGTTTATTTTATGTTTTTTTCTTTTGTGTCGCTTCTGGTTTGTAATGTTGTGTAATGAGTTGTGTGTTTGTTGTGGTGTTAATAAATATTTCATAAATAAAAAGTTTTAAAATCAAGTGTTTTTTGTTTTTTTGGTTAGGTGTTCATTTAGTGTCCTTTTAAGGCGATAAGTCAATTTTTAATCATTCAATTCACCTTAGTCCTCTCAATATTGTGAAAAATTAAATGTTTTTGTTTTCAAAATATCAAAAATGTTAACAAATGATAATGTTTTATAAATGCATGATATTTATCTTGTTATTTTTATGTGTGCATTTTATCATCGAATTTATCATTTCAGTAATGTAAGTGGACTTATGATCATCAAGGATTCGACTTTTAAGAGAATTAAAAACGAAGTGCAGTATGCCTATAAGAACACGAAGTTTTTTAAGAGGCATTTAGAGCAGGTTGGGCTATCACCAGAAGATATATCGACACCCCAGGACTTACTCAAAATACCACCAACTGTGAAAAGAGATTATCGGAAGGGCTTTCCTGTAGATGTTATTGCTTCTGGTTATAACCTCAAAAGTGATCATGTCCTGCGTACTCAGAGCTCCGGCACAGAAGGGGATCGTCTTATCAGTGTGTCTTTGTCCTATGATCTGGCACGTAGACAGGCAAATAGCATCTCGCTCAATTCCGCTTTTAAACCGCTTTGGAAACCAGGGCTTAAGCTTCGAACATGTAGGTTTGCAGCACCTAATTGCTCAGATGTGGAATGTGCAAATCCGAATAGTACGATGGAAAGTCGCCTACTGTGCGATGGAACGTTGGTGCTTCCTGTCTATCACGATCTCCTTACAACACCAGAGCGAATGATTAACATGGCTCTGGACGAAATTGAGATTTATGACCCGCATTTGTTGTTTGTTGACCCAACCCATTTTGCGTTTTTGGCTAGAGAGATGCGTAAATCTGGTCGTACACCTCATAAAACGGATGGCTTTTGCATCATGTCGGGATTTACCCTTTGTACTCAGGTTGCTCGACGACAAATAACCGAAGTATACGGTGATAAGGTTGCATTTGCAGACATGCTCGGAATGTCTGAGCTGGGGTACTTAGGCTTTGAGTGTCCAGCGGGTCAACAACACATGAATACTAAAGATTTCCATATTGAATTTATTAGAGACGGCCGCCCTGCTGAACCAGGTGAATTGGCTGAGTTGGTAATTACTACCCTTGGAGATAGTTTATCCCCTCACATTCGTTATGCCACTGGTGATATCTACCGATTGAGCTCAGATGCTTGTTCTTGCGGGAGTACTGCTCCAGTTGTACGTCATGAGGGTAGATCTAAGAACGTGCTTTGGTTACACGATGGTTCTTTGGTAACGCCCAAAGAGTTAGATGAGTTAATCGGGCCCGCGCAGTGGATTGACATGTACCAGATGAATCAGACCAACGATGACGAGTTTTCGTTTCAATACATACGTAATGATGCCTGGACACAAGGTGCTGAGGATGAATTGTTAGCAAAGCTGCAAGCAACATTGAAGACAAAAAATATCAGCTGTGATGCAAAAAGCTACTTACCTGCGGATAGGGGTGGAAAGTTCCTATCATGTATATCTAGTGTGGCAATGAGAGAAGAAAAAAGAAGGTTAATATCATGGGTTTAGTCACATGTAAATCAGACTTTCCAGTATTGGAACGCTTACTTGATGGACAAAAAATAACGTATTTAGATAGTGCGGCAACATCATTAAAACCGCGATCAGTTATTGATGCTGTATCTAACTACTATTCGCAAAGTGGTGTAAATATCCACAGAGGCAAGTATTACCTGTCCGAAGAAGCGTCTGACGCATACGAAAGAGTAAGATCCGCGATAGCTCAATATTTAGGAGCTTTTGGTAATGAGATTGTTTTTACAAAAGGAACTACTGAGGCGCTAAACCTAGTAGCTCATGGCTTAAATTTACAGCCTGATGATATTGTTATCGGCTGTCTGGACTCGCATCATGCTCAGCTACTGCCTTGGCGCAGAGTTGCTAACTTAAAGTTGGTTAACATCGACAGTAATGGCCAAATTGATATGGATCATTATCACGAATTACTTAAGTTGAATCCAAAAGTTGTTGCTTTAACACATTGTTCTAATGTCACGGGGAATGTTGCCCCTATCGAGGAAATGACGGTTGCAGCAAAACAAGCATGTGATGCGATAGTGGTTGTGGATGCAGCCCAATCAATGCCTCATCCCCATTTACGTATTGATGTTTCTAAAATTGATGTCGACTTTCTGGCGTTTTCCGCACACAAAATGTTGGGACCGACAGGGGTCGGGTGTTTGTATGGGAAAAGTGCCAGATTGAATGAGCTGCGCCCGCTTATGTATGGCGGCGGAATGGTTGATTGGGTTGATACAAATGGTTCACAAGAACGAAAAATCCCACATCGCTTTGAAGCGGGTACACCGCCTATTGCCTCTACATTAGGATTTGGTGAGGCTCTTACATACCTGAAACAGTTTGACGATCAAGAGTCATTGGAACATACCGAAGAGTTAACCAAGGCGATTATTAAAGGTGCGACAGAGCGAGAATATTTACAACTTCTAGGTTCGCACAATGCTGAAAACCGCTGTGCTATTGGCAGCCTGAAGGTCATTGGTTGTGACAATATTTCTGATATTGCCAGAGCTCTAAGTGACTCCTACGGCATTATGTGCCGTACTGGCCATATGTGCGCACAACCTATAGTGGATGATCAGATGGGAGGTGAAATCTTAAGAATTTCAGCGTACATCTACAACACCACTGAAGAAATTGAAAGATTTTACCTTGCGCTTGATGAGTTGGTTTCATTTCTAGGCTTGAATTGATTCGTCTGAGGTTAATTGTAATGTGAGTTTGTACACGATTAATCGATATGGCTGTTAACGGAAATAATAATAAAAATAGGAAAGGATGGAATGTTTACACGATCTTATCCCATATTATCCCGCTTCGTTATCTGGGTTTTCTTACCATTAGCGTTGATGTTGATCTCTGGTTATCTATTCATTCTGCAGAGTCTCCCAAAGCAGCAAGGTGTGATTAGTGTTGAAGGGCTACAAGCACCAGTAGCCATAACTCGAGATGAACATGGTGTCCCTCGAATTAATGCTTCAACCGATGAAGATGCCTTCTTTGCATTGGGGTATGTACATGCTCAGGATCGTATGTGGCAAATGAGTTTTTCCGTGCGACTAGGGCAGGGGCGATTAAGCGAAATCATCGGTTTGGATGCATTAAACGCTGATAAGCTAATGAGAACTTTCGGTTTGTATCGAGCTGCAGAAAATGCACTTGAGTCCCTAGATGAGCCTGCTCGGAAAAGCTTAAGTGCCTATGCCAACGGAGTGAACGCATGGATCGATGAGCAACACACTCTACCCATTGAGTTTTATGTATTAGGTGTTGAGCCTGAACACTGGAAACCGGCCGATTCATTACTTCTTATCAAGTTAATGTCTTTAACCTTAGGCCAGAATTATCAGCGAGAACTCAGTCTAGATTTATTAATCAAAGAACTAGGAATCGATAAGGCGGATGAGTTTATGCCGAATATCAATTCCAACGATACAGACGAAGCCTTGATTGCAAACACGCATGATTTGATTGATGCCAGTTTAATCACAGATATGTTGGCGCAAGGTGAGCAGTTATCGACTCACTTACGTTTTAGTGAAGAGGGTATTGGCAGTAATGCTTGGGCTGTTTCAGGAAAGTTTACTAACAGTGGCTTGCCCTACTTAGCTGGTGACCCTCATCTGGGGGTAGAGATGCCTTCAGTGTGGTATTTGGCTGAAATTCAAGGTGATCGGCTTCATGTGACTGGCGCTACGTATCCAGGTGTTCCTATTGTATTAATGGGTCACAATGACTCGATTGCTTGGAGTACAACCAATATGTACGCCGATACGCAAGACCTGTATCTGGAACGTATTAATCCATTAAATGAAAATCAGTATGAGTTAGACGGTAAATGGCTTGATATGGATATCAGAGATGAAGTTATTCATGTAAAGCCTAATTTTCCCGCATTTTTGACAGACCCGATAACCCCTGTGTCTTGGCAAGTTCGCAGTACTCGTAATGGGCCTCTCATTTCGGATGTGAACACACAAGCATCGACTCCTGTTGCGCTAAGGTGGACCGCTTTAGATAAACAAGATAAGACTTTTCAGAGTTTTCTAGAGGTTAATTACGCAAACAATTGGAATAGCTTCAAAGCCGCACTATCGGATTATTCTGCTCCTGCAATCAACTTTGTATATGCCGATGTTCACGGAGATATAGGTTTATTCGGGGCTGGGAAAGTTCCTATCCGCGGTGATAGTGATGGCAGGTTACCTACCCCAGGTTGGCATTCTCGTTATGATTGGCGCGGATACATCCCATTTACTGAGTTACCACAGCAGCTCAATCCAAAGGAAGGCTATATTGTTAATGCAAACAGCAAGAATCACTCAGATGATTACCCGTATTTAGTTGCCAATCATTGGGGACTCTCATACCGAGGAGATCGTATTCACGAGATATTAAATGACCAGATTGAGTCAGGGAAAAAGCTCGACGGTCAACTCTTTTCTCGCATGCAAGGTGATGTAAAAAGCTTACAGTTCAAAGAGGTACAGCCATTTCTACAACAATTAACCGGACAAACACCTGAGCAGAAAGAGGTTATTGAGAGGTTGTCGCAGTGGGATGGTGTGATGTCCGAAGATAGTGAAGAGGCGGCTGTCTACCAAGTATGGTTGAAGCATTTCAACATGTTACTGGTTGGTGATGACCTTAGAGGTAGTTTACTCCACGAGAGAAGGTCTAATGAATTACAACACTATGTCGGTTCCGCTGTGCAATATAGCCTTATTGGAAAAGTGCTGAATAAAGATAAACAACTGCGCTCTGATTGGTGCGATCGCATTGGCACGACAGAAAGAGAATCATGTGAAGAAATTGCACTGCTTGCAATTGATGAAACGAATGAGGAGCTAAGCCGCTTCGTTACGGCCGGAAAGCGTTGGAAAGATATACATGAAATCAATTATGGCCACAGTATTTTTTCGAATGTGCGAATTTTAGACTTTGTTTTCAACCGTAAAACTGGTTGGGGAGGCGATAGAACGACATTGAATGCAGGTACCTGGAATTACTCTCAGCAAGAAAAATATAGAACACTTATTAGTGCTGCATATCGTCAGGTAATCGATTTAGGTAATTTGAAAAATAGCGGTTTTATCAACAGTACCGGGCAAAGTGGCAACGTGTTTAGCCCACATTACGACGACAACATCCAGCCGTTCAAAGATCAAAAGCTGTTACCTATGCACTTTGATGCTGAGTTGAACTCCAGTGAAGCACCCACGTTACATTTAAAGCCAATCCAATAAGAATCTAAGATAAAAAGGACTGTGTTGATGAAACAAACGAATCAAAAGTCATCAATAGTACTGTTTAAACTTCTGAGTGACGTTGCTCCCAGTAAAGTGTTTTTTTCTATTCTATCAGGATGTATTGGGGGGCTCGCTTACGCGATATTTGTACCTTTAATCCTTCTTGCTTTAGAGCCATCTATTTCTCGTCTAATGCAGCCGGGTTTCGAATCCTCGTATTGGGTTTTTGGCGTATTTGAGGTTACCTCCCCGAAGCAGGCTTTGTTTTTTGTATTTATATGTTTGGTCATTATTTTTTGTCGAGTGATGTCAGGCACCTTAATGGCGCAGGTTGCAGTTGATGCCACGGTTGGTTTGAGAAAAAGATTCTATGAGCGCATCACTCAACTGCCCATTCAGAACCTAGATCATATCGGTCCATCACGCTTACTTACTGCCATGAATAATGACATCAAAGAAGTCACTAATGGTGCTTCTGCAATACCAGGTTTATTGATTGCGATGTTCACGTTTCTTGGGCTGCTTGGCTTTTTGGTTTACTTGAAATTTGAAGTCTTTCTTTTTGTGATGGGGGTACTTCTATTTGGATTGGCTTTTTATCAGATCCCTACCAAGTTGGGACGCATGTATTTAGTGAAAGCGCGTGACAGTTACGACGATATTCAAGAAGGAATGAGGGGGTTAGTGTATGGTTCAAAGGAGCTAAAACTCAATCAACAAAAAAGACAGGACTTCCTAAACGAAAGTATTCACAAGAGCGAAGATCGCTTTGGTGCAGATTATAAACGTGGACGCATGTTGCTAATTTTCGCGATGACATGGAGCAACTTAATGGCCTTTTTGGCGATTGGTGCAGTTACTTACGTGATGTCTAATTTCTATGCATTATCTCTTGAAGATACGGTTGCTGTGGTGATGGTGCTTTTGTATATCACGGGGCCCATTACTGCGATGACCAATATCATTCCAAATATTTTGATGGCTAAAGTAGCAGCTAAAAAGCTAGATAAATTGCTCAATGATATGCAAATAGAGCACCAAACTGAAGTAACTAAACCCATCGATTGTGACACGATACATGTCAAAGGTGTTGAGTATGCATATGGTGGTAATAAGAACACCGAAGATGGTTTTAAGTTGGGTACTATCGATCTATCGATTCATCGTGGAGAGGTGACATTCCTTGTTGGTGGAAATGGCTCAGGCAAAACGACACTAGCAAAACTACTTTCACTGCATTACATCCCCGAGAAAGGTGCGATTCATTTCGATGGTCACAAAGTGACAGCGGATAACCGAAACGCTTGTCGACAAAGCATCTCAGCAATCTACTCAGATTTTCACCTATTTTCTAAATTATTTGGGTTATCAGATCAGGAGCTAGATAGCCGAGCATCGGCACATCTTAAATCGCTTGGTTTGGACAAGAAAGTCGCTATCCGTAATGGTGAGTTTTCAACCACAAACCTATCTGCGGGGCAAAAAAAGCGCCTCGCTTTGCTGGTGACTTATTTAGAAGACCGCTCTATTTATGTTTTTGATGAATGGGCGGCAGACCAAGATCCAGAGTTTAAAGATATTTTCTATAACCAAATTCTTCCAGAGCTGAAAAGCCGAAATAAGCTAGTGATCGTGATTACCCATGATGATCGGTATTTCCATGTCGCGGACAAGCTAGTGAAGATGGAAAGCGGCAAAGTAATAAATGAGGACTCGTCTTCGACCATAAAAACGATAGAGCATGATAAAAATACTAAGGAGACAGTAGATGTCAACTAAGACGAAAGCATCCATAGAAGATGCTCAAATGGATAAGTTCTTCAGGCCATTTGAAATTTCTACAGACTGGAACGAGCTTCAGTTTAGTAAAAATTTGGGCTTGAAAAAGCTGCCGGAGATTGCCGCTGGTTTTATTGAGTATCAGTTTCTTTCTTATTATTTTGCTGATCCACCGAAATGGCGCTTACTAGCAAGAAGGCTTCGTAAAGAAGCCAGAATTGCGCCTGACTACATCATGACAGGTCCTGCTAAAAGTGGCTCTAGTGATTTGGTAAGTCATTTATTACTGCACCCAAATGTTATGCACCCATTATCAAAAGAAATTCGGGTACATAGAAATAAACATTGGCGAGACTTCTATCCGACAGAAAAAGAAAAGCTACGCTTAGAGCAGGAAATGGGCCAACCTGTTATGTGTGGTTGTTTGGAACCCTACCTAAACAATATGTCAGGGATGAAAAAGCTCTATGAAGCTAACCCTAATGCTAAAGTTGTTATTACTTTAAGAGATCCCGTAGATAGAGCCTATTCCTATTGGAAGTGGGAACATTTTCAAGGGGGTGAGGTGATCAAAAACCATCCCTATTTCAAAGAATATGAAAACTATGTCGCGCGTGCCATCGATCTGTTCCCGAGTATTCGAATGGAATCTTTTTGTGGCTCTCCGGTGTTAGAAACCGGTATTTACTACAAAGCTGTACAGCACTGGATAACAACGTTTGGCAAAGAAAATGTACTGGTTTTAGATGTAGCAGACTACTTCAAAGCAAGACAGCCGACTTTGACAAGAATTCAAGAGTTTCTAGGTCTTCCATTGGTTGAGATCCCAGAGTATGGAAAAAAGGCGAATGAAAACCCTATCAAGTTGCCGCGTCCGACTGAAGAAGCGAAGCACATGCTTGCAAAATTCTACAAACCTTTCAATCAACAACTTTTCGACATCATCGAAACTAACTTTGATTGGCAATAAAAGAAAAATAAAGAGATAGAGAATGTCGGCTAATAAACAACAAACAGACAATCCAGAAATCGGAAAGTTTTTCAGAGCGTTTGAGATGACCTCCCAGTGGCGAGAATTAAAGTTTTCTGGGAAATCGGTGTTTTCTGAGCTGCCTAAGGTGATTGCAGGACATATCGAATATCAATTTCTGACTTACTACTTTTCTGATCCACCAAAATGGCGGCTTGCAGCACGAAAGCTGACTCCCAAAAGCAAGCGCATCGTGCCTGACTATATTATGACAACGACGCCAAAGAGTGGCTCTAGTGATCTAGTTAGCCATTTGCTGACACACCCCAATGTGATGCACCCACTTGCAAAAGAAGTGAAATCTTGGGCGTTTAATGATGTTCATGCATTTTATCCTACGCTCAAAGAAAAGCAGAAGCGCGAGGCCAAATTGAACGGCCCTGTGAGGTGCGGTTATCTAGAGCCTGTGCTGATGAACTTACTCATGATGCGTGGCCTACATAGATTAAACCCAAATGCAAAGGTCATTGTTACGCTGAGAGACCCAGTTGATCGTGCTTATTCTCATTATAAGTGGGACATTTTTCTCGGTGGGAGCCGGGTGAAGAAGTACCGGTTTTATGACAGTTTTGCAGCTTACATTGATCGTGCAATCGATCTATTTCCTTGTGTGTCTGTGGAAAGTGCCTGCGGTTATCCCATTTTACAAACAGGGATTTATTGCAAAGCAGTTGAGCAATGGATCAACTTGTTTGGCAGAGAAAATGTCATGGTGCTAAACATCAGTGACTATTTCTCGCAGCGGCAACCCACACTCGAAAAAATCCAAAACTTCCTTGATCTGCCTGTTGTTGATATTCCTGAATACGGAAAGAAAGCCAATGAAAATCCTATCAAGTTGCCACCCGCAGACCCAGAAACGAAAGCGAAATTAGCCGAATTCTATCGTCCCTACAATCAAAAGCTCTTTGATTTATTAGGGAAAGAATTTAGTTGGCAATAAAGATTACGCGGTCTTTTCAATACGGCTGCGAGATTGTTTTACGAATTAACAAAGAGTAGAAGAAAATGAATAACGAAATGCTCTATCTAAAACCTGATGCTTACTTTGAACCACTTATTAATCATTGGTATGCGTGGCCTTACTTAATTCCTCCAGTGACATGTGCTCGTCATATTGTGAATACGCATCGCCGGATTATGCAGTCATTTGTAAAGAACTATAAGCTACATATTCTTGCTTCAAAAGAATCCGTGCTAACAGGCGGTGAGTTTCTCAATTGTACTGAAGAGCAGGTTGATGATATCAAAGCATTGATCACCGAGTTGGATGAAAGATGCGGTGACCTAATTGAATTATCTGATGCGGTTAAATATTTGGATGATCTGCTATATCAGCACACTAGCGGTGAGAGCATTGAGTACTTATATGCAAAAGTGCCGGATCCTCTAAAGGGTTGTGTTGAGCTATTTTTAGATATGGAGCATCGCCCTTCCTTTCGTATTATCGAGCCTTTGATGTATCGCAGCCCATACTATAAGTGTTCTTTACAAAGCTTATCTTTTGGATTGCTATCTAGAGTTGGCGAACGTCCCTTTGTTCTGAGTACACCCAGGCTACCCGATGAGAATCATCTACAGTTGGACGCAGACTTTAATGCTGAGATTGTTGATGCGCTATTCAAGGCCAGAGAGTTGCCGATATCAGCGCAGCACGTTGATGAACTATTTAACGGGATCGAACAAAAAGGAGGATTATCGTATCGCGATTTATTCACTACAGAAGCACCGACGATTAAACATGTTCCAGTTACCGAAGGGGTGAGGCTTAACTACACTGGTCATGCGGGCTTTTTAATTGAAACAAAAGATACCAGCATTTTAGTCGACCCAATTATTGCATCTAGAGAGAACAACAATGACGACACTATGATTGGCTTCAGTGAGCTTCCTCAAGTAATAGATTTTATTCTGCTAACTCACACTCACATGGACCATGCCAACATCGAAACGTTATTGCAGCTTAGATACAAAACCAAAAAAGTGGTGGTGCCCAAAAACAATGGTGGCACATTACCTGATCCGTCACTTAGATTGATGTTACGGCAACTCAACTTTGATGTGATAGAGGTCGATGATTTAGAAGAAATCGCAATCCCCAATGGCCGTATTGTGAGCTTACCTTTCCTCGGTGAGCACGGTGATCTGAATATCCGGTCTAAAGCTGCATGGTATATCGAAGCTTACGGTAAAAAGTGCTTTTTTGGTGCAGATTCATCAAACCCTGATCGCAATTTATATGAAAAGCTGGGAAGTATGTTTCCTGACCTCGATGTCCTTGCGATTGGCATGGAGTGTGTTGGAGCGCCTTATACATGGGCCTATGGAGCACTACACACGAAAAAAGTTCCAAAAGCGATCAAAAACTCTCGACGCCTAGATGGTTCAGATTGTGAACAGGCAATTCCAATGGTGGAAGCCTTTAACGCAAAGCAAGTTTGTGTATATGCGATTGGCTTAGAAACTTGCTTCAAATATTTCAATGGGTTGGAGCACGAAGAAGACTCAAGACAAGTCATGGAGTCCAGTAAGTTTTTGGCGGCTTGTGAAGAGAGAAATGTACCAGCTGAAATGCTGTTCTGCAAAAAAGCAATCAACCTTATTTAATAACTAAAAAGAATAAAATATATACTGGGAAGGGAACACTGATGCAAACTATTCACGATTATTTAGCTGCGCATGCTGATTCAAAATCTGATAATCAGGCTTTTACTTTTATTGAAGATAACGGTGAGCAATCACATATTGGTTTTAATGATTTGCACCAAAGTGCGCATTCTATTGCTCGCACTTTGACAGCAGAACTTGAAGCGGGATCTCGAGTAGTTTTATTGTATCCTCCTGGCCTTGAGTATATTCAGGCATTTTTAGGTTGTTTATATGCTGGCATGGTTGCCGTTCCTTTGTATCCACCACAAAGCAAAAAGCACGCGGGTAGAGTGTTAACCGTCATTGATGACTGCCAAGCTAGTGTTGTGCTTACTTCGAATGTGTTACAACCTCAGTTGCAAGCGGAATTAGCTCCTTTACCTATCAAAGGGTTTAGCGATCTACAGCAAGGCGAAAAAGCACAAGCAATCGCGCTTCCTGATGCAAGCCAAGTTGCATTCCTTCAGTATACGTCTGGTTCAACGGGGACACCGAAGGGAGTTGTGGTCTCTCACGAGAATATTGTTGCTAACTTAAAAACTTTACAGCAAGCGACAGATTGTTCAGAAACAGATGTGTTCTGCAACTGGTTACCGCTATTTCATGACTTAGGCTTAGTAAATACTTTGTTGCTGCCTATTTATTTGGGCGCGCATTCCGTGTTGATGTCGCCAGTCAGGTTTATCAAAAATCCACTTACTTGGTTTAAAGCCATTACCGAATTTAACGCTAGCATATGTGGCGCACCTAATTTCGCATTTGATCATTGTTTAGAGCGTATCAAGCCTCATCAATTAGCCGGGATCGATCTGTCTTCGTGGCGCATTGCGTTCAATGCTGCAGAGCCTGTAGATGCAGATACTTTAATGCGTTTTTGCGATCGTTACGCCCGCGCCGGGTTTAAAGAATCTTCGATATTTCCTGCTTACGGTATGGCTGAAGCGACAGTGTTTATTTGTGGCGGTACTCATCAGGCACCGTATACGGCAGTCCCTTTTAGTAGTGACTCATTGCAAACCGGAAAGGCTGAAATTCAAGATGATGTAGCCAAGCAACAGCTGTTAGTTGGGCATGGTCACGTTCAATCGCAGCACCACCTTAAAATCGTGTCGCCAGAAACGCTTACCGAAGTGGCTGACGGGCAGGTGGGGGAAATCTGGTTTGCAGGGCCGAGTCTTGCTGTAGGATATTGGAACGATGAAGAAAAAACCAAAGCTAGCTTTGGTGCTCGTTTGCAAAATGATGACAACAGCTATCTACGTACTGGTGACCTTGGTTTTATCCATAATAGTGAGCTATTTATTTCTGGTCGAATCAAAGATGTCATTATAATCAATGGCCGGAATTACTACCCGCAGGACTTCGAGAAATTAGCTTATCATGTATATCCTGGCTTAAACCAAAATGGTGCGGCTGCGTTTGAAGTTAATGGTAAGGCTGTATTACTGCTAGAAGTCAGTCGCAACGAAATGAAAGAGTTCGACTTTTCTGTCGCAGTTGAAACGCTTAAAGCGGCCATTTTTGAACAATTTGAAGTCATTGTAGAAGATATCCTGTTCCTAAAGGCTGGTAGAATTAACAGAACTTCAAGTGGAAAAATTCAGCGTTCGTTGTCTCAAAAACGTTACCTTGCGGGAGATATAGAATATCTCTATAGCGCTTTATCAGGGGGACTTGTAGGAAACGATATTGACAGTGAGCAAGAAGTTAGTCGTGTTCAGTCAGAGTCCGAAATCGAACTACAGTTATGTGCATTGTGGCGCGAAGTTTTCGGTGTTGATAGCATTGGCGTAGAAGACAACTTCCTAGCATTGGGTGGTCACTCCTTACTGGCTACAACGTTAATCGCCCAAATTGAACAGAAGTGGCAAGTAGAAGTTTCGATAAAAGATTTCTTTACTGCCAATACAATTCGCAAGTTAGCTTGTTTAATAGAGACTGCACCTACGCGTCAACTAAATACAATTCAGCCAGCAAATACTCATGGCTTTGTCACACCATCCTTTGCACAGGAGCGGATGTGGCTTGCTAGCAATATTGAGTCTGGATCTGCTCACTATAATTTATCGTTTGCGTTAAAGCTTTATGGTGAGTTGAATGTGTCAGCATTGCAGCAAGCACTTACGACTATTGTCACTCGACATCAGACATTAAGAACAACTTATAAGCAGCAAGATGGGCAGCTTTACCAGTTTGTTCAGCAGCCAGCCTCATTCGTCGTCGAACAGCTTGATTTAACTGCGCTCTCTTCTGCGGAACAAGCTAAACAGGTAGAGCAGCTCAGTCGTAAAGAAGCCACTAAACAGTTTGACCTAGCAAATGACTTAATGCTCCGAGTCACTTTGCTACAGCTTGGTGCTCAGTCACGTATCATGTTGCTGACGATGCACCACATTGCAGCTGATGGTTGGTCATTAGGCGTCTTTACCAAAGAGCTCAATACGTTGTATGCCGCTGAAGTTCATGGTTCATCCCTAGCGTTAGATGCGTTGGATATTCAGTATGTTGATTACGCTTGTTGGCAACGCAAGTGGTTAAACGACGATACATTGCAGAGTCATTTAGCCTACTGGCAAAGCCAGTTACAAGGTTTACCAGCGCTTCACAGTCTACCATTAGATCACGTAAGGCCTGCTGTACAGAGCTTTGCAGGTAAGACGTTGAAGCATAAACTCAGTGATGACCAATTACAGGCACTGAAGGAATTAGCGAAGCAAAATGAGGTCACCTTATTTGTCTTGCTACAGGCCGCTTTTGCTAGCCTTTTAAGCCGTTTCTCAGGCGAAACAGACATTGTGATTGGTTCGCCAGTAGCGAACCGAGAGCAAGCTGAAGTTGCTCCTTTAATAGGTCTATTTATTAATAACTTAGTGCTGCGTTCGGAACTATCGGATGATCCGAAATTTGTCGACTTATTAGCACAAAGTAACAACATGCTGCTAGCGGCATATGAGCATCAGCAAGTGCCGTTTGAAAAGCTAGTGGATGAGTTGCAGCCGGCACGTAATCTCAGTCACGCTCCTTTGTTCCAAGTCATGTTGACTTTACACAATCAACAAGTAGAGCCCTTGGACTTGCCGGGGCTAGAGATAAAGCAACTAGAATCATCGAAAACATATGCACAGTATGATCTTGCATTGACACTCAATGATAACGGTAATGGCTTGGAGATGGAGTGGCAATATGCGTCGGATTTATTCGAACAAGCCACTATTGAACAGCTGATAGAAAGCTTTGATACCTTATTGAATGGGGTTATTGAAAATCCGAAAATTAGGATCAGTCAATTGCCACTGATCAGCCAGTCAGAATCTAAAAAGCTGGTTAGTATTGGAGTGGGACGAACCGAAAATAACCATCAAGGCCTTTGTATCCATGAACTATTCGAACAGCAGGTAGAGCGCACTCCAGATGCTGTCGCTGTTGTATTCCACAACGATACAGTAACCTATGAGCAGTTGAATCAGCG
Organism: Pseudoalteromonas sp. BMB; assembly: GCF_001709235.1. Taxonomy (NCBI): domain Bacteria; kingdom Pseudomonadati; phylum Pseudomonadota; class Gammaproteobacteria; order Alteromonadales; family Pseudoalteromonadaceae; genus Pseudoalteromonas; species Pseudoalteromonas sp. BMB. Next base: position 87,526 of record NZ_MBQA01000167.1, read on the forward strand.
TGCTAACCAGCTGGCAAGATACCTAGTTCAGCAAGGCGTGAAACCGGACTCTGTGGTCGCTTTAGGTGTCGAACGCGGTTTAGAGATGCTTGTTGGCACATTGGCAATTATGAAAGCGGGTGGTGCCTATTTACCTTTAGATCCTACATATCCGCAAGCGCGATTGTCGTATATGTTGGAAGATTCTGGCGTGCAGTGGGTGATCACCCAAAGCAATTTGAGTAATCAGCTAACAGCAGAGCAAGTCATCTGCATAGATGACGATACATTGTACTCTGAATTAGCGCAATTTGAACATGGTAATTTAGACACCACGAGTTTGGGTCTCAATGCCAATCATTTGGCTTATCTCATATACACCTCAGGTTCAACCGGGCTGCCGAAAGGTGTGATGTTAGAGCATCGCAATGCGGTGAACTTCTTGGTGTCGATGCAACAAGAGCCTGGCCTAGTTGCTGCGGATTCGCTACTCGCAGTGACTTCTTTGTCGTTTGATATTCATGTCTTAGAGTTGTACCTACCACTGTCTGTGGGAGCGAGCGTGGTTATTGCTACAACCAGCGATGTGCAGTCACCTGATGCATTGGCTGGGCTAATTGCAGCCAAACAAGTTTCTTGTATGCAGGCAACGCCAGCGACTTGGAAAATGTTATTAAGCCATGGTTGGCAGCCTCAAAGCAGCTTCAAAGCATTGTGCGGTGGCGAGGCGTTAAATGATGAACTTAAGGAGTCCATGCTATCCTGTCAGCATTTAGAGCTATGGAACATGTATGGTCCAACGGAAACCGCTGTGTGGTCCGCAACAAGCCGGATCGACAATTCAGTCTCTTTGGGTAAGCCAATTACCAACACCCAGTTCTACGTATTGGATGAACATTTAGCTCCGTTACCTGTCGGTGTAGCTGGTGAACTTTATATTGGTGGGGAAGGTGTTGCTAGGGGTTATCTCAACCGTTCAGCACTCACTGCTGAGAAGTTTATTCAAAGTCCTTACTCTGACACTCGTTTATATAAAACTGGAGATTTAGTTCGCTGGTTAGCTGATGGTTCGTTGGTGTATCTGCGTCGTATGGATGCACAAGTTAAGGTACGAGGGCATCGTATTGAGCTAGGTGAGATAGAGACGACTTTGTCACGTTACCCAGATGTGGAAGATGTTGTTGTACAGGTACATGGAGAAGCAGAAAGCACCAGTCTAGTGGCTTACATTGTTAGCCTCGCTGGTAAAATGGGGCCTAGTTGGCAGCAGGACTTAGCGGATTATTTAGCAACTATTTTACCTTCTTACATGATACCCAACGCATTTGTTCGCTTGGATAAGTTGCCTTTAACACCGAATGGAAAAATAAATCGTAACGCGTTGCCCAAGCCAACATTTGACGACGCAATGGAGTTTGTAGCGCCTGATAGCGAAACGGAAAAACAACTTTGCCAAATGTGGCAGAAGTTGTTGGATATCCCAGTACAAGAGGGCCAGTATATCAGTGCGACAAGTAACTTCTTCCAATTAGGAGGACAGTCGTTACTTGCTGCCAATTTAATTTCTCAGATTCGCAAACAGTGGAATGTTGATATTCCGATGCGAACCATGTTTGCACAGCAGACAGTTCGTAAATTAGCGGCGGCAATTGATGATGCCGCTACGAGTCAAGTTCCTGAAATATCTCCGGGGGCGAGTAAAGATGCAACCCCACTGTCTTTCTCGCAGCAGCGGCTTTGGTTTATCGACCAAATAGAAGAAGGTCGCCACCAATATAACTTGTGTCGAGGTTTCCAACTGAGCGGCAAACTCGATATAGCCGCATTACGTTTTGCGTTTGCCACCATTGTAGAACGCCATGAAATACTGCGCACTGTGTATAAAAATAGTGAAGCGGGTGATGCTATTCAAGTGATCAACGCTAACGCAAATATTACGATACCAGTTGAGGAGTTAACTGGGCTTGATACCGTTCAGCAACAGCATGCTGTACATGAGTCAATGCAGCAACAGAGCTATCAGACCTTTGACCTTAGCCAAGATCTGATGCTACGTGTGAAAGTACTTAAGTTCTCAGAAGATCAGCATGCGCTACTGGTTACCATTCACCATATTGCCTTAGACGGTTGGTCAGAGCGTATTATTATTGAAGAACTTAATGCGCTTTATCAGGCCAAAGAAAACACTTTACCGGCACTGAGAATTCAGTATGTAGATTATGCGCGTTGGCAAAACGAGTGGATGCAAGGTAAAGCGATTGAACAGCATCAACAGTTTTGGAAAGTGCGCTTAGACGGTATGCCTGAGGTACATAACTTGCCGCTAGATCGACCACGGCCTGCGATGCAGACTTACGAAGGCAGCAGATACACGCAATACCTGAGCGCTGAAGTGCATACTCGACTACAAAATTTGGCGAACCAATACGATGCGACTGTGTTTATGGTGCTGAATACCGCATTGGCGATACTGATCGCACGCCATTCTCACGAAGAAGATATTGTGATTGGCACCCCGGTTGCGAACCGTGAACAAGCAGACTTAGCGCCATTGGTTGGCTTTTTCGTTAATACTCTGGTGTTACGGAGTGACCTATCAGGTAACCCAAGCTTCGAGAGTGTGTTAAAGCAAAGCAAAGAATATCTCTTGGAAGCATATGAGCACCAGCAGCTGTCGTTTGACAAATTAATTGAAGAACTTCAACCAGAGCGCAGCTTAAGTTACGCACCACTGTTTCAAATTATGCTTTCGATGCAAAACAATGAGCAGGGTTCGTTGCAGTTATCAGACGTTGCTGTGTCGGAATATGAACCAAGTAATACCATTGCACGATATGACCTGATGTTGAGCGTAACCGAAAACGTTTCAGCAGAGGGTAATGAAAATGGCTTGAGGCTAACTTGGGAATATGCATCAGCGCTGTTTGATAGTGATACAATTGCGCGTATGGCTGGGCATTTTGAAGTCTTGTTAAATGGATTGCTGGACAAACCTACCGCCACTATTCATCAGTTGCCTCTGTTGACTCAAACAGAACAGCTGCAATTGAGCGTGTGGAATGACACTGCTGCAGACTATCCCAAAGATAAATGTATTCATGAATTATTTGAGGCACATGCTGAAGCGACTCCAAGTGCCAATGCAGTCATTTATGAGGGGCAAACGATTTGCTATGCAGAGCTCAATGCCAAGGCAAATCAACTCGCACATTATCTATTGACGCAGGGGATTAAACCGGATTCATTGGTTGGCTTGTGCACTGAGCGTTCTATCGAGATGGTCATTGGATTGTTGGCTATTTTTAAAGCCGGTGGAGCCTATGTACCACTTGATCCAAGTCTGCCTGCAGAGCGATTGGGCTACATGTTGCAAGATGCACAGGTAGATGTGGTACTGACACAAACGCGTTTTTCTCAGCTTTTCTCTAGCGGCCAGCAGGTTGTAGTGCAGATTGATCAACTTGCAAATTGTGCTGATTATCCAACCCAAAATCCAGATAAAGCTGCATTAGGTTTAACTTCTAAACATTTAGCTTATGTTATTTACACATCTGGTAGTACAGGTCGACCTAAAGGGGTGGAATCAACTCATCTAGGCATGATGAACCGCTTAAACTGGATGCAATCTGAGTATCAGATTCGTCCTGAAGATAAGTTGTTACAAAAGACGCCTTACAGCTTCGACGTGTCCGTCTGGGAGTTCTTCTGGCCACTTGGTTATGGTGCACAGCTCGTGATGGCAAAACCTGAGGGACATAAAGATCCAGAGTATTTAAGTGCGGTTATTCAGTCAGAGCAAGTGTCAATCATCCACTTTGTACCGTCCATGCTCGCAAATATGCTCAATGCAGTAAGTATTTCAACGTTGTCGTCGGTTCGTTATGTATTCTGTAGTGGTGAGGCATTAACTAAGAAACTCGCAGATGACTTCAATGCGAATAAACCTGCAAATACTCAGCTGTTTAATTTGTACGGTCCAACTGAAGCTTCTATTGAAGTGAGCTATTGGGCATGTGATGAACACAACCAATTAAGCAACATTCCGATTGGTAAAGCGATTTATAATACTCAGCTACACGTGCTGGATAAACAAATGAACCCAGTACCTGTCGGTGTTACGGGTGAGCTGTACATTGGAGGAGATGGCTTAGCTCGTGGCTACTTAAATCAACCACAATTAACCAGCGCTGCTTTTGTAGCTAATCCTTTTTCTAGTGACCCAGATGCAAAACTGTATAAAACAGGAGACTTGGTTCGTTGGTTATCTGATTCACAAGAGTTAGCGGGCAATCTAGAGTTTATTGGCCGAATTGACCATCAGGTTAAGGTACGTGGCTTCCGTATTGAACTGGGTGAAATTGAGTCGGTATTATTGGCACATGAACAGGTGAAGGATGCCGTTGTCATTGCTCAAGGTGATGAACAAAATGGGCCACAACATATCATCGGATATGTCGTCTCTGATCAGGTTAACGGAGGAACATCTTCAATTATTAAGGAGCTCCGCCACCACCTTAAACTATCTCTACCTGAGCATATGATCCCGAGTGCTTTTGTAATTTTGGATAGTTTGCCATTGACGGCCAGTGGTAAAATTGATCGCCGTGCATTACCGAAGCCAGACGTACAAGCCCAACTGAGTAGCGAATTTGTTGCACCTAGTCATGACACTGAAGTTCAGCTGAGCGAGATTTGGCAAACCTTGTTAAAACTCAATAGTGAGACAAGCGTTGGTATTTATGACAACTTCTTTGAACTAGGTGGTCACTCATTACTGGCAGTTCGTTTGGTATCTGAGATCCGTTCGCGCTTTGCTGTTAACATTACTGTTGGTGACATATTTAAGCTGCCATCGATTGCGCAGCTGGCATCGTTGATCAACAAAGCAGAATCGGCGGCTATGCCTGTATTGCGTCAAGCTGAATCTGATCAGCCTTTGGTACTCTCATATGCCCAGCAGAGCTTATGGCTGATTGATCAAATCAACCCTGACCATACACAATACAACATTCCACTAGCTATACAGCTGGATGGTGAGCTGGATACTCAGGCGTTAAAGTCCGCATTTGAAGGGATCATTGAGCGTCATCAAGTACTTAGAACTACGGTACTCTTGTCTGAGTCGGGTGAGCCACAACCTCATGTACTAGCAAATGTGTCATTTGATATTCCAGAGCAAGACCTATCACATTTGTCGGTACAAGCGCAGTTAGTAGAAGTTGCGCGACTAAGTGGCCAGCAGGCAGAGATGCCTTTCGATCTTAGTCGTGATTTAATGCTACGTGTACGACTTCTCAAATTGTCGAAAGTACGTCATGTTGTACTAGTTACAATGCATCACATAGCTTCTGATGGTTGGTCTCATAATATCTTATTGCGTGAGTTTAGCTCGCTTTATCGTGCTGCACTTGGCGAGAAAGTGGCAGCACTCGATGAGTTACCTGTTCAATATAGTGATTATGCGATTGCACAGCGACAATGGTTAACCGGTGAAGTATTAGAGCAGCAGATAGGCTTTTGGAAAAACAAACTACAGGGTTTACCTGAAGTGCACAGCCTACCTTTGGATTATGCTCGTCCCGTCGAGCAAGATCACCAAGGTAAAGTGTTTCGTCAGACCCTCAGCCGAGATATTCAACGTGGCTTAAATGCGCTGGCTCGTAAGTACGATGCAACATTGTACATGGTACTGAGTGCAGCATATTCGGTATTGTTATCACGTTATTCTGGGGAAACTGATATTGTCTTTGGTACGCCAGTAGCAAATCGTGATCATGCAGAACAAGCTTCGCTTGTCGGCTTTTTCACTAATGCGTTGGTGATCAGAACAGACTTATCAGATAACCCGAACTTCATTGATCTGTTGCAACGCAGTAAAGACTATTTAGTTGGCGCCTATGAGCACCAACAATTGCCATTTGAAAAGCTCGTTGATGAGTTACAACAGCAACGAAATTTGAGTTACTCACCACTTTATCAAATCAAGCTTGCTCTGCAGAATAATGAGCTTGCTGAGATTGATATGCCAGGTTTGGCTATTAAGCAGCTTGAAACATCTCACTCAGCTGCGCTTCACGATTTGAGTCTTGATATTTATGAATTGCAAGAAGCTGGTGAAAATAAAGGATTAGAGCTTAATTGGGAATATGCTACGAGCTTATTTGATGTAGCAACCATTCAGCGTTTAGCTAGCCATTTTGAAGTATTGTTAAGAGGGGTGATTGCTGATCCGAGTGCCAAGGTGAGTGAATTACCTGTGGTTACCGACATTGAGCAAACTGAGCTATTACGTTGGTCTAAGTGGCTGGGTCAAGAAAGTGATTCTAATAATCAATGTCTTAGTGATGTCTCTGGTCATTCAATTATTGAGATGTTTGAAGATCAAGTCGCTAAAAACCCTGAAAAGATTGCAGTTACATATGATGAGTCCACACAATCTCGCGTCAGTTTGAGTTATGCAGAGCTTAATTACAAAGCAAATCAGGTTGCTCATTATCTGTTAGAGCAGGAGATTGAACCTGATACTTTGGTTGGCTTATGTGTCGAACGTTCATTAGAAATGATTGTGGGCATTTGGGGTATTTTGAAAGCTGGCGCTGCATATGTTGCCATTGATCCAGATTATCCTGAAAAACATATTGAACACATCTTGGACGACTCTGAAGTTGAAATCATTCTGACTAGCTCTGAGCTACTTTCTGAGCTTCCTTTCGATGATTTGCAGATCCTGCCACTGGATGAAGAAATGTGGGATAGCTTTCTAGGAGAGCAACCGCAAACTAATCCGCTACGAGATGAGATACAGTTTTCGCCAGCTAATCTGGCATATGTTATTTATACCTCGGGCTCAACAGGCATGCCAAAGGGCGTGGCCGTCGAACATAAAGCGTTAATGCAATCTACATTGTCTAGGTTCAAGGTTTACCAAGAGGCGCCTTCGAGCTTCGCGCTGTTTTCTTCTATCGCATTTGACAGCTCAATTGCTGGCATATTCTGGACATTCAGTGCGGGAGGCAAGCTGTGCATCGTAGACATTAAACAAGGTGTTGACCTCACTTCCTTTCAAGCCATGATGGCTGAAGAAGCGGTTAGTCATTTCTTGACGTTACCAAGTGTTTATCAAGCCATGTTAAGCGGGGATATCAACCCAGGTCCTGCGATGAAGACAGTGATTGTGGCTGGTGAAGCATGTGATACGCATCTGGTCGAACAGCATCAGTCCCATACACAATGGCAAGGTTGCCGCCTATTCAATGAGTACGGACCAACAGAAGCTTGTGTGTGGAGTAGTTTTTATGAGTGTACTGGACACCGTGGTGGCAGTGTTCCAATTGGAAAAACCACACCGCATTCTGAACTTTTTGTATTAGACAGTGAAAGGCAGTTGTGCCCGTTAGGTGTAACAGGCGAGCTGTATATCGGTGGTGATAACTTGGCTAGAGGCTACCTGAATCGACCAGATTTGACAGCAGAAAAATTTGTTGTCAGTCCGTTCGACAGTAGCCAACGATTATACAAAACAGGGGATTTGGTACGTTGCGTACCTGATACAGAAGGTGCTCCCGGTAATCTAGAGTTTATCGGACGTCAGGACCATCAGGTTAAGATCCGCGGCTTTAGAATCGAGCTGGGAGAAATCGAAGGTGTCATCACTGATCAGGTGCAGGTCACCGAAGCTGTGGTGTTGGCTAAGGCTATCGATGCTAGTCAAACCAACGTTCAACTAGTGGCTTACATTGTTCCTGAGAACTTTGACGAAGCGCAAAATAATGAAATAGCTTATCGAGAGCAGCTACAGCTACAGCTTTCGAAGAGCTTACTGAGCTATAAGATGCCGTCTGTCTTTGTATTGATGGCAAAACTTCCGCAAACACCAAATGGAAAAGTTGACCGCAACGCCTTGCAGGAAAAAGAGGTTTCATTACAGTTACTTCACCAATATGTGGCACCGAATACTGAAATTGAGCAGCAATTGTGTCAACTGTGGGGTGACCTACTAGGGTTAAGCAAAGTAGGTATTCGTGAGAATTTCTTCACCATTGGGGGTGACTCGATTCTTGCGATTCAAGCCGTGACTCGTGCAGCAAAGCTAGATTTAGTGTTCACCACGCGGCAACTATTTGAGTGTCAAACCATTGAAAAATTAGCGCTAGAAGTAACCACCGCAGAGCCTGACTCTACCGTAATTAGTGATGTGAATGAAATGCCATTACAGCAATTGCTAGAGAGCTTCGTCTCTTGGCAAGATGCACAAACTGAGGCTGACGAGGCACAAATGTGGCAGCAATTTGTGGCCGAACAAGTTTCGGCTGACGTACTGTCTGCGCAACGAGCAACTTGGTTAACTCAATTCGCTTACGGCCAACTGCAAAACATGGCTAACCAGCACGGAACACTCTTGAAGTTGTACCCAACGACTGGAATGCAAAAAGGGATGTTGTTCCATAGTGGTCTAGACGCTTCTGCTTATGTTTCTCAGTTATCAGTGAAGTTATCAGGAAAGCTGGACGAGGCGGCATTGGAGCAAGCGTTAGCTGAAATTGTGAGTCGTCATGATGTCTTTAGAACAGTATTTACCGAGGAGCACACATATCAATTCGTGGTGGCACAAGCGAGTGGCTATTTTAATACTCTGGATTGGTCTGAATTATCCGAGCAGGAGCAACAGTCACAGCTAACTCAGTTCTCCGTGCAAGATAAGGCTAGGGGCTTTGCCTTGGACAAAGCTCCGTTAATGCGGATAACATTGATTAAGTTAAGTGAGCAGCAGCACTGTTTAGTCTGGACAAGCCACCATGCATTGTCCGATGGGTGGTCTTTCCCACTGGTGTTCAAAGAGCTTATCTCGTTATATGTAGCTGCCAGTGGCAATGTACCTCAGCTTTCTTCTGTATTATCAAAATCACAGCCTTATGAAAACTATATCGCTTGGTTACAGCAACAAGATCAAAGTAAAGCAGAAGCGTTTTGGAAACAGACATTGTCCACAGTAGATGCGCCTACACAGCTTAATGTTGACTCGGCAGCAGTAGACAGTGAACACGGGCCGAGAAAGCAAAGCTTAGTGTTGACCAAGGATATGCACCAGCAACTCCAGACTGTGGCGAGAAGGTATGCCGTCACTCTGAATACAGTTGTTCAAGCGGCATGGGCGTATTTGCTGCACCGTTACAGTGGTAATGAGCAACTAGTGTTTGGTGAAACAATTTCCGGTCGTCCGACTGAAATAGCACATGTTGAAGAAATGGTGGGGCTATTTATTAACAGTCTGCCAGTAGTGGTGAACGTTGATTCAAGCATGACTATTCGTCATTTACTGCAATCCATGCATCAGGCAAGTATGGGTCGCGTTGAGAACGGTTTCCTATCTTTGACAGAGATCCAAAATCAAGCACCTACAAGCACTAAGTTGGATCGTGATCGCAACTTGTTTGATACCTTAGTAGTATTTGAAAACTATCCCGTGGACAAAGAAATTGAAAACATAGTTTCAGGTTCAGGTTTACAAGTTTCAGACATTCGTAATGACGAACAAACCAATTACGGACTCACGCTGACAGTATTGCCTAACAACTCAGAAGTCGATGGCAAGCTAGGGTTTGAATTGGGCTATCGAGCTGAGCGCTTTAGCGAAGCTACGGTGGCACGCCTGTTAAGTCACCTAGAAGTCATTCTCAGTGGATTATCACAACAAAGTTGCCAGTATGTAGCTGAACTACCGTTGCTCACAGATCAGGAAAAATCTCAGCTGCTCACAGAGTGGAATGGCACAGCAGCAGAATATCGTCATGACAGATGTATTCATGAATTGTTCGAAGCACAAGTGCAACAACAACCCAACTCGCTAGCTGTAGTCTTTGATGGTGAGAATGAAGCGGGTCTTTCGTATGCAGAACTGAACGCCAAGGCAAACCAAGTCGCACATTATCTAATGGCGCAAGGTGTGAAGACAGGCTCTTTGGTCGGATTATGCGTTGAGCGCTCAATAGAGATGGTAATCGGTTTACTAGGCATTGTTAAAGCTGGTGGGGCGTACGTACCGTTAGAGCCAAGCTTGCCTAAAGAACGCCTTGAATACATGTTACAAGATTCGAGTGTCGACATTGTTTTGACTCAACATCAGTTTGCGACCTTATTTAGTGGCGAAGCTAACACGCTCGCATATTTGGATAAGTTTGAGACATTTGTTGACTTTCCAGCGGATAACATTGCTCCTCAGGCGATAGGTCTAACGCCACATCATCTAGCTTATGTAATTTATACCTCAGGAAGTACGGGTAAGCCGAAAGGGGTTGAATCAATTCATCAAGGTATGATGAACCGTATTGAGTGGATGGACTCGAAGTATCAGTTGCAGACTGGAGACCGTGTTTTACAAAAGACACCGTATAGCTTCGATGTATCTGTATGGGAATTCTTCTGGACATTAGGTTTCGGAGCTCAGCTAGTAGTGGCTAAACCAGAAGGACACAAAGACCCATCCTACTTGAGTAATCTCATCCAAACGCAACAGGTATCAATATTGCACTTTGTGCCATCAATGCTAGCGAGTATGGTTGCAACAGTGAATTTCTCAGAGCTATCTTCTGTACGTTGTGTGTTCTGTAGTGGTGAAGCATTACCGAAGAAATTGGCTAACGATTTTCTCGCGACGAAATCGACCAATACAAGGTTAATCAACTTGTATGGGCCTACCGAAGCGTCAATCGATGTCAGCTTTTGGGAGTGTAGCGAACGCTGTGACTTGAATAGTATTCCTATTGGTCGTGCGATTAGTAATACCCAGCTGTATGTTTTAGATCAACATTTAAATCCAGTGCCAATTGGTGTGCCAGGAGAGCTCCACATTGGTGGTGATAACTTGGCTAAAGGGTATCTGAATCTTCCACAGCTTACAGAAGAAAAGTTCATTGCTAACCCATTCTCTACTGAAGCCGGTGATAGGCTTTATAAAACTGGCGATCTTGTTCGTTGGCTACCAGACACAGAGGAATTGGCTGGTAATCTGGAGTATATTGGTCGTATCGATCATCAGGTTAAGATCCGTGGATTCCGTATTGAACTTGGAGAAATCGAGGCAAGGCTAGATCAACATCCGAGTGTCAAAGACAGTGTTGTGATCACGGTAGGCAGTGAAGAAAACATTCGCTTAGTGGCATTTTATCGTCAGAGTCATTGCACAATTGAGCAACCCATAAATAGTAATGATCTAAAAGCCCATCTACTCAACACATTACCCGAGTACATGGTTCCAGAGGCCTTTAAGGCCTTAGAGCAAATTCCGCTAACGGCAAATGGAAAGGTGGATCGTCGTAAGCTGGCAAGCATCGATGTGAAATTAACGTCAGGCCAGCAATATGTTGCACCTCGAAATCAGATAGAAGAACAGTTGACTACTATTTGGTCTGAAGTACTCAGGTGTGCGGTAGAAAAAATAGGTGTCAACGATAACTTCTTTGAGCTTGGTGGTCATTCTCTGATGGTCACTCAGGTCACGGCCAAAGTACGCAGCCTGATGGATATCGACTTGCCAATGACAGCAATATTTGAGCAGTCTACGATTGCTGACTTGGCTAAACTGATAATCAAAACAGAAAGAAGTAGAATACCTGCCATTACCCCGGCAGATCGCAGTCTGATAGCTGGACAGCCACTACCACTGAGTTTGTCGCAAGAAAGGTTCTGGTTCGTTAGTCAATTAGATTCAAATAACCCGAGCTACAACATCGCGGGTGCAGCGATGCTTGATGACACTGTTGAACTAACACATTTAGAACATGCCTTTAACCTTGTGATGCAACGCCATGAAATACTGAGAACCGTATTTATTAACAAGGGTGGGAAGCCTCAACAAGTCATTTTAGACAGCGTTGATTTCAAGCTAGAGCTGGTGGATTTACGACATGAAGCTAACTCAGCTTGTCGTCACCAAATGGCGCAAAGCATTTGTCAGTACGAAGCCGCAATACCATTTGATTTAGGTAAAGCGCCACTATTGCGGGGCAAAGTCATTCGACTTGATGAGCGACAAAGCATTCTCGTTGTTGTCATGCATCACATCATTACTGATGAGACATCCCTAGAAATCATGATCAGGGAATTGGGACTAATTACTGAGCATCTATCTAAGGGATTGTGCCCAGATGCACTTACTTTACCTGTATTACCAATTCAGTACCTTGATTACAGTCTTTGGCAGCGTAAGCTTGCTGAAGACGGCGGTGCTATTCAGCAACAGTTATCTTACTGGCAGGACAAGTTAGCGGGGGTTCCAGAGTTGTTGGACTTCCCAACCGATTACCCGCGTCCAGCAGTACAGGATTCGGCAGGGGCAATTAGTCCAACATTTTACCTAAACGAGAAGCTTACAGCGCAGATCAAAGGACTGGCAGAACAGCAGGGGTGCACGCTTTATATGGCCTTAGTAACGCTATTTAAGGTGCTTTACTATCGCTACACCGGACAGCAAGATATTTGCTTTGGTAGCCCTATTGCCAACAGACAGTACGAAGAAACTAAGGGTTTACTGGGGCCTTTTGTTAACACGATAACATTACGTGACCTGATTTCAGGTGATAATTCGTTCGTTGATTTGCTCGGTCAAGTTAAGCAGACATGTTTGGAAGCATACGACCATCAAGATGCACCATTTGAAAAGGTGGTAGAGTTGGTGCAGCCAGAAAGAGACATGAGTATCAGTGCGTTGTTCCAGATAATGTTTATTCAGCACAGCGATCCACTGGCTTCAGCGCAACATTCTATTCAGCCGTATCCTCTAGATTTTAACTTTAGCCGTTTTGATCAAATTATTCATGTTAAAGAAACAGCCGCCGGTGTAGAAGGCTTCATTGGTTATCGAACATCACTGTATAAAGCACATACAATAGCGCGTTTACTTGAACACTTTGTTGCTTTGTGTGAGGCGATCAGCCAAGCGCCTAATACCAAACTAGATGAGTTACAGTTTATTGGTGACGTTGAAAAGCAACAATTACTTGTAGAGTTCAACAGGACTGAAGGAGTTTATCCACAAGACCAGTGCATCCATCAACTGTTTGAGCAGCAGGCTAGCCTCAATCCAGAAAAAACCGCGGTGGTACAAGTGGGAGCGCAAGGGGATTCTGACGCAGCCGGGGTATCAACCCTAAGCTTTGAAAACCTGCAAGCGCATAGTCATAACTTAGCCCTATATCTGCAGTCTTTGGGAATTAAACCGGATTGCTTGGTTGGTTTGTGTGTCGATAGAACCATAGAAATGATGGTTGGGATCTTGGGGATATTAAAAGCAGGAGGTGCGTATGTGCCTCTTGACCCTGACTATCCTGATGAACGCTTGTCTTACATGCTTGAGGATAGCCAAGCAAGTGTTGTGCTTACGTTAAGCGCGTATAAAGATAAGTTGCAGGGATTGCTCGACTCAGATACGCAGCTGATTGTACTAGATGATCCAAAAGGCTTACCGTCAGGGTTTAGCACGTATCTAACAGATGAAAATCAGTGCTTAAACAATGAAGTTAAGTCAGATAATCTCGCGTACGTTATCTACACTTCTGGATCGACAGGTCAGCCAAAAGGAGTGATGATAGAACACCGCATGGTTGTCGATTATTGCTACTCTGTATTTGACCGAATGGATCTACAGCACTGTGATACGTTTGGTGCCGTCTCTACATTCTCGGCGGATTTGGGTAACATTTCTCTGTATGTTCCGATGCTATTTAGTAAAACACTGTACCTTTTTTCTAATCACTACGTGCATCATCCGATCCGTTTGAAGGAGTATTTAGACAACCATCCGATTGATTGTATGAAGATCACTCCTTCACATTTTGAAATGTTTAAAATTTCAGATAGTGAAATAGTCGCACCATCAAAAGTTTTAATTTTTGCAGGTGAGCCACTGACAAAACGTGTTGTTGAAACTGTTAATAATCTTGTGCCTAGTTGTCGGGTATTTAATAACTATGGCCCGACAGAAACAACGATTTCAAAGCTGTCTTCAGATCAGCTAGTAGCAAACGATATTTCAATGATTTATCTAGGTAAGCCGCTGCATAACACACAAATGTATGTGCTTGACAAACAGAGTCAGTTGCAGCCAATAGGGGTCCCCGGTGAATTATGCATTGCTGGTGACGGGGTAGCCCGAGGTTACTTGAATCGTCCGGAACTCACTGAAGCTAGCTTTGTGGCCAATCCATTTGCTGTCGAGATGAATGGTCATGGTACACGAATGTACAAAACAGGAGATCTGGTTCGCTGGGTTGATGATGGCAATATTGAGTACCTAGGTCGTATCGATAGTCAGGTTAAAATCCGTGGTTTCCGTATTGAGTTGAGCGAAATTGAAGCACAACTGAGAAATGTTGTGGCTATTAAAGACTGTGCTGTGGTGGTTCAAGGACAAGATGCGAACAAGCAGTTGATCGCCTTTTATAGCGAGGTAATGGAAGACGCGGGTAAGGTGAGTAGTGATGACCTTAAGGAACATTTACTCCAAACCTTGCCAGAGTACATGCTGCCGTCTGCCTTTGTTTGTATGGATGCTATCCCTTTGACATTAAATGGAAAAATAGACCGCCGTGTACTTGCACAATTAGATGTTGAGATTGCATCGAGTCAAGACTATGTTGCACCACGTAACGAAACAGAAAAGAAACTGGTTGAGCTGTGGGCGGAAGTGTTAGAAATAGCGCCTGAAAAAATCGGTATCAATGATAATTTCTTTGAACTTGGCGGTCATTCACTATTGGCGATTATGATGGTGTCTAACGCAGTTGATCACGAAATCTACTTTGAGATACGTGACATGTTCAATCATCCAAGCATTCAAAGTTTGATGGATAACTGTGAAATTGAAGATGCTCGCGAAATCATCAGAGAAGAAGGTATTCTCGTTGATGCAGTGGATTTAAGCCCGATCCAAACGTATTTCTTTGAACGAGTTAAAACCGATCTACATCACTTTAACCAGTCGGTATTACTTGATTTGAATACTCGTCTGTCGGTTGAAAAGCTACAGACGATCATTTCTACACTTGTGGAGCAACACGATGCTCTGCGGTTCAGATATGTCAATGGAGATGATGGCTGGCAGCAGCACTATCTCGGCGCAGAAGCGATTTCGTCAGATTTGTTGGGGCTACATGCGTATGATATTTCTGCTATTGAGCCTGCCCAGCTTCCAGCCCACATAGAAGAAATTTGTAATCAGTGGCAAGCGAGTTTAGATATCGAACAGGGCCCGATTATGCGTTGGGTATGGTTTGACTCTAACGGTATGGGTCAAGATCAACTCGCGATAATCATTCATCACTTAATGATTGACGCGGTATCGTGGCGCATTCTATTGGAAGACCTTAATCAGCTGATTGGTCAGCAAGCCACTGAGCAATCACTGTCACTATCACAAAAGCGCAGTTCTTACCGTGATTGGGTAAATTCGCTAGCGATGTATAAAGACTCTAAACAAGGCAAACAAGAGTTGGCTTATTGGCTGGATCAAAGTGAGAAGACCAAGCACATAGAGCAAGCGTTCTCGGCAAAAGTTTGGCAGAACAAAGATATTCAGCCAGCAAAAGTACAGCTATCAACTGCTGATACCGAAAAGCTATTGAAGCATTGTCACCATGCTTATGGAACGAATATCAATGATTTGTTATTGACCGCATTGATACAAGGCTACCATCAGGCTACTGGAAATACTGCCCTGATGGTAGAAATGGAAGGGCACGGCCGAGATATGATAGATCCGGCAATCGATATCACTAAGACAATTGGCTGGTTTACTAGTATCTATCCAGTTGGTCTTGAGTTGTCTGATCCGCAGGATATTGGCCAGTGTATCAAGGAAGTAAAAACAACATTACATGCGATTCCAAATAAGGGTGTGGGTTTCTCTATCTTCAATTATATCAATAATATTGAAGCAATAAGAAACATGACGAAGCCACAAGTGAAGTTCAACTACTTAGGCGAAGTTGGTTCAAATTCTCAAGACGCTGCGAGCCACCATATCGGCTATAGCCAGAACTCAAGCGGTACCCCGCTTTCTGAACGCACTGAGATTGACCGCCAAGTAACTATCAATGGGGTGACAGAGGATGGGCAGTTGTCATTTGTTTTCAACTATCCAAAAGCGTGGCAAAGCGACACTATGGCATTGTGGCAATCACGCTTTATCTCTGCATTGCAAGCCTTAGTGGCGCATTGTAGCGACACGAACAGGTTGGGTTATACACCAGGAGACTTCCCGCTACTTCCTGTCTCGTTACCACAATTGGATAATTTGTTGCCGAATCTAGAAAGGCAGCAACATATTCCGTTGGATAATATTCAGGATATTTACCCGCTGGTGCCATTACAGTCTGGTATTTTATTCGAAACCATGTATGCACAAACCGACGAAAATAAAGGCATGTACTTGCAGCAATATGGTTTTGGTATTCGTGGTGAAGCTGACTTGAATGCCCTGCAGCAAGCATGGCAGGAGATAGTTAACCACTATGAAGCATTCCGAACTCAAATTGTATCGGTGAATATTGGTAACGCCGAAATGGATGTTCAAGTCATTCTTAACCATGTTGATCTAAAGGTGAATAAAGTCGATTGGTCTGATAAATCTGAGTCAGAGATGAAACCGGCGGTGACGCAATGGATGAATGACAGTAAACGTTCTGGTATTGAGTTAACTAGTGCACCGCTAATGCGAGTGACATTAATTCAAGGAAAAGAAACGGGTTATATCATCTACGAGCAGCATCATATTGTTATGGATGGTTGGGCTAAGAGCGTGGTGTTGGCTAATGTGTTCAAGCTATATCTGGCAATTGTTGCAGGGCAAGAATACAGTTTACCGCCAACATCATCTTATGGTGCGTTTGTCAAAGCGATATACAGCAGAGACTTAGAAGAAGAAGCGTCATACTGGCAGCGCTATCTTCGTCATCATAATGAACGTACACCTCTACCGATGAAACAAGGAGTCGGTTTAAAGCGCTGCACGCTAGCAGCTCAGCCAGGCGATATTTTCGATAAGTTGTCATTCAGTCTGACTGACGAGGATACAGCTAGGCTAGAGCAGCTGGTGAAAACAAATCAGCTGACCATGAACACGGTATTGCAGTATGTGTGGGGATTGATGCTGCACTTACATAGTGGCCACAAAGCAGTGACCTTTGGTAGTGTTAGCTCAGGGCGTTCTGCGATTCTAAACGCTAAGCATAGCGATCAAATGGTGGGTTTGTGTATCAACACTATCCCGACCTCTATTGATTTTGACACACAACGGAGCTTGATAGAGCAAATTAAGCAGATGCAAGGTCGTGAATCTGAAAAGCTCAGTTATGAAATAACTCCGCTTGTACGTATTCAAGAGCTGCTGGGTATCAAAACTAATAAAGACTTCTTTGAAACCTTATTTGTTTATGAGAGTTATCCGGTAGATGAAGAATCAAATACCAGTGAGTTATTCATAGATCTAATTGATGAGTCAGCGCCTAACTATCCACTGGCAATTATTGGTGAGCCTGCTGAGAAGCTGTCAATTTCTTTTGAATTTGACACCTATTACTATGATAACGAGACAGTGAAATGCCTTATTGCGCAGTATGAACGACTGATCTTGCAACTTATTGCAAAACCAACAGCACATCTTCATGAGGTAATGTTGGCTTCTGAAGCTCAAGCACAATGGTTATTGCAAGACTGTGATAGAACTAAAGCAGAGTATCCACAAGATAAGTGTATTCATCACTTGTTTGCAGAGCAGGTGCTTAAAAGCCCAACAAATACAGCGATTGTTTATCAGGAAAGGCAATTAAGCTACCAAGAACTTTATGATAAGAGCTACGCTTTGGCCTTACATCTACAGTCGAACGGTGTGGCACCTGATACGTTAGTGGGACTATGTGTCGAGCGCTCACCTGAAATGATAATAGCCATAATGGGTATTTTAATGGCCGGTGGTGCATATGTTCCACTTGACCCTGATTATCCAGAAGAGCGATTGCGTTTCATGCTTGAAGACAGCCAAGCAGAGATTGTGTTAAGTCAACCGAGATTGATAAGCAAGCTCCGTGCGTTAGTTTCGCAAGAAACACAAATCATAGCCCTTGAACCGTCAAGTACCGAGCAAGCAGATGTGGCTGCATCTCAGGCTGAGCTACAGAGACTATGCACACCGAGCAACTTGGCTTATGTCATTTATACCTCGGGCTCGACAGGTCAACCTAAAGGGGTCATGGTTGAACACCGAAGTCTAGTCAATCACAACCTATATGCTAGTGATACCTACCAGATTACTGAGACTGATAAGCAGTTATTGTTCTCTACTATGAATTTTGACTTGTTTATCGAAGAAGTGTTCGTTGCATTGAACAACGGGGCTGAGTTAGTGATTGAGCAAAAAGATAAACTGCTATCACCTCAGCATTTGCAAAGCTTGATTGTTGATCATGGCATTACCGTGTTAAATATTCCAACGGCCTTCTTCCATCAACTTGTTGCCACCGAGATGCCTATGGACTCAGTGGAAACGGTGATTATTGGTGGTGAGAAGCTAGTTTACGATAAAGCTCAAACGTTTGTGACTCAGTACCCGAATTGTACTCTATACAATACTTATGGACCGACGGAAACCACGATCATTAGTACCGTAATGACCGTTACGCGAGATGCTATCAGTCAATATGAGGTAGTTCCAATTGGAACACCAATCAGTAACACTCATGCTTATGTACTTGACCAGTACGGTAATTTGTTACCACAAGGCGTTCCGGGAGAGCTGCATATTGCTGGTGCTTGTTTGGCAAGAGGCTATCTCAATCGCCCTGAGCTTACCGACGAGAAGTTCATCGCTAATCCATTCTTAAGCGGCACTCGGATGTATAAGACCGGTGACTTAGTACGCTTGTTGGAAGATGGTAATATTGAATATATCGGCCGTATTGATACTCAGGTTAAGGTGCGCGGTTTCCGTGTTGAAACGGGTGAAATCGAGGCTAAGCTGAATCAGCATCGCGAGGTGAAAGACTGTACCGTTGTGGCGCAAGGAGACGTAGAAAGTAAACAGTTAGTTGCCTTTTATACAGTGGCTTCAAATGACGTTGAGCTTTCGACAGAAGCACTAAAAGCTTGGCTACATCAGTCACTCCCAGATTATATGGTACCAGCCATATTGGTTTGCTTGGAGGCTATGCCTCTAAACCATAATGGTAAAGTGGACCGTAAAGCACTAGAGACTATGGAAGTAGGACTAGAAGCTAGCAAACAGTATGTCGCTCCGGGTAATGCCATAGAGCGTAAACTCGCCGCGATTTGGTCTGATGTGCTCGGCACTGCTATTGAAGCTACAGGAGTCAATGATAACTTCTTTGAATTAGGCGGTGATTCAATTAAGACCATTCAAGTTGTCTCTAAAGCAATTGAGCAAGGAATTCACTTTGATGTACGCGATATGTTCACATATCCGACGATCAGAGCATTACTAGCAAACTGTGATACATCGAAATCTAAGCAGGTGATTAAAGAAGACGGAGTGCTACATGGAAATGTGCCATTAGGTCCTATTCAATCAGACTTCTTCAGTCATACTCAGACTGATCTGCATCACTTTAATCAGTCGGTGTTGCTGAATTTAAATGTCAACCTATCTATTACACAGCTTCAGGAGTTGGTTGCTATGTTGGCGCAGCAGCATGATGTGCTGAGATTCAGATATACCAGCTCGGTTGATGATGGTGGCAAGGTATGTTGGCAGCAGCGCTATGTCGGCGAAGTTGCTTTAGACACTGAACAGTTGGGTATTCAGTATCAAGATATTTCAAATATGCAACGGGAATTGGCTGAACAGACTGTACGAGAGACGTGCGATCACTGGCAACGCAGTTTAGATCTCATTCATGGTCCAATTATGAGGTGGGTCTACTTCGATGCGAAAGGAACAGGCCAAGATCAATTAGCAATTATCATTCACCACTTAGCTGTAGATGGTGTTTCTTGGCGTATTCTTCTCGAAGACCTCAATCAACTGATCACGCAGCTGCTTGATAATAAAGTCTTAGCATTGTCTAAAAAGCGCAGTTCATATCGTAACTGGGTTGACTCGTTATCAGCATACAAAAACTCTGAACAAGGAAAGAAAGATCTCGCATTTTGGCAGGCGCAAAGTCAGCAAGTGCAAGACGTAAACGATACATTCGGTCCTAATGTTTATAAAGATAGCGAGATACTAAGTAGTAAAGTCTCATTATCCAAAACCAACACGACGATGTTGCTCAAGCACTGTCATCAGGCTTATGGAACGGACATCAATGACTTACTATTGACGGCTCTGATGATTAGTTATTACCAATCGACAGGCAGCACGCAGTTGATGATTGACTTGGAAGGGCATGGTCGAGAGCAGTTAGACTCGGCGATTGATATCACTAACACGGTTGGTTGGTTTACCAGTCTTTATCCCGCAAATTTTGCGTTGTCTAGCCCAAGTGATATTGGCCAATGTATTAAGGACGTGAAAGCGGCGTTACACGCAATTCCTAACAAAGGTATTGGTTATGGCATCTTCCGCTACATCAATTGTGATGAGGTTATTTGTAGTATGCCTGAGTCTCAGGTGGTGTTTAATTACTTAGGTGATTTCCAGTCGAATAATCCTTCGTCGGGAGATAGCCATTTTGAGTTCAGTGAACACTCCAGCGGTGAGAGTAGCTCAGACAAACGAGAAGCTGACAAACTGGTTACCGTTAATGGCTTGGTTGTATTTGGGCAGTTATCTTTCACATTTAATTACCCACAACAATGGCAAGGGAAGCCGATCAGTCAATGGCAAGACAACTTTGTAACAGCACTGGAAGCCTTGCTTGAGCATTGTTGTGATATGCCTAGACAGGGCTATACACCAGATGACTTCCCGCTGTTGCCAGCGTCATTATCACAGTTAGACAAACTCATACCTGAGTTAGCGCAACGTACACAGATCTCATTGGATAATATCCACGACATCTATCCATTGACGCCACTGCAATCAGGGATGTTGTACGAAACACTATATGCACAAACCGAAGATTACAATGGTATGTATTTATCACAGCTGATGATTGGGATAAATGGGCATGTGGACATGACCATTTTGAATCAGGCATGGCACACCATAGTGCATCACTACGATGCATTGAGAATGCAGCTGATCACAGATAATACCGCTAATATCAATGCTGGACTACAAGTTATTCTTAAGCAAGTAGATGTACACATTGATTATGTGGACTGGTCTGAAAAAGATGATGCTGCACTCAAACAGGCGTGTGAGCATTGGATGCAAAGAAGTAAGCGTGCTGGAATTAGTTTCGACACCACAGCTGTAATGCGTATGACCTTGTTCCAAGGTAGAGATTCTAGCAGGCTGGTTTTTGAACAGCACCATATCGTGATGGATGGTTGGTCACAGGGAATTATTTTGTCCAATTTATTCAAACTGTACCAGTCTTTGAGCAAAAAGGTGGATTACCAAATCCCAGCAACCGCGCCATATAGTGCTTATGTCAATGCGTTAATGAGTCGCGATCAACAACAAGAGAATGAGTACTGGCAGGCGTATCTGAAGTATCATGATGAGTCGACGCCACTGCCAATGGCTAAGTTGTTTAAGCACGATGAGCGCAAAGCTGAGACTGCAAAAACTTCGTTCCGTAAAAAAGGACTCAGTTTATCTGCTGATACGACGATACAGCTTGAGCAATTACTAAAAGACCACAGGTTGACGATGAATACCGTGTTGCAGTATGTGTGGGGGTTATTGCTGCATCTGCAAAGTGGCAATGAAGCAGTGACTTTCGGCAGTGTCAGCTCTGGTCGAACGGGTATATTGAACACTAAACACAGCGATCAAATGGTTGGACTATGTATCAACACAACGCCAACAAGTATTCGTTTTAACACTCAGCTTAACCTACTTGAGCACCTTAAACAGATGCAAGTAAGAGAATCTGAAAAGTTAAATCATGAGATTACACCGCTGGTGCAAATACAAGAGTTGCTGGGTAAAGGTTCAAACGAAGAGTTCTTCCAAACCTTGGTGGTTTATGAGAATTACCCGGTCGAGAAAATTACAGAAGCGAATAGCTTAATAACGGAACTGTCAGGCTATCAATCTCCGAACTATCCATTGTCGATGATTGCTGTATTACACGAGACGCTGAAAATTAATCTAACGTGGGATGAGTTCTACTACAGCGAAGGCACTATTGATACCTTGCTAGCACAATTTGAAAGATTGGTGTTACAAATCCTTGCTAATCCAGAGTCGTCGCTGTGCGATGTAAGTTTGATTTCACAGCAGCAAAGACATCAGCTGTTAGTTGAACGCAATGGAACTCAGTCTGATTACCCGCATGACAAGTGCATTCATCAGTTGTTTGAAGAGCAGGTGATGAATACGCCTGATAAACTTGCTTTGGTTTGCGATGATCGTACGCTTAGTTTCAAACAGTTGTATGAAAGAAGCCAGACACTTGCATTATATCTACAGTCGCAGGGAGTTAAGCCAGATGCGCTCGTTGGCTTATGTGTAGAAAGGTCAGTGGAAATGATGGTAGGTGTCTTATCCATATTGGAAGCCGGTGCAGCTTATCTACCTCTAGATATTGAGCTTCCCGTGGATAGATTGACGATGATGCTTGAAGATAGCCAAGCTGAAATCATAATTACCCATCAGCACAGCAAAGATAAAGTAACAGCACTTGTGGGCCAAGATGTACAAGTCATCGGGTTAGATGAAGATGGGTATCTGGCCGAAGCCCAGGCAGCAGAGCTGGCATTAATGCAAGGCATGGAGCTTAGTCGCGAGGTGAGTCACGATAACTTGGCATACGTTATCTACACCTCTGGTTCTACAGGTAAACCTAAAGGGGTAATGATTGAACATGGAATGGTGGTTGATTATACCTACAGTGTAGTCGATAAAATGGACTTGCGAGCGTGTGATACCTTTGCGGCTGTGTCCAGCTTCTCTGCTGATTTGGGGAACTTGGCACTTTATGTACCTATATTGTTTGGTAAAACATTACATCTGATTGCAAATGCCACCGTAAATGAGCCAAAAGCACTGCATGACTATGTGGCGGTTCATCCGATTGATTGTATGAAGATAACGCCATCACATTTTGAGATGTTTAAGTTATCTGATTCTGAAATCATAACGGTGAATAAGGCGCTAATTTTTGCAGGCGAGCCGCTATCTCAGCAAATCGTCGCACTGGTTAATGAACAAAACCCAAGCTGTAAAGTGTTCAATAACTATGGCCCTACGGAAACGACGGTTTCAAAGCTATCCTCAACAGCACTTAGCAGTGCTGAGTTAGTTGATACAACAACTGTGCATTTAGGTCAGCCTTTGGCTAATACTCAAGCGTATGTGCTGGATGTTTATGGCAACCCTCAGCCCATAGGTGTTCCTGGAGAGTTATGCATCGCAGGTGTTGGCGTCGCGAGAGGGTATCTAAATCACCCTGAGCTTACGGAGAAGCAATTTATTGCTAATCCATTCGTTAGCAATGCAGATTCTAGAATGTATAAAACTGGCGATCTCGTGCGCTGGTTGGAAGATGGCAATATTGAGTACTTAGGCCGAATTGACAATCAGGTGAAAGTTCGAGGCTTCCGTATCGAGACCGGCGAAATAGAAGCACTATTAAATCGGTTTGATGCGATTAAGGATTGTGTCGTTGTTATGCAAGGACAGCAGCAAGATAGTAAACTCATTGCTTTCTATGTCGCTAAAAGCTCAACTGAAAATGAAGTAGTTGAACTTGACGCGATTGCACTTAGGCAGCATCTTCAGCAAGTTTTACCGGATTATATGCTGCCTGCAGCTTTTGTTAGCTTGACATCTATCCCACTGACACATAACGGTAAAGTAGACAGAAACGCGTTGCAGCAAGTTGATGTAACTATTACCTCTAGCCGAAGCTATGTCGCGCCTTGCACTGAGGTTGAGCATGTGCTGGTCAATATTTGGGCTGAGGTACTTGAGCTCAACCCAGCTAATATTGGTATTAACGATAGTTTCTTTGAACTGGGTGGGCACTCACTTTCGGTTACTCGATTAGTGTATAAAATTCAGAGCCAATTTGGAGTTAAGCTGACCATCGCAGAGGTGTTTGGCTTACCGACTATCGCTGGAATCGCTGAATTTGTCGCTGCTGCGCAATATCAACTAGAAGCATCAGTCACTGATGGTGAGTCAGAAGATATTGAGTTTGAGGAAGGGGCTCTGTAAGAGCCCCTAAAAAATAACAATAAACGATGTGTAAGCATCAAAACTAAAAGATGGAAGTGATGAGTAACTTAATGACTATTGCAAAGTTGTCGCCTGGCAACGGTATACCTCTTACAATCGAATGTGATCAGAAAATCACGGTAGAACAATTGATCCGAGACCATAAATCAGAAATTGATTTAAAACTAAGAGAACATGGTGCCATTTATTTCAAAGGTTTCGGGATTGACGCGATATCTCAATTTGAAAACGTTTCTGAGCTGTTTTGTGAGAACCTATACACCAAGTATGGTGATTTACCTTCGATTGCAGAAAGTAAGAAAGTCTATGGTGCGACACCTTACCCCCCAGACAAAACCATTTACTTTCACAATGAGGCTTCACACACACCGACGTTCCCCTCTAAGCAGCTATTTTTATGTATTAAAGCCGCCCCAGAGGGGGGCGGGTTAAGCATTGTCGATGGGCGAAATGTACTACGCAATTTACCCCCAGAGCTGGTTGAAGAGTTTGCAGCGAAAAAGCTGATGTATTGTCGTAATTTCATACCTTATGTTGATGTGAAGTGGCAGGATTTCTTTAAAACCACGTGCAAAATTGAGCTAGAAGCGGCATGCCACGATGACGGATTAGAGTTTGAGTGGAAAAAAGGAGACATTTTCTCCACCAGACGAGTTGCTCCAGCAATTATTACGCACCCCATTACGAAAGAATTAACTTGGTTTAATCAAATCCAGCTGCATCACCCTGGAATGATGGAAGAAAAAATCTATAAGGTGTTTCGTAAAAGCTATGAGGAATTTGATTTTCCTCGATATGTTTGCTTCGGTGATGGGACGCCGATACCGCAAGAGACACTGTCCTTGATTTCTCAGGTTCTACAAGAGCAAAGTGAGACTATCTATGCCAAGGAAGGAGACATTATCTACGTTGATAATTTATTGGTTGCACATTGTCGTTTGCCTTATAAAGGAGAGCGTCAAGTGCGAGTGGCACTGGGTGATCCTATGGTCGAGAGCGATCTGAGATAACTTACATTACAGATATTAATTAGCCAGTCTGAGCATATGGTACACATACTCAGACTGGCTAATATCAATAGTAAAAAAATAACAATAACAATAAATCCTACCTATCAAAGCAAGCTTAGGGAAGATTGTTCAATACATACAATTGGACCGTGTGAGGAGTACTTCATGTCTATATATGCTCTTATTAATAAATTCAATGCAAAAGGCATAAATCTATTCGTTAAGGATGGGCAGCTTAAATTTAAAGCGCCAAAAGGGGCATTAACCAATGAGTTAAAAGATGAACTCATTGCAAATAAGCCAGAGATCATTGCTTTTTTGCAACAGGTTTCCAGCAGAAGTCACACATCCCAGGTCCAAAAAGTAAATAGAACAACACCGGCAGGAAATGAGATTGTTTCGTTTCCACTTAGTTATTCCCAAGAAAGATTATGGTTTATTGATCAATTAGAGCCTAACAGCGCGACATACAATATTCCAAAGACGGTATTGATTAATGGTGATCTAGACATTGTACATTTGGAGCAGGCCTTTAAGCTGATAATTTCCCGTCATGAGGTGCTTAGAACCGTATTTACAGAGCACCAAGGTAAAGCTCAGCAGGTGGTTTTGGGTGAGGTTGATTTTCGATTGACCCAGATAGATTTGAGTCATCATAACGATATCATCACACGTCATGAAAAGGCCAAAGCGATTTGTCTATTAGAAGCCGAAACACCATTCGAACTGTCTAAGGGACCACTACTTCGCGCCAAGCTTATAAAGTTAAAAGAACAGCAGTATGTTCTAATCATCACACTGCATCACATCATCAGTGACGGTTGGTCTACAAGTGTTATGGTCAGAGAGTTTAGCGAGATTTTGAGCGCGCTAAGCCTAGATAAAGAGCCGAATTTACCGATCTTGCCAATCCAATATGCAGATTACAGTGTGTGGCAAAGAAAGCATCTTGATGAAGGAGGCGTACTGGAGCAACAGCTAGGTTATTGGCGGGAAAAACTTGCTAAGTTACCAGCAAGTCTTGAACTGACCACCGATCACCCAAGAACCAGAGAAGAAAGCTTTCAAGGGGCTACGGCCGAGTTTGCAATCGATGAACGACTGACTGAGCAATTAAAGTCATTGTCAGATCATTGCGGCAGCACATTATTTATGACGTTGTTGGCGGTATTTAATGGACTACTTTATCGTTACACGGGACAACATGATATCTGTTTGGGGACACCTATCGCCAATAGGCAACATATAGAAACGGAAGGGCTGATAGGGATGTTTGTGAACACCTTGGCGCTACGGAATCAGGTGGATGGTGAGCAAGGGTTTGATGCG
>NZ_MBQA01000168.1:0-94825 GCF_001709235.1 Pseudoalteromonas sp. BMB
GGTTATCAATGAATATGGCCCCACAGAGACGACAGTAGGAAGCACCCAGTTCAGAGTCACTAACGAACTCACTGGTAAAAAATCTGTATCAATTGGTAAAAGTATCCAAAATACGCAAATACGATTACTGGATCGCGAAGCCAATTTAGTGCCTATAGGTGCGATTGGCGAGATGCATATTGGCGGGGATGGTCTTGCCAGAGGTTACTTAAATAATGCACAGCTGACCGCTGAAAAGTTTATTGCTTGGCGACACACTGCACTTGATGGTAGCGTTATGGATCAAAGGCTATACAAAACAGGTGATTTGGCGAGAGTCTTACCTGATGGTAACCTTGAATTTGTTGGGCGTAACGATGATCAAGTCAAAGTTCGAGGGTATAGAATTGAGTTGGGCGATATCGAGCATCATTTATGTGCGGCTCCACATGTGGAGTCGGGTGTTGTACTGCTTAACAAACTCGGTGAAGATAACAAGAGCCTATTGGCATACGTCAAGTTAAGTTCAATACGAAAGGGTAATTCTGAGTTAGATAGTACGGAAACAAGTTTGCAAGATATTTGGTCTTATCTTGAATCTAATGTACCTAGCTTTATGATGCCTGGTAATCTTATTGTCGTAGCGGATTGGCCGACGACACCAAATGGCAAAGTGGATAAAAGAGCATTGCTGAATTTGAAAAATTCGCACGCAGTAGATAAACAGTGTCAACGACCACAAAGCCCAACAGAAATACAATTGGCTCAAATTTGGGCTGAGCTACTCAATGTAGACATGAGTACAATTGCGGTTGACCAAAATTTACTTAAACTGGGTGGGGACTCACTCCTGATTATTCGTATGATGGTACAAATCAAAAAGCAGTTTGATATAAAGCCTGAATTGCAACAGGTTTATGACATGCTAACCATAAGACAGCTTGCTGCATATTTAGACCAATTAATAAATATAAAGGACAAAGAAAAAATCATAACTGAAGAGACAGTAGAGCAAGAAGGGTGGTTTTAATCACGCTGTCTTGCCTAACTGTGGCTATTGTTTTACATCGTTAATCACAGAAGATGTAACGCAGGACATCGTACAGTAAAAGCCAAGCGGTGACCTTACTAGGTATATGGCCGCTTGGCTCGTCTTTTACCCTGTATGTCATTTGGTTAGATAGCGTAAACATTTATGTACGTTTTTAATCGCTTTACGAACAGGGAGCATTGCGAGCTGGCAATAGCGCTAAAAATTTATTGAAAACGACAAGGTTGGCTTTGGCAGGGGTTGAGATAAAAAATGATGACTTTCTTATCAACATTAGTTGCAGATCTAACGTACTAACCCGCCTATAAGCTACTTCAAAGTGACCTTGAGTTGAGACCTAATTTTTCGTGATAAACATCAGCAAGATCTTCGTTATCAGAGAGACGATAATCTGTCTGCATTATCTAGCGTTGATGTATTTAGTTGTAACAATAAACCACTTTTAGTGTTTGATTTGTAGCTAATAGTTGCTTCAAGACGAGTGACCATATTAGAATAAGTTAAGTAAGTATTATTGAGTCTTTCCTCGCGCTTGTACAATGCGATTTTACCCATTGTCTTGTCAAAAAAGCAGTTGGAGAACAATCTGGAAGCTTAGTTTCAATGAGACTTTTATTGATGTTTAAAATGCAGACTAAACGCATTCAGAATATGTAACCTTTTTATACGGTTTAACCTAACTAAAATAAACTACACAATCAGGTATGACAGCTATGAAGATTGGCTATTTCGCAGATGGGCCTTGGTCACATAAAGCAATCGAATTAATTACATGTAACCCGTTACTAGAGGTTAGTTTCATTGTACCTCGATATGAGATGCCGGACGAAACACTAAAAGCTTGGGCGGAAAAACTCAATATTCCATTCCTCCCCTACAAAAACGTTAATAGCCCTGATACTATTGAAGAATTAGCGCAATATGGCGCAGACCTTTTTGTTTCTTTATCATTTAATCAAATCCTAAAGAAGGACATTATAAATACTCCTAAACTGGGGTTTATTAATTGTCACGCGGGTGCCCTCCCATTTTACAGAGGCTGCAATCCACTAAATTGGGTGCTAATCAATGGCGAAACTGAGTTCGGTGTGACAGCACATTATATTGATGAAGGTATTGATACAGGGAAAATCATAGAGCAGCGTATGTACCCAATATCCCAGCAAGACACCTATGGTTCGTTATTGTCTAAGGCGATTGTTGAGTGTGCTCAAGTTCTTTATAGTGCAATTGTTAAAGTTGCACTGGGAGAGTTTGAGGCTGTGGATCAAAAGTCAATCCACCCAGTTGGGAGCTATTTTGGCCGCCGTATAAACGGTGATGAAGTAATCGATTTTTCTTGGCCTGCAATACAAATTTTTAACTTTGTCAGGGCGATTAACACGCCTGCTCCGTTAGCTCGTTTCTTTGTCGCTGAGCAAATGTATGCTGTTGCATCTTGCGAGTTGATTCCTGATGCACCCGATTATATTTCGACTGTAGGTGAGGTTGTGGGGAAACATGAACGGGGGAACGTTATTAAAGTGGGTGATTCAACTATATGTTTTACAAAAATCTGTGCAGTTGAAGATGACATACTGGGTGAAGCATTCACGCCTAAATTTAAAATAGGCACCCGACTTAATCGTGCTTCGTAAGTAATGGCTGAGCTTGTTTTGATCCAACCAACAACCCTTTAGTTTGGTTTTTATTATAATAATTAACAAGTTGTAATTGACTTGGAATAACTTGATTCTTGATCATAGGGAATGAATTATGTTGTATTTACGTGAAGATGTTTACTTTGAGCCGTTATTTAACCAATGGTATGCATGGCGGGTAGTGAAGTATTAGATTGTACTGAAGAGTAAGTTAAAAATATCAAAAGGCTTATCACTTTTATAAATGAAGAGTGTGCCGATTTAGTGGCGCTATCTGACGCGGTTAAAGAACTAGATGAATTACTGCGGAATCATGCTAGTGGTGAATCAATAGAAAAGTTGTACGCGCGGATCCTTGCGCCATTGAAAGGGTATGTAGAACTTTTCTTTGATATGGAGCATCGTCCTTCATACCGCTTAATAGAAAGTCTTCTGTACAGAAGTTCATATTATAAAAGACATTTGCAGAGTGTTGCGTTTGGTCTTCTATCGAAAGTGGATGAGCGGCCATTTGTGCAATGTGCTTATATTAGACATTGAATTGTTCCAAGTACTTGTGCTCGAAAAAGAAGATGCATGCCGTCTCATGCGTGAGTTGCACTATTCAAACGAATGAGATGAGTTAGCACCGTTTATTCATTATTGGTTTGAACGCCAAGTAGAGAAAGTGCGAATAATGTCGTTGTGATTTTCGAAGGCATTATTTTGATTTACAAAGAATTAAGATCGAGAGCCAACCAAGTTTCATATTATTTATGGTTCAACGTTGAGCTTTAGCTCGATACATTGGTGTGTATTTTTTGGAATGTGTAAGTGCAGAGAAAGAAATGTCCGCTTCGAGAAAACGCCAACACAGCTGTCGCTTACTGTGTTTTAGGGAAGCTGTCGAATATTGACTTCGGAAGTAGATGAGAGTTTACAGGGGACTTCTGAGTAATTATAAAATTGATGGGGAGCGTTTAGCTGGTTTTGATCTGCATACAGTTTGCTGCCTATTGATGAGATGGCAGCAAACATAGAGCAACAATAATAAATAAACATTATTTTCGAGCTTTGTTGATGTGTGGAAAACTAAACTCGGAACGCAAAAATGTCTCAACATTCAATGATCTATTTATTGATGAAGCAGTTAAAATTTTTGAAACGAGCTCTGCGCTAATTCAAGATGAAGATACATTGTCAAACATAATTACTCAAATAAGCGAGTATGTTCCAGAAAAGGAAGTTAACGCCATTGTTGCGCAAGTACTCAGCTGGCATCAAGGTCGTTTTGTAGAGTTTGCACAACGCGCAAATGATGATCAAGAAGAGGGGGAGTTCGAATGTTTGCAATGGAAGGGGTTACCGCTTTTTAAAAGTGTATTTGATCTAGGTATCTATCAAATGCTATTGTGGGAACTGAAGCCAAAAACAATTATTGAAATAGGTGCTATAAATGGTGGTAGTGCAGTATGGATGGCTGATTTACTAAAGTCTTTTGGACTAGAGTGTCACGTTTACTCATTCGATATTAATATACCCTGTTTTCAGTATGAAGATGTAACATTTATCCAAGGCGACTGTAATCAAATTGGAACAGGAATGACAGCAAGTTTCCTGTCTGAGTTACCCCACCCTTGGCTAGTCATTGAAGATGCCCATGTAAACGTAACAAATGTACTATCATACTTCGCTCGTTATATGAGCTCGAATGATTATCTCGTTGTTGAAGATAGTGGGTGTAAACAAGAAGGTGTCGCAGAATTTTTAAGTGATAAGGCAGAGAAATTTGTTGTTGATACAAAATATTGTGACTTTTTTGGTCGCAATATGACCTGTTCCCACAATTCTATTTTGAAAAAGTAAAATAAGCTCAAACAGCAGCTGCAGCTAAAGCCCCACCTAGAGGGGGGGGCGATGCCAATGTGCCTTTATTAAGTGTCTCAGGTCATTGTGCAGCATTTTTTAAGGTCGAACACTGATGAGGGGCGGTTCGGCTGGGATTTAACTAAATAGATGTTGAAGGCAACAGCATCAGGAGAAGAACAATGACAGCAGTTGAGATTATCAATGATGCTTTGGATAATGGTATACAATTGTTTGTAGAAGAAGGCAGGCTGGGCTTTAAGCAATACAGCGGTGGTCAGTTAACAGACGAACTCAAAAACAACATTAAAGAAAAAAAAGCAGAGATCATAGCTTACTTAACTGAACATAAAAATACCGAAGGCCAGATAAAACCATTGCAGCATAGAGATGGATTGTTGCCATTATCTTTTTCCCAACAACGCACTTGGTTTACGGAACAATACACTCAGGGTTCAAATCAGCATCTACAGCTTTATACTTATAATATTCAAGGGTTGTTTGATTTAGACATTGCTGAGCAGGCGTTGACAGAAATTATTTCTAGACATGAAATCTTAAGAAGCGTGTATCAAGAGCATGAGGGCACACCTTATCAGCACATTTTAAGTCCGCAAAAGTTTCATATTAGCCGCTTGGATCTCTCACACTTAAATGAAGCTATGCGACAAACTAAGTTACATGAACTGCTCATAGCAGAAACACAACAGGAGTTTAACTTAGCTAAAGATGTTATGTTACGAGCCAGTTATGTTAGTCTGAGTGACGGCGAAAACAGTGCTGAACAGACGGGAGTACTGATTTTATGTATGCATCATATTGTGAGTGACGGCTGGTCTATGGAGGTGTTGCTCAAGGAGTTCTCAACTTTATACCAATGTATTACCAATAAAAAAGAAAGCCCTTTAGCCCCTTTACCAATACAGTATGCTGATTTTGCTACTTGGCAACGAGATACCATGTCAGGTAAATCGTTGGACAATAGCTTAGCTTATTGGCAAGCACAACTGAGCGATGCGCCTGTATTGCATAGCTTGTATATGGATAAAGTTAGACCTGAAGTTAAACAATATTCGGGACGTCGTATTTCTTCACACTTACCTGCCACGGTCTCTCTCGCGCTGAAAAAAATAGCACAAAATCACCAGCTCACTCCATTTATGTTAGTGCATGGCGTATTGGCATTGGTGCTCTCTCGTCACAGCCACAGCCATGATATTGTAATTGGAGCACCGATGGCTGGCCGGGAACAACCTGAACTGGTTAACTTGATTGGTTTTTTTGTTAATACCATAGTCTTAAGAGTAAATACTGAATATCAACAACTAGACGACTATTTTGAGCATGTGCGACAAACACATCTGGCAGCACAGTCTAATCAAGATACGTCTTTTGAACAGTTAGTTGATCATCTTAATATCCCAAGAACAACAAGTTACTCGCCGTTGTTTCAGATTATCTTGAATACAAGAACTAATTATGGGGTAAGCAAAGGACTGAATGAAAGGCCATTTGAGTCCGGTAGTCTCGCAATATCAGCGACGGAAATAGTGGAGCATACCCTAGCTAAATTTGATTTAGATATTAGCATCAGTCTTGATGATGATGGTGTGCATTGCGGTTGGATATATGATGTGGCGTTGTTTGAGCAACATCAGATAGCGTTGCTGGACAAGCATTTTGGCAATCTACTCTTGGCGATTTCTCAACTTGATGATCTGTCATGCCCTATTTCTCAATTACCTTTGCTAGACCTAGATGAACGCATTACGTTAGTGAATCAGTGTAATCGCACCGCATTTGATAAGGTTGAAAATCGTTGTTTGCAAGATGTTTTTGAGCAACAGGTGGCTGTGTATGGTGATAAAACAGCGGTAATTTGCGCAGAAGAACGGCTTAGTTATAAAGAATTGAACGAAAAAGCCAATAAGCTGGCGCATTTTTTAAGAAACGCATTAGAAGTTGGGCCAGATACTTTAGTGGGGTTATGTGTAGAGCGCGAATTATCCATGCTGATAGGTATGATGGCGATCATCAAAGCCGGTGGAGCCTATGTGCCTTTAGACCCATCGTACCCAGATGAACGTTTAGAGTACATGATGAATGACTCTGACTTAGATATAGTGCTAACACAGCATGCCTTAACTGATGATATAGACTTTGGTGAGCGGCAGGTTGTTGTAATTGACTCGCCTATTTTCGCAGGTATGCCTGCTGAAAACCTACCACGATTAAGTCAAAATTCGTCAGGTTTGGCTTATGTCATTTACACATCAGGGTCAACTGGCCAACCAAAAGGTGTGCAGACACTGCATTCGGGTGTTGTCAGATTACTGACCAACGCAACCTTTATGCCTTTGGGGGCTCATACTCGGTTTTTGCAGGCTGCAAATATTGCATTTGATGCGGCAACGTTGGAGATTTGGGGGCCGCTGTTAAATGGCGGGTGTTGTATCTTGTACCCTGGTAGTACTATCGAACCGGAGAAACTTCAACAGACACTCAAGGCACAGTCAGTAAATAGTTTGTGGCTGACGGCTGGCGTTTTTGATATCTGGAGTGAGCATTGTGGAGAATTACCCGAACTGCGTTGGATTGTAACTGGTGGTGATGTTGTGAAACCAGCCTCTGTGCACCGTGTTCAGCAGACCTTGCCTAATGTTCAGGTGGTCAACGGTTATGGTCCGACGGAGAATACGACCTTTAGTTGTTGTTACCCAATTCCAGCTTTGAAGGGAGATGAGAAATCGATACCAATTGGTTATGCGGTAAATGGAGATGTGCATTACGTGCTGGATAGTTTCGGGCAACTAGTTTCGCCTGGTATGCCGGGAGAATTGTATGTAAGTGGTAGTGGTCTAGCGCGTGGCTATTTAAATCGATCCCGACTGACAGAGGAGCGGTTTGTAACAAACCCGTTTTATAATAGCGCTCTGCCTGAACAGTATCAGCGTATGTATAAAACTGGAGATTTGGTGCGTCGTAATTCAGCAGGAGCAATTGAATTTCTGGGGCGAGATGACAGCCAAGTAAAGATCAGAGGGTTTAGAATTGAACTTGGTGAAATTGAGCAAAGACTAGTGCAGCACAATTTGGTGTCACATAGCGTACTTACAACCTATCAGCAGAATGAGCAAACACAGCTCGTTGCTTATGTTGTGCCCAATCAAGATATAAGTACAGCGGATTTTTCTGAGTTGCTAAAAGCGTGGTTGAAGCAACATTTACCCGATTACATGATCCCGAATATGATTATGGTTTTGCCAGAGTTACCTTTAACTACCAATGGCAAAATAAATCATAAAGCGCTACCTGCACCAGGAGCTGTTGATGTAAAAGATAAGTATGTTGCTCCAACAAATGATATGCAAAAGTTTCTCTGTACAGCATGGGAGCAGGCGCTGGGACGAGAGACTATCGGTATACAAGATAACTTTTTTGATTTAGGCGGAGACTCCATAAGTGCGATGCGGGTTGTGTATAATATTAAGCAATCTGGTTATAGCTTAACAGTGCAAGATATTTTTAAGTCGCAAACCATCATTGAGCTAGCGAAGGTCATTAGCCATGTTTTGCCGCCTCAGCAGGGAGAAGACAATTTATTGTCAGTACCATATAGAATGCCTGGCAATCGTTTTTGGTATTTTGACACATGTACTGAAGATGTCGGGCAGTGGGGCCCTGCATATCTTCTGGAGTTTACGTCGACTAAAAATCATAGTGAGGCTGCTCGCAAAGCTGCAAACTTTGTTGTAGAAATGCATGAAGGCACCAGAATTACCATCTCTGAAAAAGACGGGGAAAGAACAGAACAAATCGTTAACTTTGAGGACTACGTGTGTTTTGAGTATGTAGATTTTAGATCTTTGACTGAGGAAGAGATTAAAGCTGAAATCAAAGCACTACATGCTAGTATCAATTTAGCTCAGGGTATGGTGAAGTTTTGGTACTGTGATTTAGGTGAAGGTAAGCAAGATTTACTGGTTCTGGTTACACATCACCTTGCAATTGAGCAATATTCACGGGATATACTATTTGGCGACTTATTAAAGGCATTTGCTGCTTTCAGTCAAGAAAAAGAGCCACAGTTAAAGCGGATCGGTAGTCGATTTAGCGAGTGGGTAATAAGTATGGAAGAGTGGTTGCAAGGCGAGGAAGCGAAGCAGTTAGCAGCGTACTGGGAAAATAAGTTAGCAGGGCAGAGTATTGCACTTCCGACGGACTATCCGTATGTACATAAGAAGAACACCGTTGGTAGCGGTTCTTCGGTCTGTGTGGCGCTCAGTAAAGAATATACTGACAGTTTGGTTAAAATAGCGGATCAAGGAGACTACAAAGAGTTTGACCTCATTCTTTCTGCTGTTGCTCGAGAGGTGAGTCGGTGGACTGGGCAGGATGACTTTATTTGTGATGTAGTGACTTCCGGGCGAGATCATTTTACAGACCTTGATCTATCAGGTACTGTTGGGTGGTTAAATGAACATATCAGTCTATTGCTGAAAAACAATAACTTCAATGATGTGATGGCGACGATTGAGCAAAGTAAATCGGCGATAAATGAGCTGATAGAGCATGCAAAGGGTTTTAGCGCGCTGAAATACAAAGATCAGGGCGTTATACCTGAGCATGATTTATCGACGCTTATTAGACCAGATCTCCTGATAAACTATATTCCCAAAACGCTCAGCCATATGGGGAGTGCGTTTCAGGGCGCATCTGATTCTGAAGACAGTTTAAGAATGATAGAGATGGTCCCTCTGTTTGGTAAGAACCGAGAGAATACTTATAAAATTTATTGTGAAGTCGTTTATTCAAATGAGCAATTGTTGTTTACTTGGGAATTCAGCACCAATGTATTTGACACAAAAACAATTCAGCAATTCGCAGACAATTCGTTGCAATGTTTGCATGACGCTATCAATACAGCACAAAGAAAATTGAATCGTGCTACTGCACAACACAGTGTGTAAATGTAACAACTGTAGAGAGTGAAAATGTACCAATTAACAGGATTTGACCTACACAATTTGAATGCTGATGCATATAGTCCCATTGTTGTTACAAAGCAAAATGAAGCGGGCGATGTTTTTGAGCTAATTCAGCATAACAAAGCCGAAATTGAAACCATTATGCATGATAGAGGGGCGGTATTATTCAGAGGAATGGATATAGCCAAACCTGAAACGGTGCAAACTTTTGCTGATATTATGCTGAGCGATGTCTTAAAAAATAACTCTGAACATGTTCCTGTGAGTGAGCAAAGCCAAGTTCAAAGGCCTGTTCATTACTCTCCTTCGGACGTGCTGCTATGGCACAATGAAAACACGTTTAACCATAGCTTCCCAAGCAAGGCTATTTTTGCGTGTGAAACTAAGAATTTCGAGGGTGGAGAAACCCCCATTGTAGACAGCCGGGCTGTTTACAAACAAATACCTGAGCATATCAAACGTGAATTTATTGATAAGCAAGTCATGTACGTCAGAAAATACGAAGAGCATGATTTAATGGGACTGGGCTGGCAAACTATCTTTCAAACCTCAGATAAAACTGAAGTGGAAGCAAAATGTAAAGAATTAAATTTGAGCTACGAGTGGAAGTCTGAGAATAAACTCATTACACGAGCGATAAGACCTGCAATTTATAGCCACCCAGACAACGGCAGTACATCTTGGACTAATCAGGCGCAGCACTGGCACTTTTCATGTTTCAATGAGGGGATCAGGGCTGGGATCGAATTACTTTTTGATGATGAGTCAGATTATCCGCGTAATTGTTACTTTGGTGATGGGTCAAAAATTCCAGATGAATATATGACACACATCTTGAGTATTTATAAGCAGCATCAAATGCAATTCGAATGGCAACAGGGTGATTTGTTGTTGGTTGACAATATTCTCAAAGCTCATGGCCGAAACCCCTACCAAGGGGAGAGAAAGTTGTTGGTGTGTTTTGGTAATGTGACTTCATATGAGTAGTCTTTCATAAATGACAATATTAAAGAACCAAACGCTGGACAGTGATCGTGCGTCGTACAAAGCGGTGATTTGCTTTTCTATTTTTTCAGCGGCAAAACCATATCATAGCGCATTTATTGATGCGCTGTTAAAGTTGCGAAGCCGAGAAAATATTGCTCTGTTGATCTTGCAAGATAATTATTCATTTAGTGAAGCTGAACTTCAGAGTTTATCTCGCGTATATGATGTTTTCTTAAGTACCGATGAGCCGAGCCACTCAGTGCAGGAAACAAAAATTAACTTGATCAGGCAGGCAGCCAGTTTTAGCGCTGACAATATTATTTTTACTGACTCTGATGACTGTTTGCACGAGGACGCTCTAAAATTGCATTTTGATGTATTGGAGCAACACGATTTTTCATATAGTGATCAGATTCTTATCAATACAGATGGGGAGCTATTAGGGAGGTGTTTGTTCGACAATGTAAATGTGCCGACAAAGTTAGAACACTATAGCGCACTTCTTTACCAAAACTATTGCGGACTAAGCGCGCTCGGTTTTAAGAAATCAGCACTTGAAAAAATAGATTTGAATACACTTGCTCAGGACAGCATTGCACCGGATTGGATGTTAGCAACGCAGGCTTTGCTCAATGGTGCAGTTGCCGCGCAAACGGCGCGACCTGTTGTATATTATAGGCAACATGCGGCGAATTATTTCAAAAGCTCGCATCAGCCAATAGATTATTATGAAAAAAAATTAGAGAATCTAATTGTTCATCTTAACAACTTAAATTTACCAGAAACTCGTCAATATTTGGTTGACTGCCAAAATGCGCTCAAATTACTGACAAGCAGTTCGAATCCTGTTCGCTTGTTGGACAATAATAAGAGCTGGACGCATTTTCCATGGTTTCAGGATATTTTTCGCTTTGTTCAGTCAAGCAAAGCACAATTACTTGAGAAAGGTTATCAATGATAATATTAGGGATTTTTATGCAAGGCCCAAATACTGGGGCTTGTCTATTTGAAAATGGTAATTTAGTCGCTATGGTCGAAGAAGAGCGTTTTACGCGCGTCAAGTCGGCCTCCGAAGCGTTCCCAAGCAAATCAATACAGTTTTGCTTAAAAAAAGCGAAAGTAACGCTTAACGATGTGAGTGTTGTTGCTACGTCTTGGGATCATGACTTCTACCCTGTGAAGATGGATCAGTTTATGGGGGGCCTCGAGGGGCGAGAGCTGGACCCTCTGGCAGATCCTTCTGAGTCCATTATTCATAACAAACTCACGCCAGCGATGGCTTTATCAAAAATTAAAATTGGCCTCAGAAAAATAGCACCAACAGCGGAGCCTATCATCAAATGGTATCCTCATCATAAATGTCATGCTGCCAGTGTTTACTACCTATCAGGTTTTGAAGAGAGTGCTGTGTTGGTGATGGATGGCAGTGGAGAGAATCAATCGACAACGACTTGGTTTGGTAAAGATGGTGAATTGTCATTGCAATCTCAGTGGTTATTGCCTAACAGTATGGGGTGGTTTTACAGTGCCTTAACAGAGTGGCTAGGGTTTAATGCCTACTCTGGGGAAGGCAAAGTGATGGGATTGGCGGCATATGGTAAAGCATCTGCTGACATTGCTCAAAAACTGAGAAAGGTTTGCGATGTAGGTGAACATGGTAACTATCAGGTCGATCCGACTTACATTTACTTTGGAGAGCGTAGCTACTCTAAAAAATTCACAGATAAACTTGTTGAATTGCTAGGTGAACCTAGGGTTCCGGAATCAGAGCTGAGTGACTATCACATCAATGTTGCCTACGAAACTCAAAAATTATTAGAGGACGTAGCGAGCCGCATCACTAAACGTTTAATGCAGGAAACTGGTACAACTAATCTGTGTGTAAGTGGTGGAGTGGCCATGAACTGTAAAATGAACGGTTTATTGTCTCATTTAGAATGCGTAAGCGACATCTTTATTAATCCAGCATCTCACGATAGTGGAACAGCGATGGGGGCAGCCCTACTGGCCCATAAAGAAATAGTAGGTGACTTGCCGGCAAATCGTTTAGAACATGCTTACTATGGCCCTTCTTTTTCTGATGAAGATATTGAGCCAATATTAAAACACTGTCAGTTAAAATATGAAAAAGTGGATAACATTGCCGCCGAGTGTGCTCGATTGCTTGCAGAAGACAATATCATTGGGTGGTTCCAAGGAGCATCTGAATTCGGCGCGCGTGCTTTGGGTGCAAGGTCGATTTTAGCCAACCCCACCAATAAAGATATGAAAGACATTGTTAATGCACGGGTCAAATACAGAGAAGGCTTCCGGCCTTTTGCTCCTTCAATGATTGAAGAAGTAAAAGATAAATACATGGAATCACCCAAAGATTCTCCTTTTATGATTTTGGCATATCAATTTAAAGATGAATACAAGGCGGAATTCCCTTCCGTTGTTCATGTGGATGGCTCTGTGCGCCCCCAAACTGTAAGCAAAAAGCATCACCCGCTCTATTGGAATTTGATTAATGAATTTGGGGAAATTACCGGCCACCCCATAATCATAAATACTTCTTTTAATGTTCGTGGTGAGCCGATTGTCAACAACCCGCTTGATGCGGTACGGTGCTTCTTCTCAACAGGTATGAACGTGCTGGCTATTGGCTCATTTATAATCAAGAAAGAGGGTGTTGATGCATAAGAATATCCTCGTAGTGGCTCCGCACCCAGATGATGAAACATTGGGGTGTGGCGCGACGCTTCTTAAGTATAAAGATAACGGCTACAAAATTTTCTGGCTGATCATGACAGATCAGCGTGAGGAGTTTGGGTTTTCCTGTGAACGAGAAGTTGCCCGAGCTCAAGAAGTCAAAGAGGTGGCGCAAGCCTATGGGTTTGAGAAAACCTTTCAGCTGGGATTGCCGCCTTCCCAACTTGATGTCATTGCGAAAAGTGACATCATTTCAAAAATGGTGAGAGTATTTGACGAAGTTAAACCTTTTACTGTCTTTGTACCATTTAAGAATGATATTCACTCAGATCATACTGTGGCATTCGAAACCAGTATGGCGTGTTCTAAGTGGTTTAGGCGAACTGAGCTCAAGGAGATCTTAGTATATGAAACTGTGTCAGAAACGGATGTCGCTACAGCGATAAACCAACCGTGTTTCACACCAAATCTATATGAGAATGTCACTGATACTTTTCAACAGAAGTTGGATGTCATGGATGTTTATAAAAGTGAGATGGCCGAGTTTCCTTTTCCAAGGAGTCGTCAGGCAATCGAAGCACTTGCAATGAAAAGAGGTGCTGAGTCTGGTTTTGAACGAGCCGAAGCATTCATGATTTTAAAACAATTTAGAGACTAGTAGGTTCAGATACTAGTCTCTATATGGAGTAAATATTTTGTCTACAGAGTCATTTGCAGATCCGATTAAAACTTTTTATTCAAATAACCCATATCCGCTAGAAGGTAACCATTATGGATACTTTCGTAAGTTCCAATATGGTGCTATGAAAGATATGAAACCACAGTTAATTCTTGACGCTGGATGTGGTACTGGAAATTTATCACACGAGCTTGCACGCGCTTTTCCAGAATCAAAAGTTGTGGGGTTAGACTTTTCAGAGCCATCTATCGCTGTTGCCAAAAGTAATTATATTCGAAGCAATATTGAGTATCATGTGGCTAACCTCGAAGAATCTCTGCCAATGGCTGAAGATAGAAAAGCCGATCTTGTATATTGCCAAGGTGTTATTCATCATTTGGCCAACCCCCAAGTTGCGTTAACAAACATACGCAACCAAATGGCAGACAATGGCAAAGGGTTTATATGGCTGTACAACCCGGTTGGAAGACGGCGAATTAGTGATGTTATGGCATTGAGCCAGATACTTGGTGACAATGGCGAAGTCAGTGGTCCCACAATTGATCACTGTCTCGCTGCGGAAGCAACATTAAATAAATCGAGCTTAGCCAAAAAGATGGAATACTTTCTATACAAAGTACAAAGTTATGGCTGGCAAGATATCTTTTTCAGCATAATCACGCACTACAAACGAAAGTTTAGCAAAAAAGAGCAGGAGCATTATATTCTCAATAAAATGGATGACTATATGAACCCTCGAGCTAAATTTTATACCGTCAAAGACGCGCTGGCACTGTTTGATGAGGCAGGCTTTGA
The DNA here is from genome assembly GCF_001709235.1 of Pseudoalteromonas sp. BMB. NCBI lineage: Bacteria > Pseudomonadati > Pseudomonadota > Gammaproteobacteria > Alteromonadales > Pseudoalteromonadaceae > Pseudoalteromonas > Pseudoalteromonas sp. BMB. The sequence goes on from NZ_MBQA01000168.1 coordinate 14,656, forward strand.
AGTAGAGCAAGTTCTTGAATTAGATGAACTAGACATCCCCTCTAGATATATCGCCAGCTCTATAAAAGAAAAGCAAGCTATGTGGTTGGCTAAAGAAATTGTCTACCAACCCAAGGGGCTGACATACGTCGTGAAGCAAAAACGCGTGCACACATCTTGAAATTTTGCATAATGCTCAGTTATGGTAGCAGTGACTGAGTTTAAATGCGTGTGTTCTAAGGTCATTGGATCAATTTACTTTGAAGCTGATACGGATGATCTTCGTAATACGATAACTAAGGTGACTATCAAAAATGTTCAGCACGAACGAGGTGTTCACCTTGGTTATTAACACTGTCACCCAAAGTAACTCATCACATCATAAACAACATGCAAGACTGCTTCCAAGTGAGTCATTTTGTGATCCAGAGGTTCTGGTGTATTGATAAGCTCTGAAACCCATGATAGCACTGCTAATATCTATATTTTGCTTCTTTGTTTGCTGGGTATATATCATCAGATAAGTGTATATAAAGCGCGAATATTTATGTCCTTAATACTCTTTAGCTTGAGTGACAATTTAAGGTTATTTTATTAGGATATGGCCTGCGACTTTCCAAACAAAAGTCACAGGCACTTTATCAATATCAAATTGATGTATGTTTCAGAACAACGCTAAAGTTATAACTGATAATAGTATAGATGCATATATCTACGCATCTATAAGGCAGCACATTGGCCTCAATCCCTGTTGTTCAAGAATTCAACCAGCGTTGTGAGTGTTTCTTTAACTTGCTTGTGGTTATCCCAGTCGACTTCATTCCAGCTGATACCTGTATCGAGAGTGGTAACATCAGATTTGAGGAGTGTCATTAGAGCATTGGTTGATACTAGCTTATCTACTCGATAGTTTCTGGTCTGCTTTTTACTGTGTTCAGCGTTTTTCTCGCCGCTGAGGTAACTCGCAATGCGTCTATTTACCTCTTGGGCGTTTGTCGCATTTAAAACGGTTGCGCCTATTTCTTTTTTATATTCCTGTTCTATTTTCAGGATCAGCTTTTTCATCGGAACAAAAGCCATTGAACACCCATCACTGTATGCGCTAGAAACTGCTGGGTATCGAGTCAATACATTGTAGTTATCATAGGCACCCGTTGAAATACCAAGAATTCCTGCGGTTTCTCTGACTGTGAGTGCCTTAAAGCCTTTTTGCTTACGAATTTTATTAAGCGCTTCTATTTCGAGTAAGGCATCTCCAAAGGCAGCTAGTTTGCCAAGTTGTGGCAAATCTTCCCTACTGGCGTTCTCTTGAAACTGCTTGGTTTTAGGTAGCACAGGACATTGCTCGTAAACTTTAAAGTGGGATGCGGCATCAACCCCATTCACATAAATTAGTGCAAAAAATCGTCTGTGTCCTGTCAGGATTTGATAGTCACCCTCTCCGATAGGGAACAATGTTGGTACTTGAATAATTTCGGCTACAGCTACATTTTCCGCGAGTTCCAAAATAGATTCAATCGTTCGGTTGGCTTTTTTCCACTCATTTGTACCGTAGTTTAAACAATTGACAATACAGCCTTTGCCTATCAATACTTTGTCTTGGGCATTATACAGTTTGACTAGCTGTGCTTTAGTTAGCTTGCGTTCTCGCATCTGATATGCGTGTACATCTTGAATAAATACGGCTGGGAAAAAGCGAGGGTTACTGCTGTCTGGCTTTATTCGATTGACAAAAACAGACTTAAATTCATAAGCCTGTTCAATTAAAATGCGATTAGCTTCAGAATGATTAAGAGCCGATGCGATGCTTTGTTCCAATGAAATATTGTTCAAGATTTACTCCAGGTGCTAACTTCATTTGGAATTTTAAATTAAACTTGCAGCGGACTCAATATTCTGTTTAGTTATATTTTTGTCGTTCCATATTGATGCTTTTATTGAAGTAGTGTAATGCATTGATCGGCGACATATGGATACCTTCATATCCATCCTTACGACCAAGCTTATAGCCTTCAAGAAAGAATTCGCTAGCCAAACTTAGCTCATCTTCATCACTAATGTTCAGCTTCGTCCTTAGCTGTTCTAATAGCTCCTTTTGATTACTCATCATTTCTCCTCAGTTCCTTACTTTTGTTACAACTTAATCACTGACTTTTCTGGGATAAAAAGCCAAATGCTCCCGAGATATAAATTATTACGCTTGTTTTAATATGTTATTGCGCAATTGTCATTATTGTTAATCCTGACCCTCTAAAAGTCAATTGTTTTTTAATTTCTTGTACCTTGTACATGATATCTCGACATTTTTGTTTTGTACACTCAGCACCCACTTTCATGTGGTAAATGTTTATTTCACCGTTAATGAACTGTATTGACAGTGATTGAATTCGCTCGGTGATTTTATTTCACTTGATCCAAAGTGTTTTGTAAGCTTGAGATCAACATGATTGAGTTTAAAAGGCTGACATTACGATGTAGTCGGGTACTTTTTCGGGTGTCATTGTGAATGCTCTTGTATGTGATTTGAACATGCACGACGGTTTTTATGCTGTATGGATAGTGGCGCTATTTTAGTTTTAAGTATTTAGATGTGAGTTCGTAAGTGCCCTTCTCTTGTTGTGTCTATTTGTTATAGCAAGCCTGATGTCGCCAACTTATAGAATAGCCTCTACAGGTTGAGGACTAAGCTGACATGAGAAACGAACTCACATCAATGTATATAAACACAAATATCGTTTTGACTAAACGTATTTTCACTCTTCATACCACATATGAAGCAAATCACTATGATAATCAAATGGATTCAGGTAAATTATTTCTACTAAAAGTCTCTGAAGAAAGTGATTTGATTCAAGATTTTATATAAAAGGAGAGTGAAGCCTTGAAAAAATTTTTTGCTATTGCCATTATTTTATTTTCTGCTGGTGTGGGTGCATCGAGCTTTACAAATATTAATATGCCCAGTTCTAAATTTTTAGACGACAAACCTGAAATTACAATTGCACTACCATCAAGTTACAGCTCCAAAGAATCCAAGCACTACCCTGTTTTGTATGTATTGGATGGGGAGTTAAATGGGGAGCTAGTGTTTAGCATGTTGAACAGGCTTCACAAATCTAATGGTTCTGATGAATATATTGTTGTAGGTATCACAAGTGCAAATCGCCTCAAAGACTTTGCACCAACTGTTAACAAAGATCCCAGAGGGCCGCTTGGAGAAGGGGGCGGTGCAGGAAAATTTCTCGACTATATACATTATGAACTTATCCCCTTTGTTAATGGAAAATACCGAAGTAATCACAACAACATCATTTTAGGTCATTCTATTGCTGGTCTGTTTGTTATACATGCCTTTCACGCTCGCCCGGGCTTATTTCAAGCACACCTCGCGTTTAGCCCTGCTGTTTGGTGGGGGAATGGAGAAACAGTTCAGGCAACTAAAAGCTATTTGTCTTCCGAGAATGACAAACCTGGCTTTTTATATATGAATATAGGAGGGGAACGCGGAAGTATGCGTAAGCAATATGATGCCTTTTCTAATATCGTCTTACGCAACCGTTCAACGGATCTAGTGTTACAACTTGATGAATTTAACAGCGAAGAGCATAATTTTACATTAGTAGCGGGATTGTACAACGCTCTCAAAGAGCTACAAAGATACCGGAAAATTACGCGTTTGTCTGAGGAATCCCCAGATAATCATATTTAAAATCAATGTGATGGACACGAACGGCATTGTTTGATCTAATTTATTTCGCCAAAAACCAAATAGATTACAACACCATGCGTGATATCACTATCCTACACGATATGCTCAGAAAAAACTGCCCCAAATTCATGCGCGGCGCCTTGATTCATTAATGCTAGCAACTGAGACTTTGCTCGATAGCAATCAACTCTCACTTACAGAGCTGGGTCGGAATATGAAGGGCCCTGTCGCTGCAAAACACAACATTAAACGTATGGACCGACTGCTTGGCAACACTGCCATGCATAACGACCGACTTGCTATTTACCGCTTTCATGCTTGCCTGACGTGCGGCGCTAATCCTATGCCTATCTTGCTGGTCGACTGGGCCGATGTGCGCGAGCAACTGCGGTTGATGACTTTGCGTGCTTCCGTCAGCATTCAGGGACGCTCAATGATAGTGTATGAGCGCACCTTCACGTTAGCTCAATACAACTCACCTAAGTCCCATCAGCTGTTCTTTGCTGGCGACCATTATTCTCTGGTGGATAGGCCTGTATGCCCAATACTCAAATTGGCAACGAAAGTTGCAGGCAAATACAATCAGAGATCGTGTTGTGCTGTCGACTGTTAGGCTTGGCAAAGAGGTTAGGCGACGAAGCGATTATATTATGACAGGAAAGCAACTGCGCTGGGCTATACGGTGAATACGTGCGCTTGATACATCTGCTCGGGAGACCTCAATTATGAGGGGATCCCCCAGCACGTTTGTAGCGAGGTTTCATCAATGTATAAATCGGGTTATTATAACATCTTGGTTAATGTATCGCCCCCACGGCGGGATCACACTTTGTAAAAAGGCTTTAACACCCGCCTCTTTTCTGATCTAATAACGCCCACATTATCACTATCTGCTTGTTAATTATGTCGTTATTTAGCCACCTTGAACTTGTTGAAGATAAGCGTTCTTCTATTGATCAACATCATGAGCTTGCTGACGTTTTGTTTCTGATCATCTCGGCGGTTTTATCCGGTTGTGAAGGCTGGAAAGATATCGAAGTATTTGGGCACAGTAAACTGCCTTGGCTCAGGCAGTTCAGAGCATTTAAGCACGCTATTCCAACGCGACATAGCATTGCACGAATTCTTAAGACAGTAGAGACTGATTCGTTGGTTTTGGCCTTGTTCAGTTGGGTCAACGAGCAACGGTCTCAGTCAGGTAAGCCAATCATTGCGTTTGATGGCAAAACCCTGCGCGGTGCCAGTAAAAAGCGTGAGGATAACTTACACTTGGTGTCTGCTTTTGATTGCGAGTCTGGTTTAACTTTGTATCAGCGTACAGTAGAAAATAAGTCCAATGAGATACCGGCAGTTAGGGCCTTATTGGATGTGCTCGATATTTCAGATTCTATCGTCACATTAGATGCACTACATTGTCAGAAAGCGACACTTTCAGCATTGATTTCAAGAGGGGCTGACTATCTGGTTCAGGTCAAAGCGAATCAGAAAACACTCTATAAAGCAGTCACTTCATGTTTTGAAACAGCCTTTGAAGAAGAAAAGAATTTGCCCGAAGATGTACAAGTCAGCAATGGTCATGGACGCCAGGAAACCCGCATCACTTATGCTCTGAAGGCAGACAAACTGCCCGAAGAAATAAAAGAAAAATGGCCCGGGATCACTTCAATAGTCGCGGTTGAAAGACACCGTAAGTCTGGCCCGACAACAAAAATAGACACGCACTTTTATGTTACTTCTGTCGAGCCAGATGCACAGATGTTGCAAAAAGCCATCCGCCATCATTGGCACATCGAGAACCAACAGCATTGGGTGTTGGACGTGGTGTTTAAGGAGGATGCTTGCCAAATCAGCGAACCGATTTCGGCGGAAAACATGGCGTTGTTCAGACGAGTCGTTCGTAATCTGGTAAAACAGCACACAGGTCGTAAAGATTCGATACGTGGCAAGTGCGTTCGGGCCAGTTTTGACGATGAATTCAGGGCCGAGCTTATCTTCGGTTAATGGTCGTTAACGAAGTATGCTCTCACCCTGGTATCGCCCCCTACTCTACACTTTTATATAAATTAAACTATTATAGTTTAGTGCTGATAAAAGATTTAATCTCTTCTTTTTATCAGCGTTTTTCACCAGTTGTAGGGTGCTCCTATTTATAATAAATTTAGACTTTTATATATTTATTGGGTTTTTCGTTCATAAGAGCTATGATTGCTGAGTTTTATGTCCAAAAATTCTGAGATGAGCTGCTTACACTTTGGGTAATCTGAGGTATCAAATTCAGGGTGCTCGCCAAAGCAAAGCAATGAAATATCATGATCTTTAAGTGCTAAAAGTTGCTTTTTAAGCATGTCGATATCCAATATGCTGATATATTTTTTATCAAACTGCATTTTGGGGTGAAACTTTCCTTTGATAAGCCCCCAAAATTGTGCCAAATAATGATTTATATCAGACTCACTTCTAAACCTAGAAGAAAAGGTGTTGTGAAATATGTTGGGATATGCCGTTTCTGCTTCAATAAAATTACTTTTTAAGTGAGCCTGCACAGAGTGTAATTGTACAAAAAGAGGAATTTCATTCTGTGATAGTCTCGTTAGTATAAGATTGTTTATCACACACTTTAAGCCATATCGGAAGTTTTTCATGTAACGCAATTGCTGATTGAAAGATTGACTGCTTTTAACTTCATTATTAATTACTTGCATAATCGAGTGAAGTGAATGCGAGTACTTATCATCGTGAAATAAATTCCTCACAATATACATATCATTAGGGTAATCACTTTTAAAAAAATAACTCTTATTCAAGGGCTTTTGGATGATCGTATCATCGTTGAATAGTAAAAATTGCTCTGATAGCCCCTCAATCCTGTGTAAATTAAGTTCTATTGCAGAACTATTAAAAGAGGGTAACTGAGACTGATCTTTGAAAATATCACTATGCGATATCTGTACAAGCTTCGGGTGATCTGTTTTCAACCAACCCGGAGCCTGGTTAGCTGTTACTAAATATACATTGCGTATCCAAGGGATAAACTTTTCGATGCTGCGATGAACGTACTTCAATGTACCGATGTCTTCATAGCGAATTTTCTCAATTTTCATCACTCCCATCAACCCATAGAATGACCGCATCTACTTCACGTTTCATATTACGCTCCTTTTTTATTATTTCTGTAACCAAAATAATAACATCCGATTCTGTCTCTGTCTTATTTTTGTAATACTCCTGATTTTTAGGTTGGAGCATTCAGCCGTATGCATTGTATAAGATGTAATAAATCATCTAGATCAAAGTGCGGGAACGTGTTACAGGGTAAACCATTTTTATCCGATGTATTCGAAAAATACTATCCATAGTTGCGCTTATCTTATTCGTTGTCTCATTTAACATAATGTAAATTACCAACGTAAATATGCATTTACGTTGGTAATTTTGAGATGCTTTGACTATAGTGAATAAATTAGTGACTCTAGGTCTCTATCATGATGTTTTATTGGAGAAGCGAGTTATGTATGATCGGTTATCACACCTAGTAAAAATAACACCAACTGAATCACCACAAAATAAGCAGGTTTCGCGTCGGCGACCAACGATTACGAACTTAATCCTCCGAGATAACAACTGTCCAATGTATACATATATCAATGGCCTCTCGAGTGATGCATCAAAAGCGACAGCTCGAAGAGTATTAATGACTATCTCTAAGGGTCTAGGTGCTCAGTCTATTTACGATATTGACTGGCCATCCATTACTAAAAATGATGTCAATTTGATGCTGAGCTTGTGGCAAAAAAAGTGTCTATCACCTGATACTATATCGCTTTATTTGTCTGTGCTCAAAAGTGTGATCAAAGAAGTGTTTTTACTCGAACAAATTTCCACTAGGCGTTACGAGTCCATTAAGAGTGTAAGTAAACCCGGCGGCTCTCGAATTAAAGATCATCATATTTTGGCGTTGGAAAGTTTTGAGTCGTTATTAACTAAGGTCGATAGCTGGACTCAACCCGTGATGACAAGTGTGCGTGACCAGGCCATTTTTCATGTGTTGGTTGGGGCCGGTTTGAGGCGTTTCGAGGTCGCAGGCCTGCAGTGTGAAGATATCGATCATGAGCATCAACGCCTTCAATTCATAGGGAAAGGTAATAATGAGCGCGCGGTTAAATTGCATGAATTTACGTATCAAGCATTAATGCAATGGCTGGTGCTACACCCAACTAAAACGGGAGCCTTATTTATACGCCTAACAAAAGGGGGGCGGGCCTATTATAAAATGTCCGATATCGCTGGGTTGTCTGGCCATGCTATTTATGACGTTTGCAGAAAGTATGGTTTGCTCGACGGTAATCGGCCTGTGCCGCCTCATTCATTGCGGCGCTCTTATGCAACCTGGCTATATAGTAACGGTTCTGATTTAAAACACATTTCAAAATTGCTGGGTCACTCGTCGATTAAAACAACAGAGCGCTATGTTCAGACTTCGCAAGAAGAAATTGACGATACAGTGACAGTCAATTTGTTTAAAAAATAAGTTATCCACATTTTCAGTTAACAAGTCAATGAATAACACTTGGATAACTTATATCAATTAACTAATTGAAAAGTATTAAATTTATAGTATTTTAGGTCCACTTTCAGAAAATATGCTTGCATATCAACTCTTCAGTATTGATTTGAATTCAAAAAAATATCTAGATAAGAACGCTCGGTTTGAGAAATGAGAACGGCAAAAGAACTCAGCTTCGAAGCGTGCTTACATGAGTTAGTAGCTTTAGTTACCTGGATATAAAGGAATAGTTTTATTTCTATTGGGGCTAAGCCTAATGATAAAACAAATTAAGTATGATGTGTTCTAGTTGTTTGATGTTCTTACAAGTTCCTTATAAACTGCATCCTTTCTACCATTAACTTACTTATCCCCTTAAAGCTCTGTGGCACAAACAGCAATGTTCAGCATTCAGACTAAGGGTTGCAGTAACCATGTGGGCACTTTCACATCGGTTAAAGTGATGTCACGTTCCATTACGCCTTTGCAGTGTTGTAGCCTAGAGGAAAAAAGCCAACTTTTAGCTGGCTCTTTCTTAAAACAGACCAAACTGGTTGATCAAATCCTGATAATTCATTTTAACATGACAAAATATCAGTAAGTAAATATTGAACTTTTGCTCACCAGTGTTCCTGATTTCGTATACAAACCGGTAATTGCCTTTTACTATCTCTCTAAACTCAGGTGAGTCAAAGTACTGGCAGGCTTTACCGCTCTCAGGCAAGGTTTCTAGCTGGCTCTTCCATGCTATGACGGTTGATTTAATGCTATCTCTTGCTACACCGTCAGTCTCTCGACGCGAACGCCAATTGATCGCATCTTTAATTTGCAATTGTGCATGTCTAGTTATTTCAATATTTACATGTGTCATTCTATACCTATTTTAAATCGAACTTAGAAAATCATCGATTGGCGCTGTCTTGCCCTCTTCGATATCTTTTCTTGAATTTAATAACAGCGTCATGAATGCCATTTTTTCCTGCTGATGTTGGTACGCCTCATGCGTTTGAACCACTAATGACTCTTTGCCATTTTGTGTCACAAACAGAGGAGCAAGCCCTAATTCGTCAGGCAAAGTGGCCGCGTTGGCTTTCATTTGGCTAATTGTTGCGATTTTCATACCTACTCACCCCTTTAAGTTCACATAACTTGTAATATCACTTTACAACAAAGTCTAAATATAGACTACAAGACTAAATATAGACCAACAGTATATCAACAGTCAACAAATCGAACCAAATATAGACTACTCTTCACATAACACCTTGTCGCCCTCAATATCAAGATATTTAACTTTTTGGATGTATAACAGGAACGAATTGTAACTGCACCTACAGCCCATATAGACACAATAAAACTTGGTAACTTGCAAGTTAACGGGTGACAATACCTAACGCCAAAATAGTTTTGTGGTCCTTAAAAAGCTGATTCACGAAATAAGTTTTACGGATATAAACCAAAAATCTTAGCGACTGTCACTAAGATCACACCAAAAAATACAGGCCTCAAGCCAAAACTAAAGAGGTACCGGGCACTATATTGCAAGTGGAAGAAAAGTAGGTAAGCCATAAAATATACAAGTTGTCATCAGGAATCACATTTGGGAAGCTCAGCTTCCAAAAGGGTTAGGAGTGTGATTGGTGCGCGTGATTTAAACCAAGAGTTAAAGTGAATAATCCGATTATGGTTCTAGACAATGCCAAATAGGCCCCAGGCATTGTCTAGAAAAAGCGTGGCCACATAAATGTAATGCCTTGCGCCAGTATATTTAATGAATGCTGATCCGTGAAGTCCCTTCTTGCAAACTAGATAAATCACTAATGATAAAAAACTCACCAGTGTTTGCGCCTGAAAGAAGCTGAATGTCTTTTCCAGCCGATTCACCAAACTGTACTAAGAACCGTTCAGCAGAACCTGAATCGCCGTCATAACGATATAAGTAACTGCTACTGTTAGGTTTTGCGCCAACGGGCTTTCTAATATATTTAGCGTTGGGTATTGTCTTTACAATCACAGTGCCTTCTATATTACGTAATGGTCGTGCAGATGAAGGTAATTGCGCTGGCAATGCAACTTCCACTAAAACAGTGCCATCATTGACCACAGGGTCCACTCGACTAACTTCACCTACGATATTTTCATCTCGCATTTTTAATATCACAGGCTGGCCAACTTCAATTAATTGGGCTTGATTCTGCGGAACTTGTATCTCTGAGATCAGCTCTGTAACAGATCCTATCAATGCAATTTCATCGCCTCTTCGCAAGCTTTGCCCAAGCTCTACAGACAAGCTTTGCAACACCCCTTCAAATCCTGCTTTCACTTCAAGCTTTTCTAAGCGAGCAAGTGCATTGTTTAATACACCTTCACTTTGCTTAACCCTACCCTTTTCGATATTTATGGATTTTTCATGGATTTTAGTCAACTGCTTCGCCCGCTCTTTTAATACACTGACACGCTGCTCAAGTTGCTTTTCTTCTAGTAACGTTTGTTTGTAACTAAGGCGAGAAACAATGCCTTCTTCCACCAATTGTTCCTCTGACTCGCGCTGCAGTTTTACGCCCTCTAATTGAGATTCGACCTCTATTAATTGAGAGGACTCGATTAATTTTTCTCGTTCGTTATTCAACGAAAGTTGCTGCATATTCGCAATAGCTTGCAGTAGATCCTGCTGGGCACTTTCAGCAAGCTCTTCTAATTCTGGGTTACTTAACTTCGCAATCACACTGTCAGCGTTCACTTTAGCACCAGGCTTTAACACAATTTCTTCAACCGTCGCGTCAGAATTCGCGGTAATGAGCTGCTGTTTTCCAGATACGAGGATACCGTAACCATCCACTGTCACCTCAAGCTCTCCAGCTTTCACGCGCTCAATTAGCAAGTCTTCTTGAGGCATACTAATGGTTTTATCCTTCATGACAGTGAAAATACCGGCAAGCGTGACAACACTTAAAGCAATAATAAAGGCTTGCTTAGTATTGAGTTTAACTTTTCGCGTTTTTTTATTCTTTTTAACATCCATAAATAACTTTAACCGTTCTTATATTTATCTCTTATTCAATTGACAATGGCTTCTTTTTTTGAAGAAGCGCTACTGCTCTGGCCATCAGCAACAAGGGCTTCATATACACAGGTGCTAATTTATACATGCTTTGACTACCTAAATATCTGAAGTCTCCATTGACCCTCATAGGTGAAGCATATGCATGTGCCAACGTAATACCGAATGAATTATTTTTTGTCGGCGCCACCTTATGATACCAGTAAACAGGAATATGTAGAGCGTCACCATCTTCCACAATCACCTTGTATGGATTAGCATTCGCGACTGACTCTTCAAAACTTTTATCCATTTTCAACGAGCTGACATTTTTTTCATACAGGCCTCTTATCAATTTATTGCCAGCATTGGGAGCCAATAAAGTGACTTCCTTATCGCCACATATCTGGCACATCAAATGTGTGTCTGTGATATGCTCATGCCAATCTGTGAAACTATTCCTGTACAAAAAAATCCTCCACCCTGGATAGAGCCTAGATTTTGCTGTTTTATCCAAAAATGGAAAGCTGCCAACATCCTCTAACGCTAGAGAACTCATAGCCGCTACAAATTCCTCTTTGTCCATCCCTGCAATTGTAGACACGTTTTTTGCATCCTCTTCAGTGAAAAGCAAAGGTAAAGCATGTATCCACAAAGGGTTATTCTTACCATTGTTAATCTCATTAAAAAAGGATTCAAACTCCATAGTCTGAGACAGTGTCTGAGATAAATTAGAATTCGATTCTACTAAAGGCTCACTGAGTGTTAAGACTTCTAACTTACTGAGCTTTTTACTTAAGTAATCTGGCTGCCTCCACAACTTGTGAGCTCGCCAATGCTTGACAGCCCCTTTTATTAATAGAGGCTTATTACTGTGCCAATACTGTTGTTTAAATTGTGCTTTACTTAAGTCATCCACATGGATCTCTTCGATAGTATTACTCACTATCATAACTCCTTAATATGTTACAGTACACCACCAAACAGAGGGACGAGCTGCTTTAGGTGATTAAATATTTAACACTAAAATCAGGTAACGCCGCTCAAAACACTTTTGGGCGGCGATCAAAGTACCTAAAGCTCCCAACGCTCTTGTGCGCCACCTACATCCGGTTTTTTGAACAGGCTTTGATATATTGCAAGTTCCTCTGAAACCATCACAGCTTGCTCTTTTAGCGTCTGCCGCTCGAATACTTGCTTGACCGTACAGTCAATTTTCCAATTAGAGTTAATCGCCGTAGCAAGCCTAGTCACCAGTAACGAGTGAGCACCTAATTCGAAAAAGTTAGCTGTAGTGCTGATATCTTTGCTCTCAACACCCAGTAGCTCAGACCATATGTCAACTAACCCCCGCTCCACGTCAGTTTCTGGTAGACACACATCACCAGATACATTCCATTTAGGCTCAGGTAACAACTTGTTATCGACTTTGGCATTTGGGGTCAAAGGCCATTCAGAGATAAAAACAAAGTAACTCGGTACCATATAGCTGGGAACAGCTTTTCCAAGTGTCGCTTTTAAGGTCACAATGAGTTCATTGTCATTGAGTGCTTCACAGCTTTGATCTCGTTTTACATAGGCAACAATGTGTTTCCCTGCCTGACCGGAATCCTTAACGAGTGTCGCAGAGGAATGCACTCCCTCACATTGATCTAGGTGGTATTGGATCTCACCTAACTCAATCCTATACCCTCTTATCTTTATTTGATCATCTTTTCGGGAGATATATTCAATATTACCATCGGGTAGCTTTCTGACTATGTCACCAGTCTTGTATAACCGCTGAGGGTACGTAGAATTCGATTCTGTAGAATAAGGATTATTAACAAACTGTTCCCGCGTAAGCTCATCTCTATTTAAGTACCCTCGAGCGATACCTTCACCTCCAAGACACAACTCACCAGCCACACCAAAAGGCAACAATTCCATATTTTCACCAACAACAATTCCCAGAGTATTTGGGATTACTTGGCCAATCAGGTTAGGCGACTCATCCGCTTTTTGGTTACACACACAGAATAAGGTCGCTTCAGTAGGTCCATAGAATTGTAGTACGTCAATATGCTCTAACGTCTGCTTCAAATCAGTTAATAACCTACTGGGAACAAGATCTCCGCCTGTGGCAAAATAACGTAATTTAGGGAAGCGCGTCATATGCTTGTTGATCTTTACTTGGTCTAACCAAATTTGAGCCAGACTCGGCGTCATATGGATAAATGCACTGTTCCTTGTTCTGTCCAATAATGCGATTGGTTCACTCAACTCGTCATTTCTTACTATGTTGACAGTTGCACCTTTAGTTAGCGGATATACTAACTCTAACAATGAAATATCAAAGGCATAAGAAGCTAAGCTCGGCACTTCATCTTTGGGCTTAATATCGAATAAGTGGCTAAAACCCGCAAAGCGATACGCTATTTGACGATGCTCAATAGCAACCCCTTTTGGTCTGCCCGTTGAACCTGACGTATAGATCACATAGGCCAAATTATTGGGTGTCAGGTTTATTTCTTCAAGCGCTAAGTTTTCCGCAGATAGTGACTGAACTTGCTCTTCCTGCAATATATCAACCAGAGTTGCCGCGCTAAATTCAAGCTTGGGAGCCAGTGCAGTCTCTGTAATAATCACATTCACTTTTGAGTCCGCAAAAATATGTTCAAGCCTCGCTTTTGGAAAGCTGGTGTCGACAGGCACATAGGCTCCACCAGCTTTTAATACCGCTAATATGGCTGTCAACATCGTCAGGTCACGATCCAGATATATAGCAACTAGCGAGTCCGGTCCAACTCCCTGTTGTTTGAGATAACGTGCTAACTGGTTTGCTTTACGATTTAACTCCGAATATGTGAGCTGTTGCTCGTTACAAATACCCGCTACATACAACGGATGCTCGGCTACTTGGCGCTCGAAAAGCTGATGGATAAAAGGTTCACCTGTAAAACTTGATACAGGGAGCGGTGTCTCATGCAACAACCCATCAACTTCTTGCTCAGTCAATATAGGTAGCTCTTTTAAAGGCAAGTTTGGCGTCAAAACAAAGCTGCTCAGTGCCGTTTTCAAATGCTTGTTTAGCTGCTCAATATACTCTCTCGAGAATATTGAGGAATCATAAGTCCAATTAAAACAAAACCTTCCCCCCATCACCAAGGCACTAATATCTATATCGAACTTTGCTCTAGTTTCTCGCTCTACGATAAGCTTGACTGATAAGTCATCCCCCTCCAAATCGTTGTCCTGTGTGACTTCCATTGTTAGTATGATCTGCACCAGAGGCGAGTGATCGGTGTTTCTAGGTATGTTCAGATGCTCAATAAGCTGATCAAAAGGGATCCCCTGATTTGACAAAGCCTCTAAGTTGCAATCTCTAATATGAGCCATATAGTCGGTTAGAGAGTCAAAGTTGGTATTCGCCCTCAACACTAAAGTGTTACCGAAGAACCCAATCAACGACTCTAACTCTGACTGCTGTCTGTTAGCGACTTGGCAGCCCAGTACAATATCATAGCTGTTACTATTGCGTGAAAACACCAATGCTAATGCGGCATGCAGCAACATAAAAGGCGTTATTTTATGTTCTTTAGCTAGATCTAATAAAGCAGCACTTGTCTCTTCATCCATCTTACCTAAAACCAGATCGGCAACGTGTTCTTTTTTATCAGGCCTAGGGTAACTAAGTGGCAAACCATGGGCCAAAGGCGCCCCTTGTAAGCGCTCTTTCCAGTAACTTAATTGCGCTTCAAATACTTCTCCTTTTAGCCACTCTCGCTGCCAAGTAGCAAAGTCACTGTATTGTAATTTAAGCGGCGTCAAAGGGCTGTCCACACCTTTTTTAATCCCCTGATATAAGGCATTAAACTCTTCCACAAGTACATTCATGGACCATCCATCGGAAGCGATATGGTGCATGTTAAAAAGCAACACACCTTCTTGTTTTTCTAGCTTACTAGAAAGCTGTATCCAACATACTCGAACCATTAAATCTCGTTCTAAATCGAATGGTTTAAAGCTTTCATCAGTGATCAGTTGCTCAAGTTTCTGTTCTTTTTCTGCGCCATCAAATGCACAAAGATCGTAGCGTTTAATGTGAAAATCAAATCTCTCATTTACTTGTTGATATGGCTTTCCACCTTCGTCCAAATAGACGGTTCTTAATATTTCATGTCGTTGAATAATTGCACGTATCGCCTGCTGTGCAACATCCAAGTCCAAATCACCATTGATCCTCAAAGGCGTTGGCATATTGTAATTTGAGCTGCCACTTTCAAATTTATCAAGAAACCACAAACGTTGTTGAGCAAAAGACAATTCAGCTTTTGATAGCCCTAACTTTCTCAGTACCGATTTATTGGATTCTTGTGAAAGTTTCTGATTTTGCGATAACAGCGCGATGATTTCAGCTTTATGTTCTTTAATTGCAAACTTTAATTCTGGACTCAGAGTACCTTTTTTAGAGCGTACAGCTAAATTCCCATCCTTCAGATAAAGAGATATCCCTAGCTCATTGGTTAATACTAATAGCTCTCCCGCTGTCATAATACTTCCTCTTCGTATTCGCAATCATCTGAATCTATGTCACTTACCAAGCTAGTATGAGTTGCCAAAGATTCAGCCATCTCCTTGATCGTAGGTTTCTCATATGCAGTCTTTAAGGGAAATCTAACATCCCATTTTTTGTTGATACGTGTGATGATGCCACTCAGTAATAAAGAGTCGCCACCGAGATCAAAAAGGTTGTCATTAATGCCGACTCTTTCAATTCCCAAAACCGATCTCCAAATTTCCGCCAACTCGAGTTCAAGGTTGAATTTCGGCTCGACAAACTCGACACTTAGATCGGGTCGATCGTGTGCTTTGCGTTCGCGCAGCTCAGTCACATCGACGTCCTGAGTTTTCATCAACACCTCTAAGTGAGCTACTCTTGCATTTATTTCTGTTCTGGACACGATGACCTGAGACCGTGGGTTTCTCAAAATACGATCGAAAACCTGCTTTCCCTGCTCCGGTGTCATGGCATTTTTAAGGTGCACAATCGGCGTTTCACTTTTTGATGTGCTATTAACCTCTTTGACAGCCATCCCCACTTCAGACCATGAATCCCAGTTGATAGATATAAACTGTGTATTTCCATGTTCACGTGCTATTGAAAATGCATCCTGATATGCATTCGCAGCACAGTATTCAAATTGCCCTATTCCCCCAATGATAGGGGCAAGTGAAGAGCAATTGATAAAGAAATCTAATTGATCATCTTCAAAGGTACTGGCCAATAACATGGTCCCCGCCACTTTTGGTTTTAGCACTTTTTCTATCAGTTCCTGAGTTTTTAGCGACATTAAACCGCCTCCAGGAACTCCAGCTGAGTGAATAATCCCATCTGCCTTACCAAATGCCTCTGCAACCCTCTTTTTAACGTATGTCACTCCACTGTTTTGTGTAATGTCAGCTTGTAAAATCAATACTTCAGAGCCTGCTTTTTCCATTTCACGGATCCGAATGATCGTTTGAGATGTCTGGTCATGGGAACCGTTAGCTGCAATCCACTCATTCCAAGTTTGTCTGGATGGAAATTCTGAACGCCCCAATAGCACCAACTTTGCTGTTACAGACTTAGCAATGTGCTCAGCCAATGCAGCGCCTATTCCGCTCAATCCACCTGATACAACATATACGCCATTGGACTTCAATAACGTTGATGCGTGCTCGCCATCATTCTGTGTTCTAGCATAGGACTGGTGCCAAAGTTGATTACCTCGCAAACAAAGGCTTCTATGTGCTACTTTGGCTTCAGCAGTGATACAACTTACGAGCTTGTTAACTGCTCTATTACTGATTAACTGAGGTGATTGACCCTGCTCAATATCAACACTTTGGAAATCAATGTTGCGATATTCAGCTGGAATAACTCGACAGACACCCAATAACGCTGATTTTTCAGGAATAACCGTGTCATCTTCGTCAAATCGTTGTGCATTTGTGGTTAATACTGTGAGCTTTATTTCCTGTTGCCACTCATTTTCTTCAAATGCCTGGCACATAATAAGCAAACTTGAAAGGGCACGATTAACCTGCAAACTACTTTGAGAAGCATCAGATATGTGTGCATCATCAATACCTGTGCCATGTACAATGTACGAAGGCACAAGGTTTTCTTGCGCGAGATCTGTCGCCAATTGACTGTAAGATCCCTTATCTAATGCATCAAGCTGATATCTGGTCGCACAAATGCGCTGATAGGTATCACCGAACTCTACGAATATTGGTGCAATGTTTTGTTCTTTCAGTCGCTCACCGATCAAACGACCCATGCCAGCTTTATCTTCAAAAACTAGACAACTCCTAGAGCTTGATGAAGCATCATTTGGCTTCCTCTGACGGCTACTTTGCCTTACACATGCATTCCACACAGGTTCATATAACCATTGCTGAACTGAGTCTGCAGCTTGCAGCAAATCAACTTTGTCCAGAGACTCTGCCACAGGTTCAACCCAATACTCTTTTCGTTCAAATGGGTATTTAGGTAGAGAAACACGTCTCTTTTCTTCGCCAGAAGATAACTTATCCCAGGATATATTCACGCCATGTGCCCAAAGCGCCCCCTGCAAAGTACGTAAGACCTCTATATCATCCTGTGACGATTGCGCCCCTTTCAACGAAGATAAAAACACGCCAGATTGACCGTTTCCATTTAATTGTCCTAGCTTGCTAAGAACATTGCCAGGTCCAATCTCAACACAAATGCGGTTTATTTTCGCATCACTGGCAAGTAAAGTACTTAACCCATCGCTGAACCTGACAGTTCCCCTTAAGTGGTTCACCCAATAATCACCGTCGTTGAGCATATCATTTGTGAGATATTCACCGGTTACATTGGATATGATTGGGAACTGCGGACTGTGTATTTCTACTCCTGACACAATTGCCTTAAACTCATCCACCACAGGTATCATCATTCTGGAATGGAAAGCATGAGATGTATGCAACTTATTGTGAATAATATCGTTGTTTTGTAAATAGCCGATCAATTCATCTATTGCGTCAATTTCACCCGCAATAACAGTACGCTGCGGTGCATTTACAGCCGCAACATCACACCCAAACTTGTCTGCCAACGCTTGTGCTTTTTCTTCATTTAACACCACAGAGAGCATGGCGCCAGACTGCACTTGATGCATGATCTGTGCACGCTTACAAACCAGTTTAAGTGCGTTTTCAAGGCTAAATACACCTGCAACCGTCGCTGCGACATATTCGCCCAGACTGTGACCTATTGCACCTGCTGGTTGTATTCCCCAACTCATTAGTGTTTTAGCGAGACTATACTCTACAGCAAAAAGTGCAGGCTGAGTCACTATCGTATCATGAATACTGAGTTCTATTTGTTCATCTTGAACCAGCTGCTCAGGATAAATGTGCTGCAGTATATCAACAGAAGAGTGGACCTTAATAAGGTTTGCACACAAGTTCATTGCATCACGAAACACAGGTTCAGCATGATACAAATCCTTTGCCATCTGCTCATACTGCGTTCCTTGGCCTGAGAACATAAAGTACACATCCGTCTTTTTGTGCTGCATCTTAACGGTATCTGTATTATGGGCTCCTTTAAGCACTTCCACGGCTTGCTGCCTTGTGGCCGCAACATGATATTGCCTAAATGGTAACTGTTTTCTCCCCTTCTGCAGTGTAAAGGCCACATCAGATAAGTTGACTTGCGGTTCTGAGTCTAAGTACTTCGCAAGTTCAGCATTCATTCGAGTTAAAGACTTTGCACTGCTAGCAGAAAGAACTAGCAGCTGTACCGCTTGCTCTGTGTCTAACGAATGGCGTTCAGGCGCTTGCTCAATAATAGAATGCGCATTTGTACCACCAATACCAAATGAACTGATACCTGCAATTCGAGTTTCATTGCTCTCTGGCCAATATTTGGTCTGAGTATTAATATAAAAAGGTGTATTATCAAGATCAGCTTCAATATTGGCATTGTCAAAGTTGATGCTCTTGGGCATTTTCTTTGCTTTAATCGCCAATACAGCTTTGATCACGCCCGCTACCCCTGCAGCAATGTCCGTATGCCCTATATTCGGTTTAAGCGTGCCCAGCGCAATACTATTTTTTGCTGCACTCTGGAAAATATTTCTTAACCCTCTTATTTCAATCGGGTCCCCAAGCCTTGTGCCTGTGCCATGTGTTTCTATGTATTGGACCTGCTCTGGTGTCACGCCCGCTTTTTTCATAGCTGTTGCAACGACCTCCGATTGGCCTGCGACACTCGGAGCTGTGAAACCAATTTTATCTCGACCATCATTATTAACGGCGGTGCCTCTAATGACTGCATGAACGTTATCGCCATCTTTGATAGCTTTAGATAAAGGTTTTAACAATAACATCCCAACACCATTACCACTCCGTGTTCCTGACGCATTATCGTCAAATGCTCGGCAATGACCATCTTGTGAAGCAATATTACCTTCTTGATAGTGATACCCAGTAGGCCCTAAGTTGGCAATGCTCGCGCCACCTGCCAGTGCCATCTGACAATCACCATTTTGGATACTAGTAACAGCTTGATGAATAGCTACCAAAGAAGTTGAGCAAGCAGTTGCAATACTAATTGCAGGTCCAGTTAGATTGAACTTGTATGCCAGTCTGCTAGCGCTGTACGTGTTACTATTGGCTTGCGAGATTTCTTTATACATAGCAGCCATTAACGTGCGATTGAGGAGCAGGTTATTAAATAGGTATTGGCTGTCACTGCATCCGACAAACACCCCTATATTCTGCGGTATATCTGTATTGCCATACCCAGCATCATCTAAGGCATGCTGTGTAGACTCAAACAACATTCGCTGTTGTGGGTCCATGATCTCAGCTTGTTTTGGGGTAAAACCAAAATAATCAGCATCAAATTCTTTAACATATTTATGCGTGACTCCCTTGCCAACAAACCAAGGGTCATTGATATCTTCTTCACTAAAGCCCGCTTGTAGAAGTTGATCCTTTGTGTAAGTTTCTAATGATTCTCTGCCAGTTTCTATATTGTGCCAAAACTCAGCGACGTCCTCAGCATCTGGAAATTGACCGGCCATGCCTATTATAGCTATCGGTTCACCTTTATCTAGGCTTTGACTTGGTGATGCAGAATGGCTAAGCTCGGTGTCCAACTGAGTAGGCTCTGTAAGCGTTCGTAAGTAACTTGCCAAAGCTGACACAGTCGGGTGCGTAAATGCATCGGTAAGTTGGATCGATACATTAAATTGCTTATTAACTCGGTTGACCATGCTGACGATGGTAAGAGAGTTTCCACCGACATCGAAGAAACCTTCATCCACACCTAAGTCGTTTAACTGCAATAGATCTTTCCAAATATCTATAAGCTTCGACTCAACTCGATCCACCTGCGGTAGCTGCGCTTCACTCTGAACGGAATCCTGCTTAGAGAGCTGGCTCTTATCTATTTTACCATTTGGGTTGAGCGGCCAATCTTTCACTAGCACCAATCTATTTGGTTGCATGGTGCTAGGTAAGGCACTGGCTAATATAGTTTTAGCCTCATTAACGAGCGCCTTTTCGGCA
The DNA here is from genome assembly GCF_001709235.1 of Pseudoalteromonas sp. BMB. Lineage (NCBI taxonomy): Bacteria > Pseudomonadati > Pseudomonadota > Gammaproteobacteria > Alteromonadales > Pseudoalteromonadaceae > Pseudoalteromonas > Pseudoalteromonas sp. BMB. The sequence goes on from NZ_MBQA01000168.1 coordinate 35,500, forward strand.
CCGATTGACAAGGCTTCTTTCTCAGGTTTGAAGTAAGCAACAATCTGGTTATTTACGCTATCAGCTTCATCCAATCTCTTGGCAATAACAACAGCTGAGTCGATACCATTCACGGAGCTCAAGACATGCTCAATCTCACCTAACTCGATTCTAACGCCATTAACTTTTACTTGCTCATCTTCTCGGCAAACGAAAGCGAGAGCGCCATCAGGCAACATCTTCACCAGATCCCCGGTTTTATACATCACCTGATAACAGTCATCCATCGAGTCATTGTAAAAAGGATTTTTTATGAATCTTTTTTCTGTCAATTCCTCTGAATTCACATAACCTGCCGTCACACCTGCTCCAGACATGTATAGCTCACCAATAGCGCCAAAAGGAACAGGCGTAAGCGTCGAAGAAAGAATGTAACCCTGACTATTAGGTACGACGTTACCTATATTAGGCGCGATATCTGTGTGTGACGTGTAAGCCGCCGACGTAGAATATGTGGTATCTTCCGTTGGGCCATATATATTAACCACCTTGTTGCAGTGACCATTATCAAGCAGGCCATTTACCACATTGGCGCCAAGCGCTTCACCACCCAGTGTTATGGCTTTTACCCCCTTAGGAATGCCATCAACCTCTAATAGCGTTTTTATAGCTGAAGGTACGGTTGCCACAAGACTGACTTGAACATCTTGATCAAGCAAGCTCAAAATGCTTTTCACAAGTACGAGCTGAGAACCAAAGCACAAGGGTAAAAACATTTCAAAGATTGATAAATCGAAGTTCAAAGAAGTGCTAAATAAGACTCTAGAAAGTTCTTCTTGCGAATATTCAACATGTGCCCCACTCAACATCGCAACTGCATTCCGATGCCTTAACGCAACCCCTTTTGGTACGCCTGTCGAGCCTGATGTATAGATACTATAGGCAATACTGTGACTATTTATGCCAGCCTGGTCCACTGGAATGTTGTTGCTAGGATAACTCTCCAGAGCCAATTTGGAAAATACTGCTATGTCGCAATCGAGCGAAGCTAGCTTCTCTGAAACATTACCACAAGTTAATACCTTGAACATATTTGCATTATGGCTAATAAGTTCCAAGCGATTTGCTGGGTATTCAGGATCCAACGGCACGTAATGGAACCCGGCTTTTAAAATACCGATAATGGTTACCAACATATCGAGTGAACGCTCAAAACAAACCCCAATAGACAGGTGATTGTGACTGTTTTCATCAAACTGAGCGCCCACTTCTTCTAGCAGATAATGAGCAACCTGATTCGCTTGGCTATTAAGCTGCTCATAAGTTAGCAGCTCATTACCAAATTCTACAGCAACCTTATGAGGCTGTTTACTTGCTTGTTCTTCAAATAACTCGTGGATACATTTGTCATTTGGCAGCGCAATTTTTGGTCCTTGTAATTGCTTAAAAATACTTTGCAATTCAAGCTCAGACTGCATTGTAATGTCAGTCACTTGGGCCGCGCTTCCTACCGACGCAATACTACTTAATACGTTACAGTAGTATTCCATGATTTGAGTCATTGTTTGCTCATTGAAGTGGCTTTTTTGGTAGTCCAAAGTCAGTGTAATGTATTCTTGATCAGTCACAATAACGGTCAAAGGATAATTACTGTGTTCCACAGCGCCCGAATTCTCGATGTTTAATGATGTTTCGCCATGTTCAGTGCCCTGCGATAAAACACTCGGATAGTTTTCGAAAACAAATAGAGTGTTGAATAGCTCAGACCCAGGAGGCAAGTCAGATAACTGTTGTACTTCTGCTAGGCTGAGATAACTGAAAGCTTCAGCCGCTACATTTTTGGCATGCCTGCTTTGCAAAGCATCGCCAATTGTCTGTTGTTCATCGAATATCGTACGCGTTGGGATAGTATTAATGAACATACCGAGAATTTTTTCTATACCGTCCAATTCTGCCGGTCTGCCTGAGACAGTTGTCCCAATCACAACATCATGTGTGCCGTTATACTTAGCCAATACATAAGACCACGCAAATTGCATAATAACATTGACGGTACAATGGTTTTGTTTCGCTATATGCGCCAATTTTAGTTGTAAGTCTTCAGACATTACTTGCTGAACTTGGCCATATTCATTGCTTACTGCATTAGCAGGTTTGTCGACCAACTTTGTCGCCGTAGTCAACCCTTTAAGTTGCGCCTGCCAGTATGCTTTTGCAGCGTCTTGATCTTGTTTTAGATACCAATTAACAAAATTTTCGTACGGAACCACTTCTCCCATCGACAGCTCGATATCTGGATTCTGTACAAGTGCTTGGTAATGGCTCATCACTTCATTAAGTAGTACCGGTAAACACCAGCCATCTAGTAAGAGATGATGATAAACCCAAACAAATTGGTAACGTTGATTTGGTAAAAGAATCAGTGCAAAACGCATCAGTGGAGCATGCGAATAATCAATGCCTTTTGCTTTTTCTTGCTCTTTAAATTCTGCGAGTGCTGCGTTAATGTCACCGTCTTGTCTATTTCGCCAGTCCTTTACTTCAAATGGAGTATTGACATGGCTTGTAACAAGCTGGTGTGGTAAGTCTAAATCTAAACCCACAAAACAGGTGCGTAAAATATCATGTCGTTCGATGGCTATTTGCAACGCCTGCTTAAAGTGATTGATATGCAGTTGCCCTGAAAAATCAAAATGACTCACGGTTGTATATTGTGTACCCGATTTATCCAGCAAGCTGTGATATAGCATGCCTCTTTGCAATGGTGTCGACACATAAAGACGATCAATCACAGGGTGGACTGCTCGGATCTCACACAAATCAGATTGAGAAAGACGCGAATTTGGAAAATCTTGAGGAACCAGTGGTGCAACAAACCCATCATTGCTTGGCTTGCAATAATCTACAGCTTCGTTCAAACAACTCAGGAACAATTCAGATAAGCTGTCCAACCTGCGCTGTTCAATGCATTGACTTGTAAACGAGAAGGTCAGTTGGCCATCTATCACAGCGCCGTCTGCATGGAGCATATGACTAAGCTGATTCAACTCGCATTGAGTGGCTCCAGCGCCTTCTTTTGCAACTGAAAACCCTTGCTCAACATTCGTCGCGCTCTCGCTATTACCCTGATAATTAAACAAAACATTTTGATGATATGTTTGGTGGTGCAATGACATGATTTCAGGCTCTTTTGCCAACGCCCACAATACACCGTATCCGATCCCATTATTTGGCGTTTCACGACACGCCATTTTAACGCTTTGTAATAGGGAAACGAAGTCACCTTTAATTTCAGAAGAGAGTACTAAGGGGTAGACTGTTGTAAACCAACCCAGAGTTTCCGTGATATCAACGTCATTGAACAATGGTTCCCTGCCATGAGACTCGACACTAAGAGGCATTGTGGGAAGGTTTGTCCATTGATGCCAAGCTCGCAATAGACATGCTAGCAGCGATTCATTAATATGGGTTTTGAATCGCGGATTACATTGTCGCAAAAACGCTTGTGTACTGGCTACACTCAATACCATCTTACTGCTTGAAGTTACACCTTGCGGCAATGTCTCCAAAAACTCAGGCGCAGGTTGCTCACTCGATGACTGTAATTGCTTTAGCCAGTAAGGCTTTTCTAAGAGTAAAGATTCACTATTCGCGTATTGAGTAAGCTTCTTTTGCCATGTTTGTAAAGAGGAGGTTTTCGGATCGAGTTTCAACGGTTCATTGTTTGCGTATAGTTGTGCGGCCTGCTCTAAATCTTTCATTAATACACGCCACGAAACACCGTCAATTACGAGATGATGACAAACAATGAGTAAACGACCACTGCGTTGAGGTCCATAATTAAAATAACAAAGCTTAAACAGCACTCCCTGTTGCACGGCCAAACTTTTCTGAGCAAGGGCACATTGTTTTTCTAGCTCTTCTTGACGCTGAGTGTCCGAGTACTGGCTAAAATCATGTAGTTCAACACACTGGTTCAACATGGATTCATCGTATGCTTGAAATTGTGCAGACCAATTGCCCTGAGACTCTTTGAATATTAACCTTAGCGCATCATGCCTGTTATACACAGCCTGAACGAGTTGGTACCAAAATGCAGTATCAATACTAGCGGGCACCTGCAGTAATACTGCCTGGTTAAAATGATCTGGGTTATGGAGTTTCTGAGCAAAAAATGAAGACTGAATGGGCAACAATTGCATTTCGCCGGAGCAAGGAACTTGTGGAACTTCCACCTTCGGCTCCACAGTAACAACTCGCGCTAATTCAGCCAAAGTTTGGTTTTCAAACTGTTGGGCTACCGTAAAATAGACCCCCAATGCACGACTTCGCGCTACAGCCTGAATGGACAGAATTGAATCACCACCTAAATCGAAGAAGTTATCTTGCATCGATACTCGCTCAACATTCAGTAATGAAGACCAAACTTGACTTAATTTAACTTCAATTGCGCTCTGCGGTGCAATATAACTAGCGCCACCTTGACTGTGTTCAGATACATCTGGAAGCTTAGACTTTTCAATCTTACCATTAGCTGATAATGGCCACTCTTTTACGCAGACAAAGTGTGCTGGGACCATGAACTCAGGCAACGTTTTCTTCAAAGACTGCTTGATACTCGATATTACAGCGGCACTATCAGTGTTATTGCTCGCCACTTTAATATAGCCAACCAGTTTTTTCTGACCCGCACTGAGTGATTTTTGTAATACAAAAGCTGAGTCCACTTCAGGACATTGATTTATGTGGTACTCAATTTCTCCAAGCTCAATTCTAAAACCATTAACTTTTACTTGGTCATCAGAGCGACCTAAATACGCGATATTGCCGTCTGACAAATATCGTACTAAATCCCCTGTTTTATATAACTTTGCTTCAGGCTCTGTTGAAAATGGATCTGACAAAAAGTTTTCAGCGGTACGCTTAGGATTATTAAAATACCCTCTTCCAACTGCCACTCCACCGATGTACAACTCGCCAACAGCGCCTTGCGGTAATAGATTCTGCTTTTCATCAAGTACATATAGTCTAGTATTTTGAATCGCTTTACCTATTGGTACTAGGCCTGATTTATCATCATATTCATTACAGTTCCAGCTACTCACATCAATAGCAGCCTCTGTTGGCCCATAAAGATTATGCAGTTCAGCGTGCTCCGCTTCAGCAAAGAAAGATTTAATGATGTCAGCCGTCAGTGCCTCGCCGCTACAGAAAACATGTCGCAACGACGTACAATCTGTTAGATTGCTGACTTCAAGCATGCTACGTAACATAGAAGGGACAAAGTGGATGATAGAAACTGATTCTTGCTGAATTATCTTCTGTAAATACTCGGGGTTTTTATGCCCTTCAGGCTGAGCCATAACGAGCCTATTACCCGTTATCAACGGCCAGAAAAACTCCCAAACAGAAACATCAAAACTAAATGGTGTCTTCTGTAAAATCACATCACTTTCTTTTAGCTGATACTGATTCTCCATCCAAGAGATACGATTAACCACACTGCGATGCTCTATCATGACTCCTTTGGGGTTACCTGTTGAGCCAGATGTGTAGATGATATATGCGAGATTTTGTGCACTCAACCCAAGATCTACACTATTGATGTTATCGGTGCTGAAGTCATGACATAAGTCTTCACTGAGATTTAACAGCTCACAGTGCTCACCTGCCAGCAGAGATGCGGTAGGCTCATGAGTTAAAACAACTTGGATCCCTGTGTCTGACAACAAATAGTCCATTCTTGATTTTGGATAACTTGGTTCTAGCGGAACATAAGCCCCGCCAGCCTTTAGAATCGCAAGCATGCCAACGACCATTTCCAATGAACGTTGCAAGCACAACCCAACCGGTGTGTCAGGTTTTACGTTATGATGCGCTTGCAAATATCGAGCAACTTGGTTGGCCTTGTCATTTAATGCGCCGTAGGTCAGGCTTTGACCATCAAATACAACTGCGATCTTTTCTGGGTTCGCTACGACCTTGGCTTCGAACAATTCATGTAAGCAAGTGTCATGTGGGAAGTCACACCACAGCGCATCCCCACCTAAGCTAAGTTTCGATTGTTCTTCGGTTGTCATCATGGCATATGATGAAAGAGGCAAATCATATTGTTTGTGTTTACTTGCGGACGCGAATGCTTCTAATAATGTACAAAGGTGCTGTGCAATCTGCTCAACAGACGATTGGTCAAAAATGCTGATATCATAATCTATCGCCACTTCAATACCTTGTTCGCTAACAAGGGTGTTTACCTCAAGATCAAATTTTAGGTTGATATCAGTTTGCGCAATAGGTGAGAGCTTAACATCGCCCAAAACAAGTTCGTCACTAGATAAACTCTCATCCAATGCAAAACTGTTATTCGTTGCAAGCAATATTTGTACGATGGGATTGTAAGCTCTGCTACGAGGGACATTAAGCTTATCAACCAACTGTTCAAAGGGAATATCCTGATTAGATTGCGCGTCCAAATGAACTTGGCGAACATGGTCTAAATAACTATGTAAAGAGTCAAAATCGGTATTCACTCTCAACACCATTGTATTTGCAAAGAACCCAATCAGAGATTCAAACTCCACACGCTTACGGTTGGAAACGGGCGTGCCGACAAGAATATCTTGACTGTTACTATGGCGTGCCAGAACCAAAGAGAGCGCACCATGCAATAACATAAAATGTGTTAACTGGTGATCAGTGGCGAGCTGCTGAAGTAATTGTGCGGTGTCAGCCGACAACGTTTTTGATATACGATTGCCAATATGCTGCTTAACTGGTGGTCTGGTGTAATCCAGAGGCAAACTATGAACTAACGGCGCATCAGCAAGATTTTGCTGCCAATATGACATTTGCTCCGAGAAATTATCTCCTTGCAACCAGTCACGTTGCCAGTAAGCATAGTCTAGATACTGAATAGCAAGCGGCGCTAGCCGAGGTTGAATGCCAGAGATAATATCGCTATAGCACTGCGCAAATTCTTTGACCAATACCGACATCGACCAACCATCAGTCGCAATATGGTGCATGTTAAACACTAAAACCCCATGATCTTGAGAGAGTTCAATGTAACTAGCCCGTACCATAAGGTCTTCAGCCAAATTAAAGGCTCGTTCACTTTCTTCTGCAATAAGCTCTTTTACTTTTTCCTGTTTGTCAGTGTGTGGATAGTGGACCAAGTCATATTGATTTAGCCTAAACTGAACATTTTTTTTGATAACCTGAAAAGCTTTACCATCTTCTTCTTGATATACAGTTCTGAGTATTTCATGACGTTCGATAAGGTATTGCATAGCCTGTTCAGCAGCCGATATAGAAAAACGACCATTCACCCTGACAGTTGATGGCATATTATATTGTGCCGATTGGCCATCCAAAGTATCAATGAACCACAACCTCTGCTGGGAAAACGAAAGTTGAAATTTAGAACCTGAACGATCGACATTTTCAATTTCACTTGCAGAGCTGCTATCAGACAAGGTTTGTTCTTCAAGAAAAGCGATTATTTGGGGTTTATTTGCTCTTAATATGGAAATCAAGTCTTCTGTAGGCGGCTCATTAAAGAGGACTTCTAAATCACCATCTATACAATTCAGCTCTACACCTTGCTCTACGCACTGTTCAAAAATTTTACTAATATCCACCAACTGACTCCAGACTTATACCACTAATCTATTTTTATAATTATTGACTTCTTCATACACCAAAAACTCTACCGCTCCGTTGGCAGAGTTAATGACGCCACTTCCATGATCCATTAATTTTGCCCTGACAAACGCCCCACCATACTGGTTACCAGTATCAAATATCCCCCAAACGGGCTGATAAACCCCAGACTCAGTATTCTCACAACAACCAATCACAGGATCTGGTACACAGTATTCTTGGGCAATCCAGTCATTCTCTGTTAGTAACTCTGCGACTAGATCGCGCCATTGCTGTTGCTCAAGGTCTCGACCCAAATAAACATCGGCTCCTTGACTAGATTTAGCTTTCTTAAGCACAAACCTATCTTTTTGAGAAAGCAATAATTCTTCAAGCGAGATTGATTGCCCCTGCCAACAAACAGTGTCAACGTTCGTTTTTGCTGTCCAAGGGATATAACGTTCAATAAAATCCCGCGTTTTATCATCAAGTCTGTCAAGCAGTGAAACTTCATGTAGCAATGCAAATAGCAACTTGTTACCCAAAAGGGTGTGAAAGAAGTTATCAGGGAAAATAAGTTTTCCCCGTATAAAGCTGCTCATCAACTTGGTGTAGAACGAGACTGGAAACTGAAGCGTTATGGGCACGGACAATATAACGGCATCAATTATGTTGCCTTGGTATTGTACACCTCCATCCGACAAAAACTCCAGAGCAGTATGATCATTAAAGAAAAGTAGCTTACCGTCATCAAATTGATCCAGGCTACGATACAGTTTCTGCATATTGCTCTTGAGCTCAGCCATATCATAGTCACCATCATCGTGATCGTAAAACAGGATATTGCCCGTGGCTGCAGGATTTGCGTGTTTGATGCTTCTGCCAATTGCATCAAAAAGATTGCGTGTAACATTGTTAAATTTAAGCTGCCAAGTCGCCGTTTTCCTGTTCGCAGCTAAAGCCTCTCCAAAGACTTCACTTATCCAATCATGCTGCCAACCACCAATGGATGACCCTGCATTGATTTCCATCAACTTGAGTTCTCCACCAGAAAATACAGCATCATGTCTTATAAATACATCTTTAGAGTTAAACGGCGTCGTTTTTAAAAGCTCATAAACCATTGGGGAATCATTAAAATATGTTGCAAACTTTTGTTGATCATCACCAAAGTAGGTATAAATCGCTTTATACAACACATCAGTTAACGGTTTTATAAAGGCGTCAAACTTACCGACTAACTCTTTTGAAATAATGAAGGGTAACGGAGCAATACGGTACTTTTGGCGGTAGTTTTGCCAAAAAGCTGATTGCTCTAAATAATGGCTCTCGCAACTCAATGGCAAGTCCAGCATCAAATCATGAAATTTCTGGGAGTAAAACAAGTTATTTTGCCGATAACTTTGCTCCAAGCCCGGTTTATTTTGTGTTTTAGGCTCTACCCGAGCCTGCTCAGTTGCTGCATCTGAAACCTGAGTTTTTATTTCCATTATATGACGGCCCTGTTTAATTTAGTTTTTGTATTCGTCACTTTAGCGGCTATCTTTGCATCATCAACCGCGCGAGCAACAGCACGAATAGAGTTGTTCTCGTAGAACTTTCTGAAATCGAGCTGCACATCATACTTCTGCTGTAGACGAGTTAATAAACGTGTCGACAACAAAGAGTTGCCACCTAACTCAAAGAAGTCTTCGTTAACGCAAATATCGGAATGCCCCAACAGTTCTTCCCATATCTCAACGAGTTCTTTTTCCGTTTTACTTTCAGGCAACTCTTTCACAATGCCTTCAAAGGCTGAAGTATTCACCTTTGCCTTCAATGCTGTTGTATCCAATTTACCATTTTCAGTTAGCGGTATAGACTCTATTTCGATGATCTGCTGAGGGATCATGTAATTCGGCAAAACATCCGCTAAAAACTCACGGACTGACTTTCGCTCAAATCGCTCACCCGATCCGCTTCGCCACACCACATAACCTATTAATACAGTCTGTGATTGCGCATCACCAATTGCAATAATTGCGGCCTTGTCTACGTTAGGGTGTGTTTCTAAAGTTTGCTGGATTTCAAGTGGTTCAACCCTAAACCCTCGGATCTTAACTTGTTTATCTATACGACCAAGACATTGCACATTTCCGCTAGGAAGCCGACGTCCCAAATCACCTGTTAGATATAAAATGTCATTATCTTCATTGCGAAATGGGTTAACAATGAACTTCTGTTCCGTTTGCTCAGTATCAGCATGGTAACCTTTAGACAAATGTCGACTACGCATACCAATTTGTCCCGTTTCCCATATGCCACAAGGCATCAAGCTTGAATTCAATACAACAAGTTGTGCGCCTTCTACTCCTTTACCTACAGGAATGATATTGGAAAGCTGGGTATCAGCTGCATCAGGGCCTTGAGGCCTGAAGTAGCTCACGGCTCTAGAGGACTCAGTAGAGCCATACAAATTAATCACTTCCATATTTGGTGCAACGTCAGCAAAGTTATTGACCAGTTTAGTGGTCAGCGCTTCCCCAACAAAAAAGCCTCTTCGCAGTGACCCCACTTCACCGCCGACACCATTGAGCAACATCTCACCAAGGCTTGGTGTTAAATGTAACGTAGTTACTTGATGAGCTTGCAAGCATGCCTTTATGTTGTATGAATTATATTGCTCTTGTGTTGGCACTAATAAAGTAGCCCCCATGCACAGCGGCGTAAAGATATCTCTGTGCAGTGGGTCATGTACCAGACCTGAGAGCATACAAAATTTATCATCGGCTGTTAAGTCAAACTCTTTGGCCATCCAAGGCATGAACACTGTCAGTGAGCTTTGTCTGCCCATTACTGCTTTAGGTTTGCCTGATGTACCTGATGTAAACGCGATATACGCCAGTGCGTCTGCATCAACAGCAGCACTGACCATAAGGTCATCAGAACCTGAAATACCTGTCATTGAAACGTCCATAACAGGACAATTAATACTGTCCAAATGCTGCTGCAAATCAGGTGATAGAAGCTGCCCATCCGTTGTAATTATGCATTTTGGAGGAACCAATTCTAATTGTTGGATCAGGCGCTTTTTAGGTAGTTCATTTGAAAGCATCATAAACGCGCCACCAGCTTTGAGCGTGGCAATTACCGATGCCACTGTCGAGTCATTTCGGGTAGCCATAATCCCAACAACATCACCAGATTGCACATCGAGCGCGTGTAGGCGCTGTGCATATGCATTGGCAATCGTATTTAATTGGCGATAAGTCCACTGATTGTTTCCATATTCCAACGCAATTTTTTCGGGTGACGTAAAACTACACTGCTCAAAACATTGATGAACTGGACCTTGCCATGAAGTAGTTAAGGACTTGCTCAACTCTTCCATGTCTTGTGAAGCAACTCTTAAATCATATCGATCACATTGGAGTTGAGGTGATGATGCAACCTGTGTCAGAAGCGCGCAGTACATCTCCAAAAGCATTTGGATATTACTCTTTGAATATATGCCACTGTTATAGTCACAAGTTATCTCTATCCCTTCATCTCGATCGGTCACATACAAAGTCAGGTCAAATTTATTACCTACATACGGCACGTCATCTACTTCCAACTCCAGCGTTCTTGGTTTTCGCTCAATTTGTGGCAAATTAGCCATATTTAAGAATACTTGAAACAGAGGTGTAGACATCCCTTTACGCTTGGCGTTGCTAACTTCCAATATCCGTTCAAAAGGCATTTCTTGATTTGAGAGCACCTTATTCACATTGTCTACTTGCTGGCTCAACAAATGTGAAAAAGAACTGTTGGTGTTAAGCTCATGCCGAATTGGTAAGTTATTAAGAAACATCCCCAACATATTTTCTGTGCCTGGAATGGTTCTTCCTGTCACTGGAATACCAATGTTGAAATCATTTTCACCTGTCAGGCGCGCAATCAGCAGCGCCAATGCAGTGTGAATTACATTGAATAAACTACCATTGTGCTGCTTGCCAATTTGCTCCAATGCCTGCTTTGTTTTTAGGTCAACAATGACAGTTTCCAGTCCACTCTCACCCAATTCATTTTGATTGCCCTCGAGATAAAATGGCAATTTTAAAAATTCATTACAACCCGCGAGATATTTCTTCCAAAATGCTTCTTGAGGATGCGCCGCTTCACTGCTTATGAAACTTGATTGCCATAAGGAGTAATCTTTGAAATTATAATCGAGCGGTGCCAAGTCTGGCTTTTTCCCCTTAGAAAGCGACTCATAAACGTCTAAAAACTCGTTGATAAATAACATTACTGACCACCCATCAAGAATGATGTGGTGAATGTTAAAGTGCAACAAATGCTCCAGCTCATCCAACTTGATGACCTGAGTTGAGATAAGTGGCGCACATGTTAAATCAAACAGACGTAACCCGTGAGCCTGTGTCAATTGTGCCGCTTCTTGCTGTTTATTTAAGGCTGGTACACTAGACAAGTCATGATAGTCCACTATCGGCTTAACATCTGCACCTATTTCTTGCTGTATCTCGCCTTGTTGCTCAGTAAACTTAGTTCTAAATATGCCATGCTTTTCAAATAAGAGAGAGAGTGTCGAAGTCACTTTTTCACAGCTAAAGTCGCCTTTCACTTTAATACCGATAGGTATATTAGTCACACTACTTTGGCCCCAAATATTGTTGGTATACCACACTCGGTACTGGCCGTAAGAAAGCGGTGCAGTACCACTCTCACTGTGGTTTTCCAGAGCATAAGGGTGTGATGTGCCGCTTTTTTGTAGGCATTCTGCAAGTTTTTCGACCGTCTGAGTTGAGTACATATCTGCAACAGAGAAATGGAAGCCATACCGCTCAGAGAGAACATAAATCATTCTTGAAATGAGCAGCGAATTGCCACCTAAAGCGAAAAAGTTATCTCTGATCCCAACTCGATCTATCTTCAACATTTCCTGCCACACCGCACATAGGTTTTGCTGTACTTCAGACTCTGGCGCAATATATTGTTGAGTTGCATTCCACTGCGGAACAGGTAACGCATTGCGGTCAATTTTTCCATTCGCTGTCAATGGCCACTCATCAATTACATTAAAATAGTGAGGGATCATGTGTGTGGGTAAAAATGCCTGTAGCTCTTGCTTTAACAGAGGAAATACTTTCGCCCCAACAACATGTAAGTATGGCTTATTAAATAACTGCTTAGAACAACTTACAGAGTCACTCACAAAGGCGATGTGATTACAATCCAATGCAGTTGGATAAATAAAGCAGTCAATCAACCATATGTTATTCAAATCACATGTGCCAGTCAGGGTGTAGCCATACTGTTCGCAAAGCGCTTTTAGTTGCGAAAACTGTTCAATAAACTCATTATTATCCTCCACTTGTGTTAAGTCGCATTGCAAGGTTTGTGCATGTTGAGCGCGCTGTTGAGTCAACATATTATCAATGCGCGCGTTTAACTGCAGATTAGGATTATTGACAGCACGTATACCAAAAACCTTCTCTGTCCCATTTATCAGCTGTGCTTTAAGCACCTCAAGGTTATCGACCCATTGCACGGTTTCTCTTTGTAGTTCCCCTGACTTTCTTAACGTAACATCGTATCTGAACGATGACATTTCATTGTCAGCAATGGTGTCTTTAACTCGAATATCTAACCCTTTAATATATGGGTTGCTCTGGGCTAGCTGATAAAAATAGCTAGGGCTGAACAATAATTCATTTTCTTCACCGACGAGCTGGCCTACCTTGCGCTCAAAATCTGCGACATGCCAGTCATTTTGCTTTCTCTCCCAAACAACACGCGAAGCAAACTGAACGTGCAGATCATAGTTGCGCACGTCACCAATAAACACATTGCCATCAGGTGACAACTTGCCCAAAGCAATGTCTATTACCTGCTTGAAATACTGTTCGCTTGGAAAATACTGGGCGACTGAGTTGATCACAATGAGATCAAATTCTTCAACCTGCATATTCGCCAAAGAGTGGGCATCACCTACTTTCAACTCGACATGCGACCACTGATTGAGGTCGACCATGGTTTGCACTTTTTTGATAACAGATTCTGATACATCTAGCGCCACGACTTGATCACAGAACTTCGCATAGCTCGCAAGTAGCATCCCTGTACCACAGCCGATCTCTAATATCTTTTTAGGCTTTAACAGCTTTATCCGTTCAACCGTTTCTGCGACCCAATCAGCCATTTGTTGTTCTGGTACTGGCTCACCGGTATAGCTACTTAACCAACCTGATGTATCTAACTCAGCACTACTCTCCATATCCTCCGCTACAGGCTCACTCTCATAAGCTTCAGACCATAAGGCGTTCCATGTACTGATCATCTGCTGTTGTGGGTCATGCAGGGGCAACTGCTCATTAAGTCTGACGTGGGCATGTAATTGCGTGTCATAATCTTGTTGCTGTGAAATCACCACTTTTGCACTGTGAACTAGCTCTGATTGTTCCAATTGAGCCTCAATTTCACCAAGCTCGATTCTGAAGCCGCGCACTTTTACCTGGTTATCTAAACGTGCAATGTATTCCAGTTTGCCATCGGGCAAATAGCGAACTAAATCTCCAGTTCGATAAAGCCGTTTAGCACCAGAGGCATCAGCCTGATCATAAAAAGGATTGTCAATGAATCGAGTTTCTGTCAACGTAAGATTGTTCAAATACCCTCGTGTCACACCGGCTCCGCCGATATATAACTCACCGGACATGCCCATTGGCACAACATTGTGCTGCTCATCTAAGACATATAAATAGGTATTGTCGATTGGCCTACCAATATTAACATCCGCATCAAGGCTCAATTTACTAAGGGATGACCACACACATGTTTCTGTCGGGCCATACATATTCCATAAAGTCACCGCGGGGTGAGATAGTAATCGTTCTTTTAATTTATTACTCAGTGCATCTCCTCCACACAAGCATGTGATTGGGGACTGTGGAGACCAATTGACATCACTCAACATTTGCCATGTAGCCGGTGTTGCCTGTATGAAATTAACCTGCTCGTCAGCAATTGTATGGATTAAATTTGTCGCCTGCGTCGCATCTTCTTTACTCGCAATCACGACCGATGATCCGCTAAATAGAGGCAGGAATATTTCCAACACATGAATATCAAAAGACACAGATGTCAGCGATAATGCAATATCCTGATTGCTCAATGCAAAATGCTTATCCATACCCGTCAACAGATTGAGCACCTGTGTATGCTCTACCATGACACCCTTTGGCTGACCTGTAGAACCTGATGTATAAATTACATATGCTAGGTTATTGGCAGATAACCCCAACTCAGATTTAGCTAGGTTGTGCTTTTTATCATTCTCCAAGGGCAGTTTATCCACGGCCAAAACGTCCAGAGCCGTGAACTTGTCCTCAGACAATAAATTAGCCGTCGTGAGTATGGTGCTGAGTTTTGCATCCGAGACAATATACTCAATCCGTTCACTGGGGTAGCTGGGGTCAAGTGGCACATACGCCCCACCCGCTTTTAGCACACCGATCATCGCGACGATTAGCTCAATTGAAGGGTCAATATACACACCAATGCATGTATCAGGCTTCACATCATGATGCTCACGCAGATAGTGTGCGACCTGATTTGAACGCTCATTAAGCTCAGCGTACGTCAACGTTTCGCGTCCAAACTTAAGCGCGACTTGCATGGGTTGCTCAGCAGCAACCTGCTCGATTGACTCATGAATACACAATGCCTTGGCATAGTCCTGCGCCGTGTCATTCAAAGTTTTGGTAAAGTATTCCACCTCATTTAGCGGTAGTAATTTAAGTGTGGTTAACGGCTGGCTATCATCCGCTAAAATCTGTACCAATACATTGAGATAGGCATTGGCTAAACTCGCCACCGTCTGCTCTGAGAATAAGGCCGTCGCATAATAGAAATTGAGCGCACAAAAATCATCTTTCTCAGTGATATGCAGTTCCAAATCAAAGCGTAGATGCTGTCCGTCAAAATGCATATCTTCAACGTCAACGCCGTCTAAATCGAAAACGGCTTGCTTGTTATTTTGAAAGGCAAACAAAATTTGAAATAGCGGGCTGTAACCTTGTACTCGATCCGTTACCGCCGCTTCAATGACTTTATCAAACGGCACGTGCTTGTGCTCAAACGCTGCTAAGTTAGCTGCATTATTTTGCGCCAATAGCGTCGCAAAAGAACTATTAAAATCTACATCACTACGTAACACCAACGTATTGACGAAAAAGCCTATTAACGGCTCAATCTGACGATGATCTCGACCCGCAACAGGTACTCCCATCACAATCGTTGACTCTTGCGTGTATTTAGCCAAAGTTAATGAAAACGCAGTTTGCAATAGATTAAATAAGGTCACCCTTTTTTGCTTCGCATAATCTGATAAATCTGCCAACATGCCGTTCTCGATGGACAAATCAAAACGCGCGCCTTGATATGATTGCTTGAGCGGGCGAGGCCCTTTCAACGGTAAACTATGCAGCGGTGGAATGTCACTGAGGCGCTCACGCCAATACTGCATTGAAGTGTCCTCTTCAACATCACTCCACTGCTCTCGATGCCAAATAGCGAAGTCAGCATATTGCACATCTAACTTTGCGACTTGTGGTAATGTTGCACTCACTTCGGCATTATAAAACTGGTTTAATTCATGACATAGCAAAGCCAAAGACCAGCCATCTGATGCAATATGATGGGTGACAAATGTCACCACATACCGCGCTTCATCAATAGGCGTCACCGTTACCCGCAGCATATAATCTTGGCTGAGATCAAATGCGCGATTGACTTCAGACAGAATATACTCGGACAAATCACCTTCAGCTGCCGGTTTTAGTTCAAGAATACGACCCGCATCTTGCTCGTCAAACAACCGAATGTTCTGGACCGGCTCACCGTCACCTGCACTGAACACCGTTCGCAAAGATTCATGACGCTGGACAATTTTAACCAGCGCTACTCGAAATGCCTCAACATCAAAATTACCGTTAAATTTGAATACTGCATAGGTATTGTAGTGCGTGCTGTCACTTTCTAGAGTATCAATCAACCACAAACGCTGCTGTGCAAAGGATAATGGCGCACCGGCAAAGCGACTTGTTTGCGGCTCTATTTTATTGTACTCATGGCCTAGGTTGAGCTGCTTAATATAACTTCTCAACGCTTCTTTTTGCGCGATCAATTCAGCTTTCAGTTCTGCGCTGATCCCTGTTTTGGGCAATTCACACAATAACTTGTCATCATCACTTAAGCGAACTTTGACACCGGCAGTTTTAAGCTTTTGTAGCAACTCAGAGATTTTAATCATAACTCTAGTACCTCGCCTTCATGCTCCACGGGCTCATTTGACTCTTTCAACCAGATCTGGTTGTCAATTTCAGCGGCTAATGCTTTTACCGTTGGCGTATCTAATAATTCCTTTAATGGCACATCCAGTGAGAATGACTTGCGGATCCGCGTAATAATTGATGCCGCCATTAATGAATGCCCTCCCATCTCAAAGAAGTTATCATCAATACCGACTGGAGAATAACCCAGTACTTCTTGCCAGTGGGCAACCAACACTTCTTCCGTTTTAGTACTTGGTGACACATACTCAGTTGACGAACCAGGCCTAGAATTAGTAGCACTGACCGGGTTTACCGCCACAGATTCGCCTTCACTTTGATCCACTGAGTGCATTTCCCCAAGCTTAAGCTCTAGGCCCGTTGAGACACTTTGATACCCTTCACCCATAATTTCTTTACATTGCTTCGCGAACTCAGATTGTAATGCCAATAGCGCGGCAAGTTTGTCAGAAGGTAGTGAATCGGTATCATTTGCAGTGATGTCAAAATGTACCGCTGCTTTTTTAACGTCTGCATGTTCAACTTTTTTCAAATCCTCAGTTTGACTGATGATGACATCCGGACTAAAGCTTCTGCTGCCATGCGGGGCTGCTGGGATCCAGTAGCGTTTTCGCTCAAATGGGTAAGTTGGTAATTCAATTCTACGGCGCTGTTGACCTTGATATAAAGACAACCAATCAAGCTTAATGCCTTGACCCCATAAGCTCCCTAATGCAGTTGCATAGGTATAAGCGGAATCAGATGCACGACGCGGATGTGGTAAAGTGGTCACCACTAATTGTGTCTGATCATTTTGCGCTTTTACAAACGCACTCAACGTATGGCCCGGACCAACCTCTAAAAACAGTTGCTCATTATTCTCTTCAAGTAACGTCTTAACGCCATCAGAGAAACGTACTGTCGACCTTAAATGCGACACCCAATAATCTACCGAGGTTGCTCTTTCACCCACCCAGTTACCATCTAAGTTTGATATAAATGGCGTGTTCGCTGAATGCAAATCAACAGAGTTCAATACCGCTTTAAAGTCCGCAAGTGCACCATCCATCATACCTGAGTGGAAGGCATGAGACGTGACTAGCTCAGTAAAACCAATATCATCATTACTGAGCTGCACTTTAAGGTCTGCAATGGCTTGTTCAGAGCCAGATAGAATATGGTTATTTGGCGTATTTTGTACTGAATGCCAGATAGTATCGGATACATACTTCTGAATTTCAGACTCATTGAGCGACACTGATAACATGGTTCCCTTAGCTTGTGCAGCCATCAGCTGGCCTCGTCTAGCAACTACTTTTAGCGCATCTTTAAGACTAAATACGCCTGCCAAGCAAGCCGCTACATATTCACCAATACTGTGCCCAATCATATGACTTGGCTGTACGCCAGACGTCTGCCATAATTTTGCTAAGCTATATTCCACAACAAATAACGCTAACTGCGCAGCGTCTGTATTTCTTAATCGCATCTCCGCGGCGGCGTCTTCGCCAATTGCTGGGAACATCAAAGCGCGTAAGTCAAACGCTAAATCCTGAGGTAACTTCTCAAAGCAAACATCTAATTGCGCGCGATAAGTTTGGTTTTCTTGATATAAATCGCGGCTCATATTGATGTACTGACTACCTTGGCCTGGAAACATAAAGCAAACTTGACGATCACGCGGTTTCGATTGCGCCTGCTTAGCGTACTCACCCGCTTGGCCTAACGCTTGGACTAATTCTTCAACCGTTTTACATCCTGCGTAAAACTTATGTTCAAAATGATGTCGACCAACTTGTAAAGTGTAAGCTAAGTCGGCCAAATTTATTGTCTCTCCATGCTCAAGCAAATACTGTTTCAAGTTCTCCTTCATCATCGCCAAGGCTGTAGTTGTTTTAGCAGACAGTACGATCGGAAAAACCCCATCGACTGCGTCGGTTTGCCATAACTTAGGTGCTTCCTCAACAATCAAGTGCGCATTCGTACCTCCAATACCAAATGAGCTAACACCCGCTCTGAGTTTGTCTCCGCCAACTGGTTCCCAGGCTTGCTTTTTATCCACCACGTAAAATGGGCTATTGGCAAAATCAATTTTTGGATTACTCTTTTCAAAGTTGAGGTTTGCTGGAATGGTGCGATGTTGCATACCCAAAACTGTTTTTATTAAGCTGGCAACACCGCCGGCAGATACAAGGTGGCCAATATTCGTCTTGACCGAGCCAATACCACAATACTGCTTATTATCAGTTTGCAATCGATAGGCTCGGGTCAGTCCTGCCACTTCAATTGGGTCGCCTAAGTTCGTGCCCGTACCATGCGCTTCTACATAACTGATAGAGTCTGCATTCACATCAGCTATGGCCAGAGCTTCTGCAATAACTTTCGCTTGCCCTTGTGAGCTAGGTGCTGTGTAGCTCGCTTTGTCAGCGCCATCATTGTTAATGGCCGTGCCCTTGATTACGGCAAGGATTGTATCGTTGTCAGCGATGGCATCTTCCATACGTTTAAGCGCAATCAAGGCAATCCCGTTTCCGGCGACAGTCCCTGCGGCGCGTTCATCAAATGCACGACAATGGCCGTCAAATGAACCAATGCCACCTTCTTGATAAAACAGCGCATCTTCACGTGAATTTGAAATTGTGACGCCACCAGCAATGGCTACATCACATTGATACGCGAGCAGCGCTTCACGAGCATAGTGTACAGCAACTGCAGAGGAAGAGCATAAGGTGTTTACGTTGATACTAGGTCCAGTTAGGCCCAGCTTATAACTCGCACGTGTCGCGACAAAGTCCTGACCGGTCGATAACGACACCTTGAATGTTCCTACATCTGTAACGAAATCAGGATGTGACAGCAGGTTTCTCGATAAATAAGAGCTTGCACCCGCACCACAATACACACCAACAGCGCCTTTATAATCAGGCGAACTATACCCTGCTTTCTCTAGTACCTCCCAGCTTACTTCAAGAAATAATCGATGTTGGGGATCTAATAACTCGGCTTCCCGTGGAGAGAAAGAGAAAAACTCTGCATCAAAGTTTTCAACATTGTCTAACACCCCTTCTGCACCGACAAAATTTGGGTTTTCTAACAGAGATGGGTTAACACCTAACTCAAGTAATTGTTCTTGATTGAAGAAAGTAATGGACTCAACACCTTGTTCAAGGTTATCCCAAAATGCTTTGAGATTATCCGCCCCGGGAAAACGCCCTCCCATGGAGATAATGGCAATATCATCAATGTACTCTTCAATTAACGCTTCTTTATCTAACATATGGGTTTCCCTTAATTCAATAAATCGTTTCTGCTGTTGCCACGCCCTTTTCGGCGACGTGCGGCTGCTTGTTTTTGTTTTTCCGCGCGAGACACTGCGCGTTTTACCTCAGCATCGCTGGCCTCTTTCGACTCACTGCTCAGAGCGACAGCCAGCTCTTTGATAGTGGTCAGCTCGTACAAGTCCGTCATGGCAATTTTTTGCTTAAAGTTTTCTTGTAGCTTTTTGTGGAATTGAACCAATAGTAGAGAGTCGCCGCCGAGTTCAAAGAAGTCGTCTTGAACGCCTACGGTTTCCAAAGCCATGATTTGTTGCAGTATTTCTGAAAGTTTAATTTCTACTTCGGTCTTTGGCTTGACATAAGCAACATCTAGCTCAGGTCGCGGAGACTTGCTAGCTTTCTCTTCAGTTTGAACTTTAAGAAAGTCATCATATTGCGCTATACGCTGATTAATATTACCTTTCGACACCACAATACTCGGGCTATCGAGCTGCATCACTTGATCAAAAGCAGCTAACGCAGCTTGATTAGTCAAACCATCACCGCGCAATGCATTAAGGGCTGACCCCTTGTCCGCTGTTGGCTGCTTGTGAGACAAAGAGCGATCAATACTGGATTGATCCACCTCGCGCAAAGTAAAGCGGTTTACTTCCACTAATACACGGCCTGAACTGTCCAGCAACGTTACATCAAAGCTCTGCACACCTTTTTGATTATTTACTTGTGACGACACCAAGCGAGCATGGCTATAAATGGTATCAGGTAATGGGTGATAGACTCGCATTTGGTCGTAAGACAAGGGCAAAAATACCCCTTCGTAATGGAACGGGCGCAAAAACGCAGTTGCACAGTCTAGCAAGGCCGGGTGCAGCGGAACTAGATTAAAATCTGCAGCAAACTTGTCAGCCAGTGATAACTTGGCAATCCCTTGTTTATCTCCTAAGCGGATCCAATCTAGATTCTGCCAGCGCTCACCAAATTCCACCAGCTCAAACTGAGTTTCTCCAGATTGCTTACTCGTTATCTTGCCCAAATGCGCAATCTCTTCTGGATTATCGATAATGCTATCAGAACAAGTGTCTTTCAATTGCTTTAGATTAACAGCTGGAGCTGATTGCATTGAGTGCACCACCACACGCCCCTTGGCGTGTTCATGTTCTTGTGAACGCACTAAAAACTCGTAGCCATCGGCAGTTTGAGTTAACTGAGTCATCACCTGTGCCTGCTCCCCTTGGTTCAATGCCAAAGGCGAGAGGAAGACAATATCTTTGAAGCTAAACTGCTGGATATTAGCCGCACGCTTTAACGCCATGGTCACCATGTTTAGGTAGCTAGTGCCAGGTAAGGTTGGCACCCCTAGGATCCAGTGTTCGCTCAAAGCCCATTGCGTTTCTACTCGGTAAGTTTGGCAAAAAGCTATGCCATCAGATTCGACCTCAGGTCCCAAACAATCCAGATCAACCTTAACGCCTTGGCTCGGATCGGCGGCCATCCCTACTTCTTGCCAATTATCCCAGTTAATGGCGATCACCCGAGTCTCACTGCTCAGTGACTTAGCTTGAGCAAAAGCGTCCAAATAAGCGTTGGCAGCACTGTAGTCAACTTGACCAAAGCCACCCAAAATCGCAGTGACAGAAGAGCAAAGCACCATAAAATCTGGAGACTGATCGGCAAACGCTTGCAGTAACAATTCAGTACCTTGTACCTTAGCAGCTAAGATTGCTTCCATATCCGCTTTTTGTTTGCGAATTAAAGCACCGCCACCAGGTAGACCGGCAGCATGAACTATACCATCTACAGAGCCAAACTTGGCTTTCACCTCTGTTGATAACCGCTCCATATCACCATCATTGGTAACATCGGCGCGAATGACTGTAACAGTAGAACCACTTTTTTCCATCGCTTCTATTGAAGCAATAGCCGCCAAGTGCTCAGGCTTAGCATCAACAGATGCCATGTACTGCTGATATTCAGTCGCAGCAGGAAAATTACGACGAGTCACTAACACTAACTTGACAGGCTGTTGCTGAGCAAAGTGGCTAGCCAAAGTCAGACCAATACCACCAAGACCACCAGTAATAACATAAGTGCCTTGTGGCTTGATATAGCCTTCCAAGGTTAATAAGTCTGGTGATTGAGCAGTTTGGTAATCCTGTTGCCAACGCTTAGTTGAGCGAAACGCGACTTGCTGCGCCAAAGCTTCTGGCGCTGACGTTGTAAAATGCTGTAATTCACGACACAATTGCGCCGCTTCTAATCGCTGTGCTCGCTCAGTTGACTGAGCTGCAAAATCTATAGCTCTGGTTTTAATATTGGCAAATTCGTGAGCGATAACTCTGAGTGGCCCTTGTACTAGCGCCTTCATCGGGTCAATAGTTTCAGAGCCCGATATATTGAAACGCTGTCGAGTCACCAAGGTCAAAGTCAAATCAGCGTTGCCTAACTTTTCAGCCACTACTTGAGCTAAGAATACAATGCTGTAAAAATTCTGGTCTAACTGCTGAGATACAGTGGCTGTGTGCTGTTCCGCCAGAGCCCAACCGTGGATCAGTGTATCAGGAAACTTGTCTAACCGAACTAACTCATCAATCAACAACTCAAAATCTCTTAATAGCGCGGGGTTCAAGCTGTAATAATCTGGTGCTAATCGCTCAAACCCACTGCCTTTGACCACAGTAATTAGAGTTTTATTTTGCTGCTGACACAGCTGCTTAGCTGCGGCTTCCACCACCCCCACCTCATCGACAAAAGCAATCACTACCTTGTCATCAGCCTCAGCCTGCTCGGTTGACGCAGCATCAGTCTTTAAGGGTGACAAACGCCATTCTGCTTGGTATAAATTAACGCTATCGACCGGTGATTCAGGTTGTAAATCAGCCACCAATGACTCCACAGGCTCAGGCAAAAACTCAGTTGGAGCAAATGCATAACCAGGCAAAGGTAATCGACGTTTGGCTGTCGAACTAAGCAACGGCTGAAAATCAACAGCCACCCCATTGAGGTGTAAGCGACCCAAACACTGTAAAAACTTGTAGCTATCATTATGCTGGTCTTTAACGTGGCGCAATGCATTCACCACTAGCTGCTGAGAAGTCTTAGCTTGGTGCTGCTTGGCGAAAGTAGCCAGAGCACGTCCCGGACCCACTTCAATCAATATCGCATCAGGTTCAACTAACACTTGAGTTAGCCCATCGTTAAATCGTACACAACCGCGCAAATGCTGAATCCAGTAATCAGTAGACTGTACTTGTTCTGCGGTCACTAATTTACCGGTAACGTTCGAGTAATAGGCAATGTTTGGCGGATTGAATTTCACACTAGCAAGAGTTTGTGCAAACTCAGCCAAAATCGGCTCCATCAAGTAACTGTGATAACCGTGAGATACTTTTAATCGAGAGCAGCTAATCCCCTGAGTTTGCAAGTGCTGTTCAAATTGCTCCACAGCAGCTTCATTGCCTGAAACCACACACTGACTAGAGCTGTTTACGGCAGCTAAACTCAGTTCAGGATTTAACTTAGCAGTGATTTCAGCTTCGCCCAACGCAACCGAAAGCATTGCACCAGATCGAGTAGAGGCCATCAAACGCCCGCGCTCAATCACTAATGCTAAAGCATCTTCTAATTGGATCACGCCTGCTAAACAAGCTGCGACGTATTCACCTAGGCTATGGCCTACCATGACATCTGGCTTCACATCAAATGACATTAATAATTTAGCTGTGGCGTACTCAACCATAAATAAAAGTGGTTGCGTTATATTAGTTTGATTAATCACGAATTGATTATGTTCGCTTTGCTCAACGTCCAGCAGCAAGCTCTTTAACGACACATCTAGCTTTGGTTGCGCAAGCGAAATACAGTGATCTATTTCGGACTTAAACAAAGGGTAATCATGGTAAAGTCGCTGTGCCATTGTGACAAATTGCGCTCCCTGCCCAGAGAACATGAATACCACATTTCTCGCTGCAGATGTCGCTTTACCAGATAGTACAGCACCAGAATCCTCAGCCAGTAACTCAAGTAATTGAGAGCCACTGTGTGCCACCACCATTTTACGATATTCGTGCTGACTTCGACTGTGAAGCAAAGTGTTGGCAATATCACCCAATGAATCATTAGGGTTCATACTCAGGTGCTCGGCAAACGCTTTTTGCCACACGTTTGTCGCTTGCTCTGTTTTACCAGACCAAGTAAATAACATTGGTTTGTTTGACTCATTATTCAGTTCGACTGTTGGAGTATACTGCTCTAGAATGACATGTGCATTTGTACCGCCAATACCAAAAGAACTGACTGCCGCTCGCAATGGCGTACCATTTCCCTGCCAATCCGAGGTTTGATCATTTACCATAAATGGTGAGCGTGAGAGTCCTGATTTTGGGTTTTCACTCTCGAAGTTCAAACTGGCAGGTAGTTGTTGATGTTGTAAAGCGAGCACTGTTTTAAGTAGACCTGCGATCCCTGCCGCTGCATCCAAATGACCTATGTTCGTTTTGATAGAACCTATCCGCACTGATTGAGCAGGCAAATGACCATATATTTTTTTAAGCGCTTCAATCTCAATAGCATCACCAAGCGGAGTGCCTGTACCATGGGCTTCTATATAGGAAATAGTGCTGGGATCTACTTCTGCAAATTGTAGTGCAGAATTTATCACATTGGATTGGCCTTCGACACTTGGGGCCGTGTATCCCACTTTATTATTGCCATCATTGTTAATTGCACTGCCTTTGATCACAGCCAGTATATTGTCGCCATCACGTTCAGCATCTTCTAAACGCTTAAGTACAACGAGGCCCATACCATCACCAGGCACAGTACCTTGCGCTTTGTTATCAAATGCTCGACACTGACCATCAGGTGATAAGATCATCCCTTCTTGATATTGGTAGCCACCGACATCAGCTCTGCCGTTAATATCACTGGTATGTATGGCCACACCACCTGCAAGTGCCATGTCACACTCCCCAGCTAGCAAGCCAGATACCGCATAATGCACTGCGACCAAAGAAGTAGAGCAAGCAGTTTGCAATGTCACAGCAGGCCCTTTTAAGTTGAGTTTATAAGCTACCCGTGTCGCCAAAAACTCACGCCCATTCAAGCTACTTATTTCATAGTTTTCAGCAAAGCTATTGCTAATTTTTGCAAGATGACGCGTGATCCAGAATGGGTTATTACCAGCTCCGGCGTAAACACCAACAGATGTTTTGCAATGCTCAGGGGCATAACCTGCGTTCTCAAGAGCATGATAGGCCAGCTGATGAAATGCTCTCATTTGAGGGTCCATGAGACTGGCTTCTCTTGCACTGTAGCCAAAAAAGCCCGCATCAAAATTATAAACGTCTGGCACAACACCTTTTGATTTTACAAAGTTAGGCGTGTCAACTTTCTCCTCTGTCCACCCTGCATTGAGCATCTCCTCACGTTCAAAACGCGTAATGCAATCACGTTGTTCACATAAGTTTTGCCAAAACGTTTTTGTATCGCTCGCTTGAGGAAAGCGTCCAGTAGCACCAATTATAGCAATTTCTAGCCCAGTTTTATCAAAAGAGTTGCTCATGTTATCTCCGCATTCTTCTCTGCATCATTCTTTTTTTGCCCGCTTGCATTTGTTCAGCTTTATCCATCTCTGGTACATCTGGTTTGTCGCCTGTTAGATATTTTGCCAACGCACGAATTGTTGTATGTTCAAATAGATTTACAGTATCTAAAGAGCGACTCAGTCGCTCTTCCAACTTATTTCCAGCTCGCACGACGTCTATTGAGGCAGCACCTATCTCAAATAAGTTTTGCTCTACACTGATATGATCCAGCGACAAAACTTCCCGCCACACAGAAACAATGACTTTTTCCATTTCAGAGCTAGGTAATGCACTACCCTCTACTTTGTGTTGCGGGCGCGTCGCTTTTTTCAATGCCGCACGATCTTTTTTGCCATTGGGTGTTAGGGGAAATTCATCTACCGCGACATACACGAGAGGCATCATATAGCTAGGTAATTGCGTACCAAGAAAGCGCTTCAATTCATCCACATTGATAGAGGTAGATGACACATAATATGCCACCAAAAAGTCACGCTCATTGGCATTTGTAGTTCCGCTCGTATCATCACGCTGTATTTTAACAATACAGTCTTTTATACCTGCAAAACCATTTAGTGCCGACTCAATATCACCGAGTTCTATTCGGTAGCCACTAAATTTAATCTGGTTGTCTGTTCGCCCATGATAATAGAGATTACCATTTTGTCCTAAACTGGCAAAGTCCCCGGTGTCGTAAATACGCTCATTTATCCCGTCAAAATTGCACCAGTTAATAAACTTGGCCTGAGTCTGATTGGGATCATTAAAATATCCTTGAGCGACCCCTTGTCCACCAATAAAGAGCCGGCCTTTCTCTCCATACGGTACTTGCTGATAGTGTTCATCCAACAAATATACTTGCGTATTATCGATAGGCTTACCGAGATTAATATCGTCTTTATCTGACACCAAGGAAACGGTAGACCAAATGGTGGTTTCTGTCGGCCCATATAAATTCCAAACTTGTTTGGCTCGACTCAACAATTGCTCAGCCAAAGTCGCAGTCAGAGCCTCACCACCGCAAAGTACTTTCACGGGTAATTTAGATGACCACCCGGCTTCAATTAACAATTGCCATGTTGCGGGGGTTGCTTGCAATGTGGTTACTTCATATTGTGATATTGCATTAAGCAAATTTTTACCATTGCGTGCTGTTGTGCTACTGACCAACACTAAAGTACCGCCACATAACAAGGGTAAGTATAATTCCAATCCCGCGATATCAAAAGAGATGGTCGTCACTGCCAGTAAGCGATCTTCAGCGCTAAACCCTGGCTTATACGCCATACTCATTAAAAAATTTAATAATGACGCATGACTGACCGAAACCCCCTTTGGCACACCTGTAGAACCCGATGTGAAAAGTACATAAGCGCGATCTTCACCACTTAATTCACTGCCCATGCGATAGGTAGGCATCGTACTGGCTTTAATTTGCAGCTGCTCTAGCAGAATACATGCGGGCAAGGCATGTTTAACCTCTAACTGGGTCAACTCTGTGGCGAGTCGCTCAGAGGTTATCAAAAAGCTTTGCTCGGAGTATTCCAACATATGCGCTAGCCTAGCAATAGGAAAACTAGGATCCATTGGTACATACGTTGCCCCCAGCTTCATCACGGCCAAAAGCGCAATGACCAGCTCCGCTTGCCTAGGTAAACACACCCCAACCATATCATGGGGCCTTACTCCCCGCTGATACAGTAAGTGAGCGTATTGATTAACTTTATTATCCAGCTGTTCGTAGCTGTACACTTCATCTTCAAAACGCAAGGCTATCGCTGCAGGGCTTTTATCTACTTGCTGTTCAAACTGTGTAATATAATGCTCGGTTGGCCACTGAGTTTGTGTGCTGTTAATTTGGCGCAGCAGGGCCTGTTCATCTCGACTGGTAAGCTGTAGTTCAGCGATTTTTCTCTCTGAAGACGCAACCATCTGCTCAACTATATAGGACCAGCGTTTTAGCATCGCTTGTGCTTTGTCACTATCGAAATAGCTTAGATTGAAGTCAATTTGCAGCTCTGCAGGCTGATGGGCACCAAAATCACACACAGTAAATGTGAGGGGCGTTTGCTCATAGCCATTTGTCAAAAAGTAAGTTGAAGTGTTTAAGCCATTCACTGACACTTCATAGTCTAGCTTTTGATAATTGAAACTAATATCAAATAACCTTGGCTGATTGCGTTTACGCAATTCCAGATCATTGTGCAATAGGCCCATTGGATAGCGTTGATGGCGAAACTCTAGCTTTTGACGCTTGCTAATATATTCGATCAATTCAGAAACTGTCATATCCGGCTCAGCAGATATCTGAGTAGGATACACACTCAAAGCCGTTCCTATCGTTCTTTTGGCATCGGCGGTACGCCGGTTATGGACAGGCAATGAGAAAACCAACTCTTTTTGTGAATAGACACGACTAAAATAAATATACATAGCGCCAAGATAAAGCTGTACGACACTGGCCCCCATTGACGCTGCATATGCTTGATGTGACTCAAAGGTTTTATAATCGAGTAACGTGGATACTCGCTTGCTTTTAAACTGCTCCTGAGGGGTTAACTTATGTTTATTGTGTGGCGTGAGTAAAAGCTTGGGTATCGAGTCAAAGGTCGTCTTCCAAAATTCTTGGTCTTTATTTTTACGATTTGAATCAAGATACTCATTTTCCTTCTCGACCAGACTTTTAAACGAAGGAAAATTAATGGACGGTTGCACGCCCTCGCTTAATTCATTATACAGCTTACACAATGATTGCACCCAGTTAGAGAACCCCCAACCATCCATGATCAAATGGTGGGCAATACCATAATACCAATACTTTTGGTCTGTTAGCTTGATAAGGCCGCTAACAAACATGGTTTGTGCAAAGTCAAAGTTCGTCTTATACAACTCATCTATCGTTAATCTTGCTGCAAATTTAGGGTCGTCAGCCATGCTTACATCATGAATTTTCGCTTCTCCAGGTTGTGCATCACACACCATATAGAAGCTCTCTGAGTCTGTTTCTAATCGAGTAGAAAACGCTTCAGCATGCGTGACCATAAGACGATGAGCCTCAAGCAATATGTCAACATCGACGTCTCCGACAAACTCAACATAGCCACCAATATTATAAAGTGGGATATCTTTATGAATAAGCTGATCTAAAAAGATATCCGTTTGCTGAGCCGATAGTTTGATTCTAGAGGAAAGTTCTACTTCCATTTTATTCCATTCTTTTATTACTCACGCGTGAGTCAATTGAGTACATTGATAAACTGATCTGCCAAATTTACCGGCAACTCGTCAGAAAATAAACGACTTAAATCAATGTGAGTTTGCCTAGGTCAATACCAATTCTCACATTAGAGTAAGCGGGCTAACAATTACATTGATACGCTTATGTTTAAAAGCCCAGTGTTATCGCACAAGCACACCGTTCTTCTCTGATTAATTTTTTTAGTTCAACATGATATACGATGATCACAGAGCTGTGATTCAAAATAGAGTGGTCGTCCGATAGATCAATTTAAATGACATATCGATGATGATGTCGACACAAGTCCTCATTGAGAGTACTGGAATCATGAATCTCTATTAACTGTTTTCAGTTCTGCCAGAATCCTGCTTTGTGACCACATGGTGATAAGAAATAATTAAAAATCACCAAATCGCCTATAGTTAGTGGGTATGCATGCACTGTTAATATTTAAGGTGGTGACATACCTAACCAAGGAGCTGCTTTTTGATATCATAACTTACAATGCATGTTACAGTTATAATCACGCTTTACAACCCAAAAAATGCAGAGCCAAAAAATTACGCGCCCCTGTTAGATATGTCAATATTTTTATATTTGAATCAACCCCATACTTGATTGATTTGTTTAAACCACACCAGCGGAGTCTCTATCCTGACTCTTTACATTATCGGCTAGGGCTTGCTTAGATCCGATTTGTTTATTATATCGAGTCTCTACAAGCTTGCCACTTTCCATAATCAATATCTTGTCGGCGATATGGAAATATCTATCATCATGACTTATCACGACAACCGCTTTTCCTTGCGCACGTAGTTCTGGCAAAATTTTATAATAAAACACTTCTTTAAATTCAGGGTCTTGATCCGCCGCCCATTCATCAAACAAGTACATCTCTTTATCAGCCATAAAAGCAACCAACAGCGACAAACGCCTTCTTTGACCATCAGACAAAGACGTGGTTGAAAAACGACCATCCACAATAGAAACCTTTTCAGTAAGTGCCAGCTCCTCCATAAGGTGTTCAATTTTTTGAACCGAAAGCTCATCTACATTGCCAAGAAGACGGTCAAATAGATAGTAATCCGAATAAATTGAACCGACAGCTTGCCTGCAGCTATTTAACGTGTCTCCGGATACTTTCGTCTGACCAAAATGAATTTCACCTTGTTTTGCGCCGTAATGCAAACTAATCACTTTTCCAAGTGTTGACTTACCTGAACCGTTACCACCCACAATGAACGTAAGCTGCGATTTTTCCACTTCAAAGCTCACCGGCCCTACGCAAAACTGGTTGCTATTCTCATTGGTGGCATATTGGAAACCTATGTCTTTAAAAGTGATCTCATTCCATGCGGGCAGGGTTTTGATCTCTTCACTCACTCCTTCATTGGGCATTTCTTCAATAAGCGTATCCAGTTTCTTTAGTGAAATTCGAGCTGTGACGATTTCGTGCGTAAAGTCCATCAAAGCAGCAAGAGGCGTAGCAATGTACAGCAGAACCATAATGACACTTATAACTTCGGCTGAACTAATCGCATTGTAATTAATGTAAACATAAGAGAGATAACCAATGATAAAGAAACTGATCAGGCCACCATAGTTAACAGCCACGCTGGTGACTGTGTAACCCGTTCTAGAAGCATTTAATACTGCATACTCATTTTCTAGTAGGTAGTCTTTAAAAAAACTATCTTGGCTTTGTTTATTTACTTTAAGCTCTTTGATCCCATAAATAAGCGCACGAATAGACTCATGCAACAAATCAACCTTGTCCCTAGATTTTATAAAGTACCAATTTCCGAAATAAACTAGCACCTGATAGAAAATAACACCTACGAATATCGCCTTGATTATGAAGTAAAATACATCTGCGTTTAGAAAAAATAAAAAGCCCAACATACCGATTAACGTCGCGGCATTTACCAAGATCATGGGGAAAGTTCTAGCCCCAAAAATCACTCTATCAACGTCAGTGATCAGGCCAGAAATCAGTCTAGAAGCGCCAACTCGCTCAACAGATTCAAGCGGTGCTTTCAGAATTCGTTTGTACAATTTAACTCTTAAGTCAGTTGTGATCTCCAAAGAAATTCGCGTCAAAATAACTTGAGAAATTATTCTGGCAAAAAGTACGAACAAACAGGTGAAAAAGAACAGCTGCGCTTTTTTGTAGTTAGACACTTCAAGTGAGAATACAGTTTGGATACCTGATTCCACGTAGCTTAACCCACTCGTATCTACCATCAAGCTATTTATTACCAAAGGGATTAACATACCATAGGCTATTCCGCCCAATGCGCCAAAAACAATAGATAGAAACATCAGGTTGGGAGATTTTATACTGAACGATTCGAATAATTTCATTTCGCTGACCCCTGTTTTTCTGCTGGGGTTAAAATCAGGACTTTTTGCGTATTACTGCTAAAGTCACTGGTTAATGAGTAATACTCAACATTGGCAAAAGGTAAAACCATATCATCATAGTGCTCACTCATAATGTGTGAAGATTGACCCATTGAGTTCATGTATAGGTGCTGTTTTTCTGTCATATTCATCTGAATAATTTGACGGAAACCGGCTCCAAAATTTTGAGCATAGCCTTTTGACTGGTCAAACCTAGCATTAGATACATTAATGCTTCCCGGCGTTCCTCCTGCTGGCTGACGTCGCTCAAAAAAACCTTGTAGCATACGAAATTCACTCAGCGGCATGTGAGCATACACACTGTAATGAAGCTCGCCCCATTTCCAATTGTTCATATTACTCCCCTTGAGCTTTTTCAGCCTCTTCAGGGCACTTTCTAATGACTTTGCCAAAGCTACATTACACGATTCAACGGTCTTGGTAGAACGGTAATCACACCAATTATACGCCTTATCAGCCAAAGCAAGTTGGATATGCTCAAACCCAATGCGATCGTGAATGCTATTGATGAAACGCTTAGTCCTGCCATTCCAGTAATCTGCCAAGTCATCTTGGAAAAGTTCGCCGCTCAGTAGTTCAAGCCAGATATACGCGATACTGCCTGCCACACTGTCTTTGCTCATATCACCATCCCAAGCCCTAAGCAGAGATATGACTTCTTCATGTTGTGGCAGTGTCCCTAACATATCCAATGCTTGGTTGAGTGTGCTATACATCCCTAAATCAACGGTATCCGCTTGCATATTCTGCATATTTTCCATAGATACCCCATTGGGCAGGTTTTGCTGTAATAGCTGTTCAATTCGCTGCGCACGAGACGGAGGAGCCCAATCGTGAGAAATAAAGTATGGATAGCTGTCGTCAATAACCTTATTATTTGCTGAAACGATATATCCATTTTCAGGATTCAAACTCATCGGCATATGTTCAGCCGGGATCACGCCGATCCATTTATGCTGAGCTTCCCAACCAGGTACAGGAAACCGACCATCACCTGTGTTTCTTATCGGTATTGCTCCTGCGCCTAGAAAGCCAATATTATCATCCGTGTCAGCATAAAGAAGGTTTAGAGTTGGTGCTACCATTTGGCTTAACGCCTGTTTAAATTCGTCCCAGTTCTGTGCATAACTGAGTTCGAATAAGGCATTATAGGTCGTGTCATCAAATTGTAAGCTCGTCCAACTTAAAGACACTGGATAATCAAAGCCAGAAACAACATCGCTAATAATAGGCCCCCGTACTGTCGAGCGAACCTCCACCTCAACGGGTTGGATCTTCTCATTGAGAAAAGCAGGGCTCTCTTCTTTTATAAGTATTTTCTCTGTCCTTGTCTCAAACTCTCGCCATTGATCACCATCTAAATACTTCTTAGTATTGGAAGGGTCTACTTTCTCGTAAAATAGGTCTTGAGTATCCGCTGTCATGCTGGTGCCAGCCCAAGCAATTTTTTCGTTTTTGCCAAAAATAACCAGCGGTAAACCCACTAAACTCATTCCACTTACATTTAATTTTTTCCCTTTTTGACTTACCACATACCAAAAAGAAGGTGCCTGAAGTCCCATGTGCGGATCAGCGGCAATTATCGGCACGCCATCTTTAGTATGCTGCCCTGATACAGCCCAAGCATTGCTGCCTACATACTCACCACCAATCTGAAGGTCCTCTTCTAACCCTTCTTTAATATTGAGTAAGCTGACCAATGCGTCTTTATTCTGCTCTACATCAAATTCAACATTAACAGGCGCGCCTTCTGGATAACTGGGAAACAATACAGATAACTGTTCCGTAGGTAACATTTTTTGTGCAGCATAAAATTCAGTCTCGGCCCACATACTTTGAGAAAACCCCAAAGCAAAGACCTTATACCAAGCAAGTGAGTCAACCTCTTCCCACTTTTCAGGTGTGATCCCGAACACTTTAAATTCTGGTGGTAGAGGTTGGTTTTGGCTTAAAAAGGCATTGACCCCTGATGCATACGCTTGTAGTGAAGCCCGTGCCTCTGGATTTAATTTAAGCAAAGCATCTTGCGCCGCACTTTTTAATTTTAAGGTACGCATCCAAATATCATAATCAAGATACGCCTTTCCAAATATTTCACTAAGTCGACCTTTAGCAATACGTCTTTGAATCTCTAGCTGCCATAATCGGTCCTGAGCATGTACGTAACCCATTGTAAAATAGACGTCATGATCACTTTCTGCCTCGATATAAGCGACACCATGATTATCTCTAGAAATACTAACGGTAGAATCAATACCCTCTATGACTTTATTGCCTTCAACTTCTGGTAGGCTACTTTCTAAGTATCTTAACACCAGTATTACTGATACCAGAGACGGTATTAGGATGAACAGTATCAACCTAAGCAC
This sequence comes from Pseudoalteromonas sp. BMB, assembly GCF_001709235.1. Lineage (NCBI taxonomy): Bacteria > Pseudomonadati > Pseudomonadota > Gammaproteobacteria > Alteromonadales > Pseudoalteromonadaceae > Pseudoalteromonas > Pseudoalteromonas sp. BMB. The sequence continues at coordinate 69,322 of NZ_MBQA01000168.1, forward strand.
CAACGGGTTCACTTTAAACACCTTATGTCCTTTGAATTATCTATTTCAGTTTATTAATAGCGCAGAAAACGCTAATAAAGCTTTAATCGTATCAATGCTCAGCTAATCAAGTTAACGCTTGATTGGCTGAGCATTGATTGACCATCTCACGCGTGAGATGAAAAATTATGAATTAAGCCTCGTAAACAATCGTTTCTTGAGCGCCGTTATGTGTATTTACAACACCAGATGACGAAAACTGCTCATTGGTCAGCATTCTAACGAATACCCCTGAATATGAACCACTAAATGAGAATATCCCCCAAACAGGGTGAAAGCTGGCGATCTTGTCGTCTAGCAATCCATGTATACAGCCTGGAATACAAAACTCCTGCGCAACATAATTGGCATTCTTCACAGCATCCAACACGACGGTTTGCCACTCATCATCGCCCATACTTCTGCCTATATATACATCTTTGCCACCATGACTAAAGTTCAATTTAAGCACAAAGTCATCTTTTGCACTAAGCAGAAGATCTTTCAATATATGCTCTTTCCCTTTGTACACACACACTTCTGAATCACTTTGAACACTCCAAGGGATATAACTCTGGATCTGCTGGCATTCTTCTGTTGTAAAATGAGTTTGACAGCGTTCCAATAGCAATGCGAGGTTACGTTTATCATTCAGTACTTCATGGAGTGGGCTGTCTGGTAGCACTAAGTTTCCTGCAAAGAAAGCATTGAGAATCTTTTCTCTATTTTTACTTTCAAGAGACAAAGGGCTCGTTGGCCCCATCACCATGATACAGTGGATTGCTTTATCTGATAGCGATACTCTGTCGTCTTCAAAGGAGAGTTGTGTTTCATCTGACAAAAACACAACTGACAATTTGCAGTCTAGGCTTTCAATTGCATGCGAAAATTGGTTATTGACGAACTCAATAACTGGAGATCCCATCATTTCTGCAGGAATAAATACAGCGATCCACCTTTCTTGATTCTCATCACTCACAACCGAATCTATTGCAAATTTGAGTGAATGTATTAACTGTATAATCGGATCCGTAACAGAAACTTGTGGGTGTTCAGCAAGAAAGTCACCAATGAAAGCCTGACTTCTATATACCTGATCATAAATACTACTTTCCCATCCGCCCATGTTAGAGCTGACATTAAGCTCCAGTACTTTCATCACATCTTCATTAACAACAATATCTGAGCGACACAGTATTTGCGACTCAATATCAATGTCGACGATTCGCTTTAAGATATCAGGTTCGATATCGTAAAATGCACTCGCGGCTTCAAGACTTTCTTCAACCATCCCACGGATCATTTTAACCGTTAATCGAATCACTTGTGCAGTGCATTCCGCCAACGATTGCTTTGATTTAGAATCAATGAATAAAGGAAAGGGGTTTAAGGTAACATTGGCATAATTATATTGATTAAAGTGCTCTAAATCATCGAACTTAATTTTGCCTTGAGAAGTGTTTTCCTCATTAACTTTTGTTAGAAAAGCCTGATTGATTGAAGACAAGGATGCTGCAAATTTTGTTGTTTGAATCATAAATATCCATTTCTCATTTTCGCTGAATGATGTTTTTATTTCTGAGATACGGCTTGCAATCCTACAGTGAACGTTAACCATGAAGTTACTTTTACTGATTAACAAGTTCATAAAACAGAGACGGAAATTTGTCTAGTAGTAACAATATTTGTTTATTACTTTGGATGATAACAATAGGCTGTATGCAAATTATTAGGACATTTATAATCAACTCAATACTTCTTGTCAAGTAAGGGGGGTACACATCCAAAAAGTATAAAGTTACTCAATTATCGTTCTCCCTTCGATAAAAAATAATAACTTTAAAAGAACACACACCTCCTTTTGTTCCCAAATTCACTAATTTCCGGCTTGAGTTTTGTGGCAAATCTCTGTTCATAAAAACGATGAATACAGCTATTTATACCTCTTGCAAAGCTAAAGCTTATGTGCGGGGTTTTCAAGAAAGTTTATAGCTGTTACACTCGGAAAAGATTTTTTTTATTTTTACATAGCAACATGTGAACTGAAGTTGTGGGAAGTATCTTTCCCATATAGATAGCCCTAGCTGTCACAATATCACTTCAATTTTATCTATAATCATTCGAATTCATACAAGGACCTAATTGTGCCAAATCCAAAAATAAAAATGCAGAATATTGCGAAAGTATTTGAAACCGAAGATATTGAAACACACGCCCTCAAAAATATAAATCTAGAAATTCAGGCTGGTGATTACATATCCATATCAGGTCCTTCTGGTTGTGGTAAGTCCACGCTCCTTTCTATCCTTGGTTTATTAGACTTCCCAAGCCAAGGTCAGTACTTCATTGATGGAGAAGATGTCTCAAGCCTGTCACTAGATAAAGCAGCGGCTATCCGAAATAGTAAGTTAGGGTTTGTTTTTCAATCTTTCAACTTAATTGATAGTCAGTCTGTCTACGACAATGTTGCACTTCCACTTCGCTATAGAAAAGATAAAGTTTCAGCAGAGGAAATGGAGCAAAGAGTCACCAAGTGTTTGCAAGCAGTAGAAATGCTACATAGAAAAGACCACAAACCTAATCAGCTCTCTGGGGGACAACAGCAACGAGTCGCAATTGCACGTGCACTGGTTCAGGATCCTTCAATTTTATTGGTGGATGAGCCAACCGGTAACCTTGACTCTAAAAGTGGCGAAGCAGTTATGAGCGTGCTAGACAAATTAAACAAGTCAGGTACAACCATATTAATGGTTACACACGACAGCAACCACGCCGCTATGGCCAAAACCCAGCTTCACCTTAGTGATGGAGTGATTGTAGAGGACGTAGAGTTGAGAGAAGTGGTATGAACCAATTTATATACCAACAAAAACAGGCTTGGGAAAACTTAAAGTCCAATAAAGGCTTTATTTCCGCTGTCGTTATGACTATGGGGGTCACATTAGGCGCTTTAATCTGTATCTTATCGCTCGCTTATTTAATGATACTCAAACCACTGCCTTATCCGGATCAAGAACGGCTGTATCGCATTGATCAAGATATGTTGAACGCAACAGGTCAAAAGGATATCACAGCATATACTTACCCTACCTTGTTACACCTATTTAAAGAACAAACAGAATTCAGCGACTCTGCGCTCATCTATCATGGTAGTAGTGTTAATACGGCCTCTGAGGAACAACTGACTACAAATATCGCATTTGTTACTCACCGATGGTTTCACTTAATTGGGGCAGAATATGCCTTAGGACGAGGGTTTGAGGAGTCAGAATCGGTTGGTAGCCATATACCAGTCGCCGTATTGAGCTATGACTCATGGTTAAAAGAGTTTAATCGCAACCCAGACATTTTATCTCAGAGCGTTACCTTTAACGGCGTCACCTACAAAATAATCGGTGTTTTATCTGAAAGTTTTTACGAACCACAGATCTATGAAATGGGTCGGAAAACGGCTGTATGGCTACCTTGGGAGTTTAACCCTGCTACTGAGCTAAAAGATAGCTGGGGCAGTATTCGCAATACATTTACTTTTGTCGGTAAACTGAATGATACGCTAACTGTGACTCAGGCAGAGCAACGAATTACTCAAATGATAGACAGTACATGGCGAAATAACGTCACCGATATACCCTTTTTCAGCGGCTGGAAAATAGAAATGAAGCTAGCTTCATTTGATGACATTATTCTCGGAGACAGTAAAGTAACTGCCTTTTTGTTATTGATAGGGATCATCGGCCTTATGGCTATCGCGTGTGTAAACATTGCAAACTTGTTTATTTCAAGAACAGTACATCAACAAAAAGAATTAGCGATCCACGCGGCATTGGGCGCCGCACCGTCACACATTTTTGGAAACTTATTTGCACAATCTATGCTTTTAATGTTTTTCTCTACCATAGTCGCACTTTTTGTTTCCGCATTTGGGTTTAGTTTATTCCAGCGCTATTTAAGTGATTTATTACCTAGAGTGGGTGAGCTGCAAATAGGGTTTGGCACTGTGTTAGTTGGTGTACTCTTAATGCTATTCTTCTCACTAATATTCACATGGGTTTGCAGTCGAATTATCAATTATCGAAAGCTCAACTTGTCTCTAAATTCTAGCGGAAAGGGGACGGGTGTTCAGGTTTCAGAGAAAAGCAGACTTATCCTGATTATAAGTCAGGTAGCCATAGCAACGACGCTGATATTTGGCAACCTCATTTTATTCAAAAATGCGATTAGTGCTATCAACACACCGCTCGGGATCGATATAGAGAATAAACACACGGTCAGCTTGATAGTTAGAGGAAACTCTTGGCCTTCTCTGTCTGAAACAGCGCCGTTTATGAGAGAGCTAATAGACGGACTATCAAGCTTTCCACAAATAGAAGAGATCAACCAATCGCCTCCCCCTTTAAGCCCTTTTGGAAGACGCGCGATTACGGTTGTTGCCACCAATGAAAAGCTGGGTCTAGAGCATCGTAATGTTGCTCCAAATTACTTCAAGTTCATGAAACAGCCTCTCCTTGAAGGCTCATCATTCACAGAAGAGCATGTTCAAAACTGGCGCTCTGCGATCATAGTCAACGATGTATTTGCCAAATCACTCGCCCCTGAAGGAAGTGCCTTGGGTATGCAAATAAGCTTTGGTGACAACCATACTGCAACAGTGATCGGTGTGGTAAAAAGCATGAGACTACCTGGTGAGAGCGAGATCCCTAAACGCGCTTACGGTCCGCAGTCTCCCGGATGGGCTCAGCTCATTATTAAGCTAAAAGATAATCAAGTGTTAGAAAGGCAAACATTGGTCAATTTGGTCAATGAAAATACTTCGTTGTATTCGCTATATGAATACCAAAACCTAGAAGAGGTGAAAGACAAGCGTCTTTTTGCTCAAATTACGACGGCCATCACAACTGCAGTATTATCCGCACTAACTCTGTTCCTAGCAGGCATTGGGTTATTTGGTATTCTGAGCTATGTGATTCAAATGCGTAAATTTGAAATTGGGATTAGAATGGCCATCGGTGCGAACCGTGCTGACATAATCAAATTAATCGTAAAAGAGAGCTTTGCTTCAGTCGCATTTGGCGTTGTATTATCGATTGGGATACTCATTACCGTGTATACAACATTTGAGCAACAAATCCTTGCCCTTGAATTGCAAGGTGCGATTGCACTATTTGCGCTGACGTTGGTTATGATTTTCTCCTTGTCGCTGTTTTCTTGTTATGCGCCGTTGAGAAAGTACATTAACCGCCCCTCCATTCATTGTTTAAGAGGCGCCGATTAAACGTAGCAAGGCGCGTTAACAAACACTATGCCCTTGAGGTGTTCAAGGGCATATATGAAATTATCCAAAAAGCCTCTCTACCATCCAACCCCATTTCCTATTTGTAACTCCCCCCAATTTAGTACAACTATTTCGTAGCTGGCAATAACTTCGCCACTTCAATGATATTCCAAAGAAAGGTCGATACCCCATTTTTTAAACTTCTTTAAATTGTAAGCGCTATAAGAGAGCCGATGGTGTAATCATTCTGCAGACACTTAGCTTAGTTAATTCACCTAGTCGCGGAAATAATAAAACAAGAATGAATTTGAAAAACGATTAGATAAGTGAACCGCAATCGACTATTGTAACTACGTATAAAAATCAAGCTACTTACGAATTCACATTGTTCGCTAGGTATTCACCTCGAAATCCAAGAGAATTGCATGTATTAAGAGTACACCTACTTCTAAATTAAAGCCTTTGATCAGTTTTTCAAACTTCTGCAAAGGTACTTCATCATATTGCTTTCATCAAAGTAGACGAGTGTGGTGCCATTGGCCTTCATGATGACTCAGAGACTAATTACTGCGTTGGTCGCTTTTGAGCTTAGATATGTCATTTTCCGAAGAGCCAAAAGTGGCAGGCATTTGTCATTATTCAACTGAATAATGACAAATGTGAGTTACAAGCTAATGGTTTTTAGCGTTTGATTCCAACACATCCATTATCGCTTTATCCAGCTGTTGTTGAATGCTGTCCGGCAACCGGGAGAATTCATACGCAAAAGTGCGACCACTCATTTTTTTTCGGGCATAAACTCCAGCGCTTTTATATTCTTTTAACTGAGTCACCTTCACAGCTTTTGTTTTAGAAACACTGAACTCTAGCTCCTTCAATCCGCTTTGGATCAGCTCGAAGATAAACTGTTTACGCTCTACCTCTCTATTACTCTCTCCACTATCCAAAGCAGCCTTAACCGACTGAACAAGTGTAACCATATTACCACCGAGCATTTTTTCGATTTTTCCAAGCTTTTTGAAGTCCTCAAACGTTAATTCGTCCAAGGTTCCAAATAGCAGAACCAACTCATCACTCACGTTAGCACACGTCAGTGCCCTACTCACCTTGGCCTGGCTAACCCCTAATTGCTTAGCCAACTCTACTTGACCAATATCTGGCAACTCCGACTTTATTGCCAACGCTCTTTTACCAATCTCACGCAAAGAGTGCTCTTTTGATGTCTGCAGCTTCTTAGCAAACTCTCTTGCTTCAGCCACAGACAGTTCATCTTTAGTAATTAACAATCGAAACTTAGCAATTTTCGCATTGGCGAGTAAAAACTTTGCACGACGACGCGAGCCATCAAGAATTTCAAATTTATCATCGACAGCCCTAGCAATCGCTGGATAAAACTGCTGATCAGCCAAACTATCCAAATCTGAGAGCGACTCTTTATTTAAGTAAGTTTGGTCACGCCCATTTACGTTAAACCTTACAAAGGTTTGATCACGGATTGTTTCGTAATCAAGCTCCACTTCATAAAATGTAACAACCCTGCCTGAGTCTAGTTTCCAATCGTACTTCTTAGGATCGTTAACTATACCGAATCTATCCTGTAACGTTTCACGTAAGTCGACCCCCATCGCACTGGAGCACTCAGTCAAATCGTTAAATATTTTATCAAGTTTAAACTTACTTGCCGCATTTGCAGCCTCTTGGCCACCAGGCGTATTGCCTAATGGATTTACGCCAAACGGGTCTCTTTTTTTCGCCATAACTACTACCTACCCCACACCATTTTAACATCACTAAGCACTTGCAACGTGACTTCTTTTGCGTTTGTCACAGCACCAGCAAAAGATAGCTTACTCTTGGGGTAAGAGCTCTTTGAAATGTCGAATACAGTACACAAAACACTTGAGCATACTTTTATCGATTCAGAATGTTTAAATTCCTTTGAATAAATATGGTGAGAAAAGAACTCATTAAAGCGACTTTGCAACTCAGCTGTGCCGTTGGAGGATTTATAATTTGTAAGTAATACCTTCATAAAATCATACCCTGGGTGTCCAGCACCTGCTATTAGTTCCCACACTTGCGGTATAAAGCTAAAATATGAGCACGTGGCATCAATATCATTTTCTGTTACCGATACAGGGAATATTACACTCGTTCCCGCAAAGTATGAGTTAATTGTACCAAAACCTAAAGAGGGGGGAGTGTCGATTAAAATTATATCAAATTCATCATCAACTAAAGACAATACTTCGTTGAGTCGAGTATATGGTGATTCTAAAGTCCCGTCATGTGAGGCTTTATGAAACCACCCCTCAATTGAGCGATCACTCTGAGTAGCCGGCAAAACGCGTAAATTAGGAATAGTTGTTTTTAAAAACGATGATGACACAACATCCTTTAGCGTCTCGCCTTCATCCAACTCGTAATTATTAGTCAGCAAGTCGCCAACTGAAAAGCAATTTTGTTTTCCTGCCTCAGGCGCATAATAGATGGAAGCCGTACTTTGCGGATCCATATCCACAAGACCTATTCGAAACTCTTCATGAAACTCAGTTGCAAGGCACGCAGCGACGGTGACAGATGCAATGGTTTTACCGACACCGCCTTTTTGATTTTGGATAACAATGCGCTGAGTCTTCTGATGGAGCGCCCTTTTAAATTTAGGGGCTTTTCGCTTATCTTCAGGGATCATATTACGAACACAGTACAACTCTTCAATGGTTAAAATCCAAGCAGCATCAATGTGCCGCCTAGGGTCAATACCAGCTTTGTCCACATACTTATCGAGCGTCTTTACATTGATGCCCAGATGCTCTGCAGCTTCAGCTTTACTAAAAGTTCGTACATCTTTTTGAGATTCATCAAGTATCTTTGAATTTCGAAATTGAATATAAGCCTCTGCATTAGCGCCCAAATCATAAAAAAGCTGTGCCGTAGATTCTCTGCTCATTGTTTTCTCCTTAATGATTACATTTTCATAATACACCGCAAAATTTAAAATGCGAACCAAAAATTGAGGTATAGTTTAAAAAAAAGAACCATAACTCATAATAAAATGGGCTAATAGTTAAAATAGTGCTAAGGATGAATGATGTGTCTCTTAAACACGCTTGCAATCGAATAAATAGCGCTTAAGTCATAGGTATTGATAAATCTCCTCACATACACGCGAATTCAAGTCTGAAGTGCACCACTCGCTAAATTAGGCTGCTTTGCGTAATTCATCGAATATCTCACTCTCTCTAACTGCATATCCCCCTTAAAAGCAATTTCCTTGTCATTATTTAGCTGAATAATGACAAATTCAATATCCACTAATAAAATGAGTAAACCTTCTTCTACAGTGCAAGTTCATCGAATTATCATCCGCAGAAAAGATTACGGATAGAGGGGAGGGGGTGCCAATCTGAAGATCGCTTTATATTTTACAACAGCACAGATTCCATACAAAGCTGAATCCCATAACCGACGATTTATCTCCAGTAAATGCGTCTTAGTAATGCATTTACCACACCGTAGATCCAGAAGAGGGGCTTTAGCAAGTTGTAAAGCAACAAGGGTTACCTTAAAAGTGTGCCATAAGAGATTCAAGTCTCGATTTGAGCAATATAGTTTATTCCTTACAAAAGAAAGCAAAACAGGCACACACTAAGGTCGAAACTAATATCTTATGTAAAAGGCAATCGATGCCTCCCGCTTCGATAGAATACTACAACATATCTTATTGCCTTTCTGACATTGTTTTGCCACAGAGGTTTACTAAATATTGAATTTGTTAAAAAGTGTCTGCGCATGAGCCGCTTTTTAGCAACAGAGAAATTGTGAATTTAAGAGCGCAATACAGCCTTTTATTAAAGTAATAAATTGTGCAGGTCCACAAAGCCAAAGAGATTTTATACCAGCCAAATAGTCAATCAAAGTCCTTAGTGAAGTGAAGCAATGCTCTATCGTTTGGTTGCGAGTTCAACAGTGATAGAAATGATAGTCGCAATACAAAAGATTAATAAAAACTAAATCCAATAATAGATGTTGTGCGCATGTAAGTCTTGCAAATTAGTTTGCAAGACATCGCTGACCAATGCTTTTTTAATGGCTATAGTTACCAGACACGCTCACTTAACTCAATCTAAGAATGCTCTTTATTCGCACCACATGGAGCGTAATTAAAAATTGAATAGCCTTCAGCGCAGCCATTTTCTCCCCTTAATAGATGAGCAAAACTAAACTCATGCAAGATTTGGAACCAGCTCTATTGTGCTTCGAGTGCTTACGCTTTCAAATTGAGAGAGGTAATTAACCTGAGGTTTGGATAAGGAATGAGCTAACTCATTGTTTTTAATAACACATTAAATTATACCCTTATCTAGCCAGACAGTTTTAGGGATAACAAGGCGAATTTACGCACCAATAGCTGGCTATTGGAAGTGAATTCAACGCAGTTAGCGCTAAAACAGGCTGCTAGAAAGGCATTAATTATCCGAAGCTCAGGTTAATTACATCCAAACTTTTCTACCAGCGTTGAACTTTGGTTGAGCATTCCAAAACGCTTTAAACCTCGGGCAAAGTATGGAATAAAAGGTGCTTTAAGAATAAGGAAAACATGCTAAATCTACACCCGAGCTGAAACAGAATAAGGTAGATTTCAACTCACACATCAGAGTCGTCAGTGCCCCTAATAAGTATTATGCGAGGTTATCGAGGGTTTGATGATTACAACCAGCAAGTATTTGTAACGGTGTTTGGTTTGTGCAAGGCTATCTAAAAGCTGGACTACATTCATATCTGTTTGATTCACTTCAGCCAGTTTTTTGCATTACAGATAAAGGCCAAAAATTTATAATTGTGAGCGCTTGCACTGTGCTCTGGGGGAGCAATCTACAATGGGGTATTTCGAGAAATATTATTCTACTAACGTAAGTTGTACTAAATATGGCGCCATTACATTTCGGAATAAATAGGTATGAATATATTCGAAAACTAAACCTACCGTATGCCTCGACTAATACTTCCTAAGCCAGTAGCCTGCAAAAATCTCACATGCCAGTGTTTCCTTTCAAACAGCCACAAGTCGCCTTTATTCTTACTCTTTTATTTGTGCACCTTCACTTAATGCAGCAGATGCCTTAGCTAATCGCGCTTTGTGTTGCTTATTTAGTTTTAATACCTCGTCACAAAAGCGCTCTGTTGGATGTATCTCATATTTGTAGTCCACAATCACACCTGAATCATCTTTAACATTTTCGATGATATAACTTTCTATAATATCAGACTCAATAAAGTCCTTCATTGTTGTTGTCATGTCGCGGCGAATAGCCGTTAACCTGTTAGGAATCTCTTTTTCAGAAGTGATTGAGCCAAATTTAATCGACATATTAACCAGCATAAAATGATATGTTTTTCCCACTGCAGCATATTTAAATACTTGATACAGTCGCAGTGCCAACCATCTACTCAAGGAGCGCTTAAATGATTGAACTCGATCAAAGTAATAACTTCTATACGTCAACCCTTCTATTTGTTGAGACATAACTTCGTTTAGGAATGCAATGCACTTAACAGTAGACTTTCCACTAGCACCAGAGAAGTGAATACTACTGATGTAGTTCATTCTTGACTCACTATACGATTCAATATCTCCATCAATTTCTTGATATTGCATAGATAGTTCAGCGCCTTTTAAGATTATCAAAGACTCTTTAATCTCATTCACAGAAAGTGTTTGAGATACAGATTTCAACTCAGTTTGCAATTCTCTGAGCGTAAACACGATAGCATACCGCTCACCAATTCTGCCTGATATTTTGACAATTTTACCTTGGGCACCAAGCCTGATTAAAGCTCGCTCTACTTTTTCTTCACGATCGGATGGCCAAGCCAAATAGTCAGTATCTTTACCTCTGATAAGGGCAGGGGAGATCTCTAGCACCCCCTCATATAAGACATTATCTATTTTTTCAGAAACTTTACGAGACACGATAACTTTGTTATTCGCTTCAGAAACAGGAACTTGCTCTCGTTTGTGCCTAATGAAACGTGACCACAAATCGTAACCAACAAACGTATTACTTATTGGGCTACGTAAACCAGCATTAGAAATTTTACTTTCAACAAACAAAGAAAGCTGCTGCACCTGTTGAGCAGTTTCAATGTGTTCTATATCTCTTCTAACCGAAGAAGGTAGATTACTGAGTGATACGTTTTTCATTTAAGTTATTACACGTCTGTATTACACCATTTAAAGTTACAATATTAGTCACCCAAATTAAACTTAGACACCGTATAAAACATGTAGTAAATCTGATCTATTTTAAGAAAACATGTAGTAAATCTGATCTGCTTTAAGAAAACATATAGTAAATCTGATCTAAAAAGACAATTTCCTCGTTTGTAAACCACCAACATACCTAACGCCATGTAGTAATTGTGGCCTAATACAATTGATCTGTGACAAGTAAGCTTATAGACATGTAGTAATTGTGATCTTGTAAAGCGCTAAAAGTCGCTTGCGAGCCTCTAAACATGTAGTTATTCCGATCTGTACCGCTTTAAAGGCAACCTAAAGCTTTTTAGACATGTAGTAAATTTGATCTGTACGACTAAAATGGCGGCGAGAACTTTTAGCCAGGTAGTAATTTTGCTCTGTCATAATTTGCAACTAGCTTAAAGCTTCTAAACATGTAGTTATTTTGATCTAAACGCTCCATATAGGTGATAGCAAGCACCTAAACATGTAGTAACTTTGATCTATAATGCTTTAAAAGTAGCTTGCAAACTTCTAGACATGTAGTAATTTTGATCTGTAATACTTTAGCAGGCAGCTAACCTATTTCTAAACATATAGTAATTATGATCTGTAGCATTTTACAAGGTCTACACGGTTCTAGACATATAGTAATTATGATCTGTAGCACTTTACAAAGCCTACACGCTTCTAGACATATAGTAATTTTGGTCTGTAGTGCTTTAAAAGTAGCTTGCAAACTACTAGACATGTAGTAATTTTGATCTGTAACACTTTAGCTGGCAGCTAACCTATTTCTAAACATATAGTAATTATGATCTGTAGCACTTTACAGGGTCTACACGCTTCTAAACATGTAGTAATTTTGATCTCTACTTACTTCAGGCTGCAAGACATAGAGTAAATTTGTCCTGTAACAACTGACACGATGCAAAACATAGCGTAATTCTGATCAGTATGACCACAACTCACTGTTCAGGCTTTGGGCATAATAAGTCAAAAATCATACGTAATCCCCTTATTTGAAAACACGAAGTCCTTTACCCACTACCTGCTTGATGAATCTGTTAATAAATGATTTCCTCTGACAAAAAAGTGGCTTGTCGTTGTGATGGCCAAATTCACTTACATCTGAAAGCCATCCAGACCTTTCAGATGCACAACCATATGGTAATTCTGATCCAGATTATGTGGATAAGCCAAGTCAAACATAGAGTAAACTAGATCTAAACTGATCGTAGATCAGATCTACTATATGAATTTCATAAATATCAATGTTCTACTACATGAATTTGTGTATAACTTTTCACAAATTCATGTAGTAAAATTGATCTCAAATGCCTTTCTGTGGGTAATAATGTGCATAAGTAAAAACATTTTTACTTGAAAGATCTATTACATATAGTAAATTTGATCCAAAACATGTAGTAAACATGAACTGAACATGTAGTAATTCTGTTTTGAAATATTGTGAAATATTAATATATAACAATAAGATAAGCTTTATTTCAGCGACTCTAGCCTTTATACCTTAGATTTAACCATATTTAACCTTATTTATAACCTTATAGGGGTAAACTAGATTCTATAAGCGTCATTTTAACTGACTCTGATTGTCAGTCCACATGGCAAGTTCGTGCATACAAATTTGGGTTTCAAGCAAAGTCATGTGAATGAAAGTTGACTACAAAGATAGAAATTGAACAATGAAAAGTACTTGGTACTTTTCATTGAGCATCAAGTACTTTATTTACTAACTACTGGATGTTCTTCAAAAACAGTCACTACAACAGCACCATTAGCAGCATTTATTACCCCACTTTCTTCAGCACTAATAAAAGCTCGTAATGTAGATCCTCCATATTCCCCGTTAAAATCAAACAAACCCCAAACAAACGGCGTGGAGATAACCTCAAGATCAGCATTGAATGTAGGTAATAAATCACTTGGGTAATATTGTTGTATTATCCAATCAGATGTGTTTTCTACATTATTGAGTAAAGCCAGCCAGGCATCCTCTTCCATGAATCGGCCAATGTAGACATCCTTACCTTGTAAAGAACAACGCTTTTTGAGTACATAATCATCTTTATTGTTTTTAATATCAACTTGTGAACTTGAGGCAAATGAACCATCAAGATAATGGTCCAAACGAATACTCCACGGTACATATTTGACAATCCACTCTCTGATTGATTGTGGTTGTTGTTCTAGGATCCTAGGATCGTGTAGTAAAGCCATTATTGACTTATCGCATAATAGTTCATTCAATAAACTATCAGAACAAAATATTTTGTTCTGCATATGTGATACTAGCAGTTGTTCGTGTAACTCTTCACTTGAGATATACTCAAGCGTCAAAAGGGCGTCTAGCGGAGTATCACCATGGTATACCCCTTTATCGTCTTGAACAGATATGCACTTCTCATTACAAAGCAAATGAATATGACCTTGTTTGTATTGTTTTGAATTAAGGTAAATACTATTAAGGAAATTATTATAAAAGCTGGTTCTTTCTGTGTCGTTGTAATTTTCCTCTGGTATGAGAACACCAATATTTCCACTTAGTTCCTTTTTCTCCAAAGCAGCAATGTGGGTCGCTAAATTATTAAACATACTCTCAACTATAGATCGATAAGTAATTGTATCTTGTGCAAAGAGTCCAGTTTTATTGAGGTACTCCAGCTGCATAGGAGCAAACATATCAAGTTCCCAGCCACCAATATTTGCTCCTCCATTAACTTCAAGCAATTTTAAAGCCCCGTTGGTTTGTAACACGTCATGGCGAAAAACCCCTCTAGAGATATCAAACTTCGAATTGCTAAGCAGTTGATGCAAAGACGCATTATCGAAATACTCTAAGAATAATGATTTGTTCTGAACGCAAAGCTCGAAACTGCTCTGTAAAGATTCAAATAGGCCAGCGTAAAACTGCTCAAATTGGTTAACATCATTTTCTGTTATAAAGTAAGAGTTTTCTGAAGATTTAAAGTTCATCTCTTGTGCATATGGATTATGAATATTGCTCGTAACTCTATCTTTCGTGTCATAGATATAGTCCACTAGCTTCTGAGTGTTAGTGTTTTGCATTAGTTTCCCTCAATCAAAGTTTATATAATTCGCAACAAGGCGAATCTTTGGTTTTTTGTGATTATCGGTGTTTTCTGTATTTTAATGTTTCAACAGCGTTATCATAAACATTTTTGGTTAACATGTTGTATGATTGTGTATCAAACTACCTATTTTTTGATATGCAACAACTTATAAATCCGTTCCTGATATGATAACAGGTATCTACTATCCTTTCGAGTAAAACAAAAGCGCTGACTGTAAGCGCATATTTAATTGGAACAACATGTATTACATCAAATGACCATAAGTTGAGCTTGGGCTATGTGCATTATTTGAGGTATGTGAACACTGATCTGTACCTAAAAATATAGGAACAATGGCCCGTCATGCAACATTTTTGATTAAGTCTATTTGAACTGGCGTACTAACGTGACGCTTTACATCCATCACTAAAAACAGATGAAAGGTTAATATTTCTGTGACCTCAAATTTAAACATTAGGTCAAATTATCGCTGGTAGCATGCTACGCATTGTGTTATAAATTCAAAATTATACTAGCGCTGACAAAGACAGGCGTCCCTTAATGGCTGGTGTATTTCTAGCTAAAATTGAGTAAAAAGTATTTCTGCAAAAGATAAGCATAACAATAATTATTGATGTTTATTTGTCAATGACACTGTTCATCTCACGCGTGAGATGAACCATCTACAAATTTTCACGTCGTCGACTTTTCAGAAATCTATAGGCTTCTAGTGCTTTGAAGCTGTTTAAGGATAATTTGAATTAGTGTGTGGTCACCACTTTATAAAATGACAAATTCAAAAAACATCCTTGTTGTTGGGTGTTGTAATTCAAAATAAATCATTTTTACGGCTTGTTATAGTGCATAGCCAAAGGCATTTTCGTGTACCTGCTTTGTTGTATCCAAATCGGTTATTAGGACACTTGTGCTGTGAATTGAATTTTCAGTCTGAATTTAGTTACGTTAATGGCTTCAAAATTCAGTCTTAGTAGCACTAGAAATAGAATTACAAGTAGTGTTTTTCACTTTCAAATTTTGATGGGTACTAAATGATACTTAACACTGAGTTTAGTAAGATAGATCACATTGCTATCGCAGTCAGATGCTTAAAATCGAGCATCCAATATTATACAGAAACTTTGGGGTTCAGATTAGATGTAACTCGAGAAACCAAAGGTGAGTATTCGGGAATGCGATCGGCAGTACTATGGTCTGGCGATTTTTCTATTGTCTTACTTGAAGCTATCGGAGAAAAATCTCAAGTCGCTAAGTTTATTGACGAATTTGGCCCCGGGGTACAACACGTTGCATTTAAAGTAGAAAATATTGAAAAAGTGAGGGAGACGCTGCTGGTCAGAGGAATTGAGTTCTCAACCAGTATTATTAAGGGGCCTGGCTTGAAACAGATGTTTACTCACAGGGATACCAATTCTGGAATGATGTTCGAATATATAGAGAGGATTGGGGAAAATGACTTTAATGAAGACAGTATAAACGAGCTGTTCAAACAGCTTGAATCGCAGAATGCATATTAATAAAGGCCTATGATGAGCGACAGTAATCAAGTAATGAATTTCTTAAATGAGGTGAGCAGTCAATATCCAAAGGCAACATCATTAGCCTCTGGTCGACCGCTGGACTGGAATTTTAGCCTTGATTTGATGAGAGAGTACCAAGATGTATATTGCAACTTTGCTGCAAAGAGGCTTCGCGTAGATCGAAGCGAAATCGAAAAGCAGCTGTGTCAATATGGTAGTACAACTGGAGTTATCAATGAACTATTGTGCCAAAGCCTCATCAAAGATGAAGACATTGTCTGTAAACCAGAAGACATTTTGGTAACCAATGGTTGTCAAGAAGCACTCACTTTGCTCGCTTTAGAGTTTTGCAAGTCTGATAGTGATACTTTGTTAGTCTTTGAGCCTTCTTATATCGGTTTTACTGGCGCCTGCTCTATCACGAGAACACATGTGGAGCTTATCCCATCACAGGGCTCAACTATTTGCTTTCAAAGCTTACAGAGTAAAGTTGAGAGCATTATTAAAAATGGTAAAAAACCAAGAGCGCTATATATTAATCCTGATTTCTCAAATCCATTAGGCATGTGTTTAACAAAATCAGAGCGTTTGAAACTACTTCAGTTCTGCCATCACAATGGGATTTCGATCATAGAAGATAACCCTTATGGGCAGTTTTACTTTGGTGATTCAAAGCCCGGCACCTTAAAGTCCCTCGATAAATTTAATTTAGTTTATTATGTTGGCTCATTTGCGAAAACAGTGGCGCCCGGTTTGAGAATTGGCTATGTAGTATGCCCAAGAGAGCAGGAGCAACGCTACGAGTCACTTAAAGCAGCCAAAAGCATGATCAGTGTGAATACCAGTCAGTTAATGCAAGCTGTGGTAGGGGGTTTTCTTATCAAACATGATTACTCTCTAAATACTCCCTTGGCTGAACTTAGAAAAGCTTATAAGGGCGCGAGAAACATTGTATTAGATGTACTGCAAGAGCGATTTGAAAAAGTGTCAGGTGTGAGTTGGAATTCGCCAGATGGCGGATTTTTTCTCGTGATCACTCTGCCATTTGAGTTTACTCAGAAAGAGGTTGAAGAATGTGCTTCAACACAGAACGTAATCTGTATGCCTGTGAGCTTTTTTACTTCTGATAACAATCATTATTGGAACAATTCGATTCGTATTGCGTTCAGTAATATCTCCGGTGAAGAGTTGCGAGCAGCGACTGAGCGTTTATGTGTTTATATTTTAAGTAAAATGAGTCACCAGTAATGAGTACAACGTATAAAAAGGAAGAGTTAGCGAAGATTATGCATCTCAAACTTGCTCAGCTAGGTGTTGACAAGGATCAGGCTGATCTTTTAGTGAGTGGTTTGGTTGATACCTCCTTAAGAGGGATCGATACGCATGGGATAAGGTTATTCTCTGTCTATGTTCAAGAATTTATGCATGGTAGAAGCCGTGTGTCACCAGAGTTTAAGTGGGAACAGAGAAAACGTGCAACGAGCTTGTTAGACGCGGGCCATGCGAATGGGGTCATTGCTGCGTCAATTGCGATGGAAAAAGCACAATCTCTTGCTGAGCAACATGGTATTGGCAGTGTGGTAGTTAAAAATACGAATCACATTGGCGCTGCTTCTGTTTATACTTTAAGAGCTGCAGAAAAAGGACTAATTGGCATATGTATGACCAATAGTGACCCACTTGTCAGTATTGATAATTCCAGCAAAGCATTTCTTGGTACAAATCCTATTGCAATTGCGGCGCCTGGACTGGGATCCGATGTTTTTAATTTGGATATGGCTACTAGTCAAGTTGCATACTCAAAAATAAGAAAATGTGCCCAGCAAGGAGAGCCGATCCAGGATAACTGGTTGTCAGGTGATGTGGCAAGTGGTGACTTTGCTCTGCTTCCTTTGGGCGGTTATAAAGGTGCAGGGTTGGGGATGATGGTGCAAATCCTTACGGCGTTGCTCGCTGGAGGACCACATGATATCGAACTAACACATTTATATGATGAACCTTTTAATGAGCCAAGGGAAATCACGTGTACGTTTATCTGCATAGACCCTGCGTCATTTATGGAGCCAGGTATATTTTATCGCCGTATGAGTGAGTTTATGACGATAGCACGAGCCCATTCCGATAATGTTACGCTGCCTGGGGATAAAGAAGCAGAAAGCTACAAGTTTCGCTCGATAAATGGTGTGCCAACCTCAGAAGAAGAATCTGCTTGGTTGGAAGGTTACAAAAAAGAGTTTAATAAAAGCCTGTGAAACAATGCACAAAGAATGTATTGATTATGGTGATAAAAATGATAACAAGCTAACACAGGCCATAGAAGGTACCTTTAAAAGATCTTATATCTAACTCATTGGTGACAAATATTTTATTGTAAACATAAGAACATAAGAACATAAGAACATAAGAACATAAGAACATAAAACAATTTAGTATGAACAAGTTATGGTTTTCAATTGGAAAGTTACCGAAATTTTTTTAGTTTGGACAAGTTAATTCACCGTAGGTTGCAATGAAAAAAGACAGCTACTCGACTCAATTACAAGCACCAGAAGAAAGCGCTTTAGACTGCCTCCAGGGTTTGATATGCGAACAAAGGGAGCTTTCACCTGAAGCGACGCCTAAACAAGAAGATATTCCTGTCGTGATCATGGCGGGAGGTCTTGGTACTCGGTTAGGTGAGCTTACCAAAGACCAACCTAAGCCGATGTTAAACGTTGGGGGGAAACCCATATTAGAAACAATTGTTTCTAACTTAAAAAAGGAAGGTTTTAGAAAGTTCATTTTCACTGTCAATTATCGCTCCGAACAAATCATTGAGTATTTTGGTCAGGGGGAAAAGCTTGGTGTGGACATACAGTATGTAAAAGAATATAAACGCATGGGAACAGCAGGCAGTTTATCTTTGTTAACAGAACCAGTCGACGGTCCAATGGTGATAATGAATGGTGATATTCTGACCAAGACAAATTTAAAAGAAATGCTGTACTTCCATTTGGCAACGAATTCTGATGCAACAATGTGTGTGCAAAATATGGAATATGTCGTTCCTTTTGGGGTTGTGGATGTCGACGACACCCAAGTCATCAATATCAATGAGAAGCCCACAGAAAGGAAAATGGTAAATGCGGGCATGTATATCTTAAATGGTGACTTGTTGAAGATGATCCCCGAAGATGCATTTTACGATATGACCACTCTATTACAGTCTTTATTGGATAAACATAAAGTGAGTGTTTTCCCAACTTCTGATTACTGGATAGACATAGGCCGAGAACAAGATTTTCATAAGGCCAACGTAGATTATGATGTGCTATTCAATATTTAACGCTATTGAACAATACACTAATTATGTTTGCGTAAAGGTAGACTAATTAGAGAATGGAGTGCCTTAGATGGCAATAAAACAATTTATTACCTTTGTTAAAGATACCTACAAAACAAATGAATTTATTCCTTTACACCAACCTACTTTTAATGGTCATGAAAAGGAATACGTACTCGATACAATTGATTCAACATTTGTATCCAGCGTTGGTAATTATGTCAATCAATTTGAATCTCAGCTTGAGCACTTTACAGGTGCGACTAAAGCTGTGGCGACAATCAATGGCACCGCTGCACTGCACGTTTCATTGCTGTTGTCTGGTGTAAAGCCCGACGATCTGGTGATTACTCAAGCCTTAACGTTTGTCGCGACGTGCAACGCTATTCGCTATATCGGCGCAGATCCTGTACTGGTTGATGTCAGCAAAGAGACCCTTGGAATGTGTCCTATAGCACTTGAACATTATTTACAAGAGTTCGGTGCCATTGACGCTGAAGGAAACTGTTATCACAAAACGACAGGTCAAATTTTCCGCGCGGTTGTGCCCATGCATACTTTTGGCCACCCAGTTGTCATTGATGCAATAGCAGAGATATGCGAGCGTTGGAACATAGTGTTAGTAGAAGATGCTGCTGAAAGTCTTGGTTCTACATACCGTGGCAGACATACAGGAACGTTCGGCGCATTTAGCGCGCTGAGTTTCAATGGAAATAAAATCATCACAACCGGTTCTGGCGGGGTGGTGCTTTGCCAAAGTGAGGCGAACGCACTTAGGGCTAAACACCTTACAACAACGGCTAAAGCACCACATGCCTATGAATACTACCATGATGAAGTTGGTTTTAACTATCGGATGTCCAACTTAAATGCTGCGTTAGGATGCGCGCAATTGGAACAGTTAGATAATTTTATTGATAAAAAACGATTACTTGCACATCATTATCGTGGGTTTTTTAATAGTACCGAGTTTGAATTTGTCGTTGAGCCTCATGGATGTCGTTCTAACTACTGGCTTAACGCGATAATTTGCCCTGATAAACATGCGCGGGATCAATTATTGAAAATGTCATCAGAACAAGATGTAATGGTAAGGCCAGCATGGAAGTTGATGCATCATTTACCTATGTATCAGTCGGCACTTCGAGGTGAATTGAAGGTGTCAGAGTGGTTAGAAACCCGTCTCGTTAATATTCCTAGTACCCCTGTTATTTAGTGTTGGATAAGACCCAATTTCCCATGGGTGTTTAAACATAGATCCGGTTTGGGTATACACTTCGCTTGAAAAAGCATGCTTTTTCAAGCTGGTACTATTATAGGAATGTAAAGTCGAGCTGCTAACGAAGCCATGACGTGATATTTATATACGTATTGGAACACATCATACCAATATTATTGATGGCGTTGACTTTCAACCACCCCCAACAATATCGCTTGGCAATGTCATACGTAGAATACTCTTATAATGAGGTGTATTAGTCGGTCAGATCATTTTACTGCGGTACATATTGATTGACTAAATTGAGACTCACGCGTGAGATCTGATGGTATTGCATCAAAATAAAACCATGCTGACAGGTATCTACTGACGGCTCTTAATATTATCTCTGCAAACGCTGGACGGTATTCTGAGGCGTCTTTTTACGTTTACAAAAATGATTCTCAGAAAGTCATTTGGTCATTGTAGCTTATAAATGAGGTGAACTCAGAGAAGTGAAAATATGCAATGTGCCATTTTATTTAGCCGAGTATCGGCAATAGGGTGCAAGTTACTCGGCTATAAAAAGGTATGTGAAATCGCTACATTCATTAAGTGTTGTAATATTTCTTATCTTCGGTATTGCTGACTACCTCAGAGCGAATTACAGATAAAATTTCGGCAATTCCTTGAGGTACGGTTTTAGTAATTTTAAAGCCTAACTGCGATTTTATTTTGTCGCAGTTTACTCGATAATCCCTTGGATCTTCTTTTTTATCTACATAGCTTATATTGGCTTCAGGGATAGCTTTCAATAACTCGTCAGCTAACATTTTTTTAGTGTAGTTTTCTTGCGTATCGCCAACATTAAATACTTCGTAGGAGACTGACTCTGGCTTGGACTCCAATACAAGTGTAAACGCATTAGCAAAGTCACGAACGTGGCAGTAAGGACGCCAGAACTGCTCACCATAAATCACCAGTTCTTCTTCATTTGCTAGTGCTTTTGTGAACTCATTTACTGTGAGGTCAAATCTCATTCTAGGAGATAAGCCATAGACAGTTGCAAATCTGAGTACCGTTGGTGTGAAATTGTAATCTTCAGTTTTCTTTTCCATCAGATAGCGCTCAAACGCCACTTTTAACTCCGCATACAGCGAAACTGGTGCAAGTTCATTCGATTCGTCAACATACCCTTCAGCTTTACCGTAGTTGCTGCAAGTTGAAGCAAATATAAATTTAGAAACCTGATAGCGGATCGCGCTATCAAGGAGAAACTTGGAGGCATCTAAATTTACTTTGGTGGCTAGCTCAGGTTCCGCTTTGCATGCTGGGTCGCCGACAATTGCCGCGAGATGAAAAACAGCATCTATTTTATTTGACTTAAAAATGTCATCTACTTTCTCAAAATCTAATAAATCTACGTTATAAAAAGTAAACTTCGGATCGTGGCAGAAGTTTAGTAGAGCCTCACCACCAAACATCAATTTATCTATGCATATAACTTCATATCCCTTATTTAAAAGGCGGCTGATAAGGCACGAGCCCACATAACCGGCCCCACCTGTTACTAAGATTTTTTCCATGATCCATATTCCTGAATAATGATTTAGGTTTTATTGTTAATGGCTGGTTCAATAATACGGATGACATGCCCACGGATACACATATTTGTTGGGTTATTCTATTATGACTCTCATTAAAGCCTATGTATAAGCGATTTTGAACTATATAGTTTTAATACGATGGGTATGTCTTTTTCCATATTCTAACCAAAATTGAATTAGAGTAAGCAACACCTTTAGTTGCTCGCGCAGCAGTATATTACAGCAAAAGTAACAATACAATTGGGATAGGATAGGATATTTGTTAGCTTGAATATGCCAATCTAGGACAAGGCATCTTGTCGGTTGCAGCCCCCAGAATTGATTCTCCATGCGAAATGGGAAAGGATCTAGATTATTGTAGTCTTATCATATAGACTGATCGTCGCTGACGTTTAAATCTAACATAAAGCATTTAAAACTCATGTTCATTTTCTCGAGTTGAGTTGCCGTCCGATTGATACCAATAATTCTATTGCTCCGATGGTTGCTTCTACCCGTTAGCACATATGTACATCACAATATGATATTAGCATTTTTGGAGATGTGCTTAATGCGCAAATTCACACCTCTGCTTAGGCTCAAACATTTCTGTTGAGGAGTCGAGTCAATTTCGCTAATGCATATGTTTGGATGTCGTTACTTTGAGACTTACCACAGATAGAAATTGAGTAATTTAGTTATGGACTATAACCAAGTGGATGCGGAATACGCAAAAGCATTATTATTGAAGTTAAATAATGAAGGTATTTCGATTGATTTTGTAAATCAGAAATTGGTCTTGGAAGGGCCCTTACATAAACTCGATGAAAGCACCCGAAGCGAGATCCAAGCGCATAAGCAAGATATTATTGATTATATCACCGAATTGAAGTTCAGACACAGCGCATCAGAAGCCATACCGCAGCGTAATTTTAAAGATGCACTTCCTTTGTCCTTTACCCAGCAAAGACTCTGGATTGTTGATAAGCTTAATGAGGGCAGTGTTGAGTATAATATGCCACTGGCTTTTCAAATATCAGGCGTGTTTGACATTGACGCCGCAGAGCGGACGCTCGAAGAGATCGTGAATCGTCATGAAATATTAAGAACTGTTTACCATGAGAAAGATGGTGCGCCATATCAGCATATTCTACCACCCCAAAAAGTGACGATTGCACGGCATAATTTATCGGGAATTGAAGGTGGTGAGCAGCAAGCAAGGATGTGGGATATCATAACTCAGGATTCACAGCTTAGTTTTAATCTGCAGCGCGACCTGATGATCCGAGCGAATTTTATATTACTTACAGATCCTGATGTAGATGAAGAGTTTTCAGCTGTACTGGCATTTAATATTCATCATATTGCGTCAGATGGATGGTCAATGGAAGTGTTTTCCAAAGAGTTTACCACTCTATATCAAGCCTGTCTTGATGGAAAGTCAGCTGAACTAGAACCTTTGCAAGTACAATACGCGGACTTTGCTTGCTGGCAACGACAGACTTTTCAAGCGGAGAGGTTGGATACAGAATTACGGTATTGGGAAAATCAACTTAAAGACGCCCCTTTGCTGCATAGCTTGAATTTAGATAAAACACGTCCGGCAGTAAAACACTATGAAGGGCAGCAACTGATAAAGCATTTACCAGCCTGTGTTGCGGATTCATTACGCGCATTGGTGCGCCGTTACGAGTTAACCCCGTTTATGTTATTACATGGGGCTTTAGCACTGGTATTAGCGCGACACGGTCATAGTTCAGATATTGTGATTGGCACCCCTGTTGCCAATAGAATGAAACCTGAGCTAGCTCCTTTGATTGGGTGTTTTGTTAATACTCTTGCTTTGAGGGTGAACACGGAACATGATTCTCTGCTAAAGTATTTCACACATGTTCGTGATGTGAATCTCGCAGCACAATCTAATCAGAACATTCCGTTTGAGCAAGTTGTTGATCATTTAAATGTGCCCAGAAGCACAGCTTACTCGCCCCTGATCCAAATCATTTTGGATACCAATAATAGCTATGGTATGACTGAGCAATCTCAGCTAAAAGATGGACGGGGAGGGGAGACAGCGATTGTTCCTCTGAACGCAGATATTATCACCACTAAGTTTGATTTAGATCTCGAACTTATTATGAATGAGAACGGCGTTACGAGCCGTTGGAAATACGATCTAGCACTTTTTGATGAAAATACAATTGGCCGTTTAAACCAACATTTGTGCAATATACTGGAAGCGCTCTCCAAGCTAGATAGTCTCGATGTCCCTATCACGTCATTATCTATGCTGAGCGGCTTTGAAGAGCAACAGTTGTTCGAAATGCTAAATGGTGTCGACAAAGAATACCCGCGGACCAAGTGCATTCATGAGATCATTGAAAAGCAGGCCATTGCATTTGGCAATGAACCGGCAGTGACTTTTTCAGGTCAACAACTCAGTTACGATGACCTCAATAAACAAGCGAACCGAGTTGCGCATTTTATAAAAACTGAACACCACGTGACACCAGATACTTTGATTGGGCTCTGTGTTGAACGCTCTTTGGATATGGTTGTTGGCATGCTGGCTATCCTTAAAGCCGGAGGTGCGTATGTACCACTAGATCCCAACTATCCTCAAAGTCGTTTGCAGCAAATCATGAATGATGCGAATTTGTCAGTGGTTCTGACACAGCAAGCTCTTATTGAGCAAATTGAATTTGGATCTCGAAAAACGGTGTCCTTGGATGCACAATCTTTATTCCTCGGTTGTTCTGAGCATAATATTCCTGCTCAAAGTGCTGGTTTAACAGCTTCTAATCTCGCTTATGTTATTTACACATCGGGATCTACTGGCATACCCAAAGGAGTTATGCTTGAGCATCAGAGTGTAATGAATTACCTCTCTCATGTATGTGATGACTACATGGAGGCCAATATTTCAGGTGCGGTTGTGAGTACTTCGCTCAATTTTGATGCGACTGTAACGTCCTTATTTGGCCCACTTCTAATTGGTAAATCCGTTGAACTTCTGCATGATGATAAAAGCTTGATCCCACGTTTGTATGAGCGTGTAATGAGCAGTTCGGTGCCGCTACTATTTAAGTTAACTCCGCTGCATGTGTCAGCTTTGTTAGATCTGACGGACAGCAAAGAAAAAAGTGAAGTAGAGCACGTCTTTGTTGTTGGAGGTGAAGCGCTTTTACCTGAAGCAATCCAGCAACTTCGTAACGGTTATCAATGAATATGGCC
>NZ_MBQA01000169.1:0-34581 GCF_001709235.1 Pseudoalteromonas sp. BMB
GTGGAATCCCACCCTGGGCAAGACGGAACAAGGGCCGTATTATTTTAGCGACCGTATCACGGTGCGCTCTGCCCGTATGGATGACGGCAGTGGTGATACCGCTGGAAGTTGGGAAACATTTAACCGCTACAACATTAACAATTTCGTACTTTATAATGAGTACGGCTTTACCTTGCCTATTGAAATCGACTTTAAAGATGGTTCTAAAACCAATGTTGAGCTCAAACATGGCGATACCGTTAAATTCGATTTAAACACACAATCTAGCACTGCACATTTTAAATATGCAGGCAAGGAAATTAGCTTAATATCGCTAAATGGCAAAACAGGGAATGATGACATTCTTACTCAAAACCATGAAAAAAATAGCAGCAGCTTTGTACGGTATAGCCCTGCAGATCATGTTTATATCGATATGATTGATATGCGCAATGCAAAACTACGAACGTATTTTACGGACAACGACGGCATAAATAGCACCCATGTTGCGGCAAGGTTTGATTTAAGTGCGAGTTCGTCAACGATAAAATTACATATCAGAAAGAAATAATCATATACAGCCCCTATTCACCCCGCACAAAGGCCTGTGCGGGGTGAATAGGGTATACAGTTTATACTTTTGAATAATACTTTCTTGACTGACAGCGTCCACTTTTCGTGTAAGCACAGATTAGTTGTCAGTTTATTACCAAGGAATAGCATCACCGCTGTAATCATAAAAACCTCCACTTTGTGCATCCACAAAATGAGATAACACGGAATAGATCCCATTTGCAGACTCGTCTGGGGTAATTAACGCGTTAGGGCCACCCATTTCCGTTTGGACCCAGCCTGGGTGAATAGCAACGGTGCGGATCCCTTCACCCAGTAAATCATTTGATAGGCTTTTTACCACTGAATTTAGTGCAGCCTTAGAGCTGCGATAGATATAGCCACCGCCTTTAGTATTCATGGTGTGACTACCTACCTTAGAAGAAATGGCCGCAAAAATCTTTTCATTGCCGTTGCAAAGATGGGTGTAAAATAGCTCTGCGAGTCGCATGGTGGAAAATACATTAACCTCCATCACTTCTCGCCACGCTTCTATATCGGTTTCACCAAACGCATAATCTTTCGGCCCATAAATGCCCGCATTGTTGATAACAATATCGATGGCAACAGGGGCCAGCTTCTCGCTTAATTCTTCCATCTGGTCGTAATTGGTCACATCTAGGGCAAATACTTGGAGCTCAGGAAAAGTTGGCGCAAGAGAATTTAGTTCTGAAGCAATAAGCGGGTCTCGACACGTTGCTAACACGTGCCAACCAGCCTGCAGATAGGTTTTAGTTAACGCAAGTCCAATACCGCGGTTTGCACCAGTGATCAGTATTTTTTTCACAGTTGAAGCTCCTAAGCCGTTATGACAAAAGCCAATGGTGTTAATTCACTATACTGATGATAGGTTGAATAATCCACTTTTTGCACACGTGACTAGCATCTCAAGCCACAGCGCACAAATCATGAATTTAATTCAACTTTAATCAATCTCGTTCATTAAGCCAATTCAATGCATCTCCTTTATCATCAAAATACTTCACTTTACCAGTAACAAACCAGTTACCTATTGTTGCAGCAAGTCGATGCCAGTTTTTGCCGCCATATATTGCTACTTTGGCAAATTCAGTGCTATGCTCAAAGGCGAGTCGGAAGTCATCCCACATGGCCCTTGGCTCCCAGGCTTCAAAATCAGTCGCATCAAGAAATGCATAGATTTTAGGCGTTGTTACTGCTTTCAGTGCACTCTCGATTATTGGTGTAATAACAACATAATCTTCATGAGTGAGTTTACCTGTAGGCTTAAGTGTGAGATAAATATCATCTCCAAAGCGCTCAGTGCCTATTGATATACCATGGAATGAATTCGTCATGTTCTCTTCCTTTATGTTTATCTCATAGATAAAAAGCATAATTAAGTCTCAGCTTTTTTGCCAATATCCAAACTTTTTTCATTATTGTCAGCTTCCGTTCAGATTTCTAATACTACCATGCGCGCCGTTGAGTCGATGTAGCTCAATATATGGAAATTAAAGGGATGACTATGAAAAAACTACTATCTATCGCAGCTGTTTCACTACTTGTTTCAGCAGCAGCTCAGGCTAACACTGGTAACGTACAAAAAGAGTGGTTCAACACCGCTAGTTATACAGATTATGATGGCTCTGACAACAGCGCACTGATGCTTTCTTCTCGCTATTTCTTCGCACCTCAAGAATCAGTAGGCGTATGGGATGACTTTGGCTACCTTGATACGGACAGCAATGTAGGCGTAAGTTACTTTAACGATGATTATTCAAATGCTTTCTCAGCTAGTGGTGAAGGCTTTATCACTAAAGAATGGTTTGTAACTGCTGGCATCGCAGATCTTGGCGAAGCTGACGACCATTACTCTTTCGGTTTTGGTTACCTTTACAACGACAACCTAAAGCTAAGCATTCGCCAAGAAGAGTTTGAAAACGGTGATACTACTTGGTTCAAGGCTGAGTACAATCACGAACTAAATTCTACAGATTACATTGGTTTCACAGTTGAAACTGAAGACGAATTTGATTACCTAAACCTAAGTGCACGTTACTTCATGCACGTAGGTGGTGACAGCTACTTCACAATCGACTTAGAGCACAACCGTATTGATACTGATGGCTTTGACGACAACGTAACAAACGTGCTTGCAAACTACTACTTCACTCGCAACTTTGCGCTTGGTCTAGGTTCATATGATTCAGACTTAGCAGTAGAAGCTAAATACTTCTTCAACGACACTTACTACCTTAAAGGTAGTGTAGTTGACACTGACGGCGGTGAAACAAGCAACCTAACTTTTGTTGCTCAGTTCTAAATCAACACATGATTGAGGTACATCTGTACCTCCCCCAACTACTCAACACCTCTTCGCGACCACACTCCGCGTTGGGGTGTTTTTTCACATTTTGAAACAAGCTACTCATCTAAATTGGGTGCATTTCGCTTATCAAGCGTTATTATGTATCAAAATAATAACGGAAATGCCTATATTATGATGAAGATAAAAACACTCGTGCTCGCCATTGCTGCGGCAGCCGCGCCTTTTGTTTCAGCGTATCAGACCGAAGATACCCGGCTACTCCGCTTTCCAGATATTCACAAAGATAAAGTCACTTTTGTATATGCTGGCGACATTTATATTGCCAATACCAACACAGGTAAAAGCCAACGTCTGACTGACCATATTGGGTTTGAGACTTTCCCTAAGTTCTCTCCAGATGGCAGCAAAATTGCTTTTGCCGCTGAGTATAATGGCAGCCGTCAAATCTATGTGATCAATGCTGATGGTTCAGGATTAAAGCAACTCACTTATTACAACGATGTTGGGCAAATGCCACCTCGTGGTGGGTTCGATTACCGTGTGATGGATTGGACGCCTGACGGCAAACATATCGTCTTTAGAGCAAATCGAACACCGTGGGGCAAACGTATGGGTCGCCCCTATATGGTACCAGTAGAAGGTGGACTTGAGCAGCCGATGGCCATCCCAGAAACTGGCGGAGGTATGCTTTCCCCTGATGGTAGCAAGTATGTTTACACACCAATCGACAGAGAGTTTAGAACCTGGAAGCGCTCTCGTGGTGGTCGAGCACAGGATGTATGGATTTACGACCTTGAAAACAATACGTCTAAACAACTCACGACTGATAAAGCAACCGATCAGCAACCAACTTGGGTGAATGACAGTATTTACTTTGTGTCTGATCGTGACTACACGCTCAACCTTTATAAATATCGAGATGGCAAGTCACCGGTTAAAATGACTGACCACAAAGACTTTGACGTGCTGTGGCCATCAGCCGGACCAGATGCCATTGTCTACGAAAATGGCGGTTACTTATATCGCTTTGACGAAGCGACAAAGACAACTAAAAAGCTAAAAATCGATGTTGCTGGTGTGCGTCAATATGCCATGCCATATAGTAAAAACGTTAGCGACTTTATCGATTCTATGGATATATCACACGATGGTAAGCGTGCATTGTTTACTGCCCGTGGTGAGTTATTCTCAGTCCCAGTAAAGCAGGGCCCAACTCGTAACCTCTCTTACACACCAGAAGGTCGTGAAATTGAAGCTAGCTGGTCGCCAAATGGCCGTTATATTGCCTACATGAGTGATAAAACAGGTGAATATGAGATCTATCTTAAAGATAGAGCAAATAACAACAAAACCATCCAGTTAACCGACAACGGTACCATCTGGCGCTTTACGCCAATTTGGTCGGCTGATAACAGCAAACTGCTCTTTGCTGATAAAAACCACACGCTATGGTGGGTCGATGCGAAATCTGGTGATATGCATAAAATTGATACCGCCAAATACGACGAAGATGGTCTAACCGAATATACTTGGTCACCAAACAGTGAAGATATTGTTTTTGTTAAAAACAATGAAAACCGTTATGCCTCGCTTTGGCACTATAATACCGAAGATAAAAAGGTCACTCGACTGACTGACAACATGACCAGTGAGCGTAATCCTACTTTCTCGCCTGACGGTAACTACATTTATTTCACTTCTGAGCGTGACTATAACCTCACCTTTAGCAGCTATGAATTTGATTATATGTTTAATAATGCCACACGCATTTATAGCGTTGCGGTGAATAGTCATATCAAGCCATTAAACGCGTTTGAAAGTGATGAGTTAAGCATTCAATCAGACGATGAAACGAAAAAGGACAGCGAAAAACAAGCAAATCGCATTGAGGCCAACGGCTTTATGTCGCGGGTTGTATCACTCTCAGCCCCAGCGGGTAACTACGGTGCGCTTACAGGTGTTGAAGGGGGCGTACTAACCTTAACTGACGGTGCGTTGAAGCTCCTCGGCACGGAACCAGATAGCAAGCTTGAAACCGTCGCCGAAGGCGTAAGCAGCTATAAAGTTGCCGCTGGTGGTAAGCACCTGATCGCTCGCGCTGGTAACAACTTCAGTGTAATTGCACCAAAGCCAAAGCAAGATTTAAAAGCCAGTCAGCTTGATTTATCTAAGATGA
Source organism: Pseudoalteromonas sp. BMB (assembly GCF_001709235.1). Classification (NCBI taxonomy): domain Bacteria; kingdom Pseudomonadati; phylum Pseudomonadota; class Gammaproteobacteria; order Alteromonadales; family Pseudoalteromonadaceae; genus Pseudoalteromonas; species Pseudoalteromonas sp. BMB. The sequence continues at coordinate 5,058 of NZ_MBQA01000169.1, forward strand.
CACTGAAAATCGACCCGCAAGTTGAGTGGCAACAAATGTATGTAGAAGGCTGGCGCACCTTACGCGACTGGTTCTACGACGAGCATCACCATGGTCAAAATTGGGATGCTATCTTGGAGAAGTATCAACCACTTGCCAGCGCTGTCGCACACCGTAGTGATTTAGACTATGTACTTAGCGAAATTGCGGGTGAAATCAACGCAGGTCACATTTACGTACAATCTGGTGATGCCCCTTCAGCCGAGCGCAAAAAGCATGGTTTACTTGGCGCAGAAATAAGCGCTCATCAGTCTGGCTACGTAAAAATTGAGCGTATCTACAAAGGTGAGAACTGGCATGAAGACTACCGTTCACCACTCGATGAAACTGGGGTGAATGCCAATGCGGGAGATTACATCATCTCGGTAAATGGCCGCTCGGTAAAAGACGCGGTTAACTTTTACGAGCTACTTGAAAACACTCAAGGCGAGCAAGTTGAGTTGGTATTGAGTAAATCACCAAGCGCTAATGATAGCTGGAAAACCACGGTAAAACCTGTCGCCAGCGAACAAGGCTTACGTTACATGGCATGGGTTCAATCACGTGCTGACTACGTGGATAAATTATCAAACGGTAAGATTGGCTATGTTCACCTACCAAATACTCATTATGATGGTAACCGTTCATTATTTAAGAACTTTATGCCACAAACGAGCAAAGATGCGCTGATCATCGACGACCGTTATAACGGTGGCGGCTTTATCCCTGAGCACATGATCACTTGGCTTGCTCGTAAGCCACTTAACTATTGGAAACGCCGTGGTGTTGAACCAACAAAAACACCTTCGTTTGCACACGATGGTCCAAAGGCGATGCTTATCAATGGTTATTCAAGTTCGGGCGGTGATGCTCTACCTTACTACTTCCGTCAGGCGGGCCTTGGCAAACTGATTGGTACTCGCACTTGGGGTGGTCTTATCGGGATCTCTGGCAATCCAAGTCTTGTTGACGGAGGCCAGGTTATCGCTGCAACCTTCCGAATTCTAGATAACGAAGGCAATTGGATTATAGAGAACGAAGGCGTCAGCCCTGATATCGAAGTGATCGATAGACCAGAACTTGTTCATGCAGGTAAAGATCCTTCTGTCGAACGAGCAGTGAAAGAGCTACTGCAAGAGTTAAAAGATAGCCCGAAGAAAACACTGACAGTGCCTCCTGCACCATCTCAGTTCTGAGCGCGTCACAAGCTCCTCAAAGTGGTTTAAGGCTCTGACTTTAAACCACTTCTTTTATCCCTTTCAGCTTATTCGCTTTGTGCCCCTTAAATAAGTTATAAAAAAGTTACCGCCATGTAATATCTCGTAATCGATCTTATCTCTTTTTACGACTACTTTTTATAACGAGTGTTCATCGCTCACCGTCATCAACTTGCTTAAATTTTGAGTTGTCTTGGATAAATATCCTATATCCTAACGTATTTTTTATTTAAGCCAGTGGTATTGCACAACGTTCACCGTCACAAAGGAGCAAACCATGAATGTGCAGAACAAAACAGGTCCATCAGTAGAAGTAGATAAAGAAATTGACGCCAACATCCTCTTAAGCAGTGCACAAAAACAACAAATTAAAGCGCGCAGCAGCGAGTATAAAGCTGCTGATTTATCTTGCCTGAAAGCAATTGCACAAGCTGCGATTAACGTGGAGCTATTCACAATCCCACTTTATATGACCGGCCTCTACTCGATTCAGGGCACACACCAGATTGCAGACTCATCAAACCTCTATCCCGGCCGTTACTGGCCTGGGCTTGGTCCGACTGCAGGATACATTCCTTCAGAACGATTGTCTCCTTACGACTACGACTTAAAAGACAGGTTTATTGGTTTTAGTGACTCTGAACTTAATGTCAATGAACAGGTGTTTAATGGTGTTTATAGTGTATTTATTGAAGAGATGCTGCATCTGCAACTCGCTTCTAATATGGCGAGTAAATTAGGGCTCACACCGAGCTTTACCAGTCAGGCGTTAATTGACGAAAAATTCGGTTGGAAGTGCTACAACAATCAAAGCGGTATTCCACATATTTTGGACTTTGCAGACTGTACTACAGACTTATCTAAGCTAAGCCCAGAAGTTCAGGCTTATTTCGAACAAATTTTTCCTGGTAAAACATTACAAGACCTGCGCGTTAACGCAACAGAGTTGAATAAAGAACAGACCTTACTCTTTATGCTGATAGAAGAGACTGAAGAAAACGCTAAAAAAATTATTCAGCCGCAGTTTTTAGAGCCAGACGCAAAAACAAAACAGCCGAAATATTTTGAACAAGCCCCATACAACTGGTGGAAACCGGATTACACCGAAAGTGATTTGCCACTATTCGGCTCAATTGGACACATGTACTTGAGTTATTGGGACTATATTCAAATTGAGTATGATGATAACACAACTCTACTCGACTATGCGCTCTCAAAGGCTGAAGCAAACGACGCTAGAGCACAGAGAAACTACTTTAATGAACGTCCCGATGATGCTTCATATCAAGCCCAATTTCCTGAAATAAAGGGCTCTCTTGACACAAGTAATGAACATAATTTGTTAAAAGAAGCACTCATGAATAATGTGAATGCAATCACAGATCAAGGTGAAGGTGACGGCGTTGCAAAAATGATATGTTTACGCTGGGCAGAAGAATCTTGGGCCCAGAATGTTTTGGGTAAATTACAAAGTGCGGTTAATCCAGCTCACCCGAGCACTGTAGATGCACGTTTTCAACCAAATGAACAAGCTTTAGAGCACGACTATAAGAGCACCGATGGCAAGCCATTGTCCGGTTCAGCCTGTGCCCGAATAACCAACAAATATAAAGACCACTTTCAAATTTTCACCGATACTATGAAGCTCATTGTTAGTTATGAAAAACCAACAACGGCTCATAAAGAACGTTACCTGACTTGGCCAACTTGGTTTGCTGAGGGTAATAGTTGGACAAAAGCATTATTGGATCCCAACGGAGGTGATGAAGCACACGTAAGTAACCCACAACTTCCACCAGTGGATAGCGTAGTGCACGCACTCAATAATCTTAGGCAAACAGACAAAAAAACGCAGGAAACAAACAAACTATTTAGTCAATCTGCGGTAGGCACAATTAAAGGCCTAACTACAGCACTTGATCGTTATTGGTCGGGTAAAACCAGTGAATTTCCGGGCCCTGCAATGGGTGGCTCAGGCGATAGGGTTTCGATTTGCTGGGCAACCACAGGAATTGCGCCGGATTTAGTAACGGGTATCGCCCCACAAAATCCGAACACCCTTTACCACGCCTGCCAAGGAATGAGCTATACCAACATAGGTTCGGATGACTTACCACCTCCTGAGGTCTATCACAGTTGTAAGGGAAGTAACGACTGTAAAGCACAAGGTGGCTGTGGTTTTGTTCATAGCACAACGCCTGGCGGTAGCTGTGGTGGTAGCGTATCAACAGGGCCAAAAAGTGCCCCTGCTGATAATAAGTGTAATAACTTGGGTGGGTGTGCAGTGCCTATTTCAGCCTCTCAACTCTTCCCAAAACTTTCCGATGAAGAATACGATATGCAGTTATTTAAATTTAACCTAAAAGATAACAGCTTCTCTGCTATTGATTACACTTATCCGAAAGGCCAACAAGCCCCAACCGATCAATCTGCAGATCATGTGCTAATGCCTTATAAACAAGGGGATGCCGTATACAATATTGCTTGGCAAGCATACTGCAATGCCAATGGTTTATTGAACGAAGATGGCGAACCTAAAGAGAAGCCAAAACCTTCAGATATTCGTCTAGCTCTTCCTCCATCAACTTGATAGGAAAGATAGTATGACAAATCCAATTCGGACGCAGCAGTTTGCTGCGTCCGCTATCGAAAAGCTAACCGACTTAGGGTTTGGTGTTGGCCTGAGAAGCCAGCACTATCCCTTTATTATGTCCCATTTAGAGCGCGGTACTTCACTTGGCGTCGACTGGTTTGAAATCATCAGTGAAAACTATATAGATAATCACGGCTATGGTCGGCATGTGCTCGCTCAGTTAAAGGAACAATACCCGCTAGTAATGCATGGTGTGTCAATGAATATTGGTAGCAGCGACCCGCTTAACTTTGAATACTTAGGCAAACTCAAAGCGCTAAGCGAGTTTGTTCAGCCACAGCTTATTTCCGATCATTTGTGTTGGACAGGTATTGCTGGTTTGAATAGTCACGATCTCCTCCCTATGCCATTAACTGACGAAAGCCTACAACACGTTATCAACCGTGTTGATCAAGTACAGGATTTTTTAGAGCGACCTTTGGTGCTTGAGAACCCATCAACATACCTTGAATTTCAACATTCAACCCTCACTGAAAGCGAGTTCTTTAGTGAGTTAGTCACCGCAACAGGCTGCGGTATGCTGTTGGATGTAAACAATGTTTTTGTTAGTAGCTTTAATCATGGTTTTGACGCCGAAGCGTTTATTCGTCAACTCCCCCATAAACACATCGTTCAAATCCATCTTGCCGGTCCTAGTGACTGCGGTGATTGTTTGATAGACACTCATGACCAGCCAGTGCCCGCCAAGGTTTGGCAGCTTTACCAACTGGCGCAGCACTTAACGGGTGGCGTGTCTACCCTACTAGAATGGGATGCCAATATTCCCAGTTTTCCAGAACTCGTTGATGAGTTAAGCAAAGCAAAACTGGTACTGACAGGGCATATTCCAAAGCAAGATACAGTTACTAACACCAACGCGCTGTCAACTCCAATCGTCAAAGAGCGAGCAGAATTAACATAATGAAAACGCCAGACTTAACGCAAACTCAGCAGTGGCTTAGCACCGTTTTAATGGTACGAGGCGACCTACCACAAAAGCTCAATACCGCTGCAAATCCGCATGGTTTAACGCTGCATGACTGTGTAAAAAGTAGCAAAACACTGGGAGCCATGAGAAGAGTAGACATCTATGCTGCGGGCTATGTGATGCGTTTAGTAGAATGTCTTCGGGGAGAGTTTGCTCTACTTTGCCAGTTTATGGGCGATGAAGTATTCGACACCTTCGCCAAAGCCTTTATTGTCACCTTACCCTCAGAGTCTTGGACACTACATCAACTAGGCTCACGCTTCGCTGATTTTTTAGCACACACTAAACCTACCGGTGATTTTAATGCCCACCAGCAAGCTATGTTTAGCCTGCCTTCAGAGCTGGCTAAGTTTGAAAGAGCCAAAGCGCTTGCACTGTTAAAACCTGGACCGGAAACCGAGCAATCAACAGCGCTAATAAACGAGATTGAACTCCTTTGCGGCATTGCCGAAGACTTTGTCATGTCGGTGCCAGAATCCGTACAACTCATTCAAACCGATTACCCTTTGCTTCCTCTTATTACCCAGCTTGAGCAAGCAAAACCGTACACCTTGCCAACACCTGAGCAAACGCATATTGCAATATCGCGCCAACAATATCGCATCAAAATGAATGTATTAAATGACTGGCAAGCGGATTTATTACTGCACTTGAGAGAAAAACCGCTGCGCTATCAAGAAGCAATAACCTACTGTGCTAAGCGCATGAATATGGAGACTCAAGTATTGAGAGCGCAGTTAGCAGTTTGGCTGCCAAGCGCGATTAATAGGGGGCTGTTTATAATTCAAAATGAACCAGCACCCTGCTGATCCAATTTTCTAATAAAGGTTCGGTTGTTAAAGTTAAATAACTCTTGATGGGTTATTTTTATAGGCAATACAAGATAGACTAGCTGTATCGACTGCTGTTCCCAAGTAATAATGATAACAATCAATAACCGTAAGCTAGACTTAGCCACGGGTGAACTTATCTACCTTGATGAGACAATCAAATTAGAGGCAAAGGTGCTGGCGGTATTTGAAATACTGTATCAGCATCGCGGAACGCTTGTTACGCAAGAGCACCTACTTAATTCTGTATGGCAAAATACCGTCGTCGCCCCAAATGCACTTCAACGATGTATCGCTCAGCTTAGAAAACTACTTGGGGATAGTGATAAACGTATTATCCAGACTTTTCATAAAAAGGGCTATCGTTTACAAGTTGGGGATCAGCATACTAATTTAAGCCAAAAGCTGAGAGCCTATATTCTCTATTTCGCAGCTTTCATCACCCTCTTCGGTATGTTGTTTATCTATTCAACTATGCCAAAAGCTAATTTCCAACTTTCAGAGGTTACACCTGTAAGCTACGGATTGGAGTTGGAAAGCACTGCGACACTCACCTCAGGTAGAAGGTTGTTATATGTGGCCAGAACGCCGCAAGCAGCGGAACTAAAAGTAAAGGATTTGGATTTCCAAACAACTAAGTTAGTTACCCGTGCATTGGATTTTGTTGGCAAACCTCAGCTTAACAAAGATGGTAAAAAAGCAGTACTCATTGAAACACGCAAAACAAAATCACAAGCTAAGTGTCATCAAGCTATCGTCGTGTTACCAAGGTTTGCAGCCAGAAAAGTGATCTCTCCTTGCTTGAATAGCGAAGTACAGCAAGCCTACTGGGTTGGTCATCAAGTGTTACTTATCGCCAATAACGGGTATGCCCTTTTTACTCCGCACTCAGATTCAGTCACATTTACTTCTTTACCTATAACTGCGACAATTTTAGCGTCCTCATTTAATGAGGGTCAACTTACTTTACTCACCCAAGATCCAGATAAAGAGGCTTATCTCTCTAGTTATATAATTAGCAGAGAAAACGAGCTTTCTCTTCTTCAACAAGAAAAATTGTCTGGTGTAGAATTGGATCGTTCGCTAATGCTAGTAGATGGGCCAGATACAACACATATACTTTCAACCGCATCTGCGCTCTACATTTTCCAAAACCTCCAGCTTGTACAAACCATTCCTGCAATCGGCTCAGAATCGTTTTACATCACTGAATATCTTAAAGATAACAACTATTTAGCGACACAAGTCCGAGAACAAAAGCAGATTAATATTCAAGACAACCACTCTACAAGCCGACTTACAATCAGCCACTACGACGAGCTATCAGGGCAATTCCAACCAAGTGGAAATGCCATTGCATTTCTCTCTAATCGTACAGGTACCAGTGAAGTTTGGTTAAAGCAAGAGCAGCAAGAGATCCCACTCACCCATAACGGACATATCTCGTCTTTTATCTGGACAAAAGATGGTAAACAATTGTGGGCAGCGTCAAAACAAAGCTTACTAAAAATCAATTTAGTCACTGGCATTGAAGTTTTCCCTGCTTTATTTGAAAAGCAAATTATAATGCAATCAATTGAAATAAAAGGAAGTAACTACCTTCTCATCAATGATCTTGGCAATAAACAGCTAGTACTTTTCGACCCTGTAACCAACCATAAACAGCCACTTTATCAGGGGCAGGTTCACTGGGCACAAATACAGAAAAACGGTACTGTCTATATAGCCACACCAGATGAGCCAAACTTAAAAGTACTCGTCAACAATTCGCTCAAACCACAGCTAATAACAGACAAAATTACCTTGCATTGGCGTTTTTACCTACGTGGGAATGAGCTGATTATTCCCGACAAACAGGCGACTATCTGGCGCTATAACGTCAACACGCAAGTTTTGGACATATTGGGCAAATCTGACGAGCAGACTCGCTTGATCACAGATGTTCAACTACATCCTTTTAAGGTTTTAGCTGACTCACCAAAAACACTTAGCGCAAACCAAGTTAAAGTAAAAATAACAGAACCAGAAAACCACTAATATAAAGGTGGCTCACACATGTGCGCCACCTTTATATCACTCTTAATAATGCTAAAGCCGAGACAATACTTGTTCAATATACTGTTTGGCTTCTTCATTTTTTTGCTCTGTTGCTAGCAGCAAGGCACGCTTTAGCTGAAGTGTTGCTTGTGTTGTATCGCCCGCATTCAAAAGAGTCTGCCCATAACGTAAATTGTAAATAACAGAGTTAGGCATAGTCGTAAGTAGCTCATCGAACGCGTTTTTTCCAAGTATTGTATTGCCTTGCGCGAATAAATATTGCCCTAGAGCAAGCTGATTGGCCTTAATATCAATCGAGTACCCATAGCGCTGTTCTAGTTTTTGGTGATATTCTCGCAACCCATTCAGGCCTGACTTGTCAAATTGAGCATAATCTTGAAGCTTTATTGCGCCAAGAATATGTTGTAATCCATGTCTTAGCGCTAGCTGTGCGCCTACATGATAATGATGTTGACTTAAGTCTTCCAACATCAAATGTTGGTGTCGTTTTGAAACGGCGAGCGCAGCAAAAAACGGCCTATTTTCGTCAAAGCTGCCAAGACTGATATATAGGTTATTGGTAAGTTCGCCCTTGGCGATGTTGTCACTAATATCTTCTTTTAGTTGCTTGGGAAGTTGACTCCAAACTGGCGCAGACAATATCGCGCCTTGGAAATACCCGGGCATCTTTCCTAATAAATTCAAAGCAATCGCCGCCCTGCTTGAGTACCCTTCAATGACTTTAAACGGCGAAAGATTAAATTGCCGTATCAATGTTGGTTCAACTTCACTTGCTAACACGCGAGCTAGCAAGGCAAAATACGCTTGGTCAGATAACTTGTCAGCCCCAGCAAAATTCAATTTGGGCACTCGCACAATCACAAGTTGCGGGATAGGTGAAAAACTAGTGTGACTCAACCAGTCCACTTCAGCTTTCAGTACATCAAAACGACTCTCTCCCGCAGTTGTATAAAGCGTCGAGTATGGCTCTTTTCGGTTAACATCAAAATCAAAAGGCAAATATATTTGTACATCAACAGGCCCTCCCACTAACTTTGAACTCACAGTGATATGCTGTAATTTTGAGGCTATCTGAGCGTGAGTAACTAACGCAAACAACGCGCAATTTAACCACATCAAACTTTTTAAAAGTATTTTCATGCTTTTCTCCATTTTTGGCTAAGCTTATGAAATAAAAACTTTTAAAACTTGATGCATTGCTTATTTTTAATTGATGAATTGCTGATGTGGCTCAATGGGAGTTTGTCAGAGGCTAAATATCAGGTGCTAACAAAAATGGTTACCTAAGTCGCAACGTTTAGCACAGTGACTATGGTTGTAAAAAGCGATGCTACGAAGGCTTATTAATTTCGCGTATACACGTTAAGCAACGGAAACTTATTTTCCCCGAAAGCCAGTGTGAGTGAAAGCGTTTCACCGCCAGCAAAACTTTCAGAAAGCTTCATCGGCGCGATCCTTTGCCCGTTTGCTGTTAGTGCCAGCAGGTGTTTTTGTGTTAATGTCCGACGCCCGCTCGATTGATTTTTAATCGTGATCATTGCCCAGCGTTCACCGTTTTCGTTACTCATTAGTACCGCGTTAAGTACCTTGAAGTCACTGATATCTGGGTAAATATTGGCATCATTCGGAAAAGCCAGTTCCATATTGTTAGGCACTACACTATCAATCGTTAACGCTTCTTCAGCTGCCTGCGTATTCACAGCCAACATAAGTAACCAAAAACTACTTATTATCCTTTTAATCATTTAATTTTCCTTCTATTTTCCGTTGACTAATTCAATTTTTGGGCACGACAATACTAGCACAGCACCAAGGTTAAACTGCAAAACAAAAATGCCAGACTACACGCTGTGCAATCTGGCATTTTCTTAACTAACCTGAGGCTTGGATAAAGAATGAGCTAACTCATTGTTTTTAATACCATATTAGATTATACCCTTATCTAGCCAGATAGTTTTAGGGATAACACCGCTTCCGCGTCCTGCTCTCGCTAAGGTACCTACATCCTGTAGGCAAGGCGAATTTACGCACCAATAGCTGGCTATTGGCAGTGAATTCAACGCAGTTAGCGCTAAAACTGGCTGCTAGAAAGGCATTAATTATCCGAAGCTCAGGTTAACTACATTGTTGACAGTAGTGGTATCAATTATAGAGTTTCTTCTAACCACTTGAAGAATTCACGCTGCCAGACTATTCCGTTTTGCGGTGTCAGTACCCAGTGATTTTCTTCAGGGAAATAAAGAAAACGGCTTTTCAAGCCACGTAGTTTAGCGGCTTGGAAAGCTTGCATCCCTTGGCTCAGCGGTACACGGTAGTCTTTACCACCATGGATCACGAACATAGGCGCATCCCACTTATCCACATAGCTAATTGGGTTAAACTGATTGTATGCTTTGTTGATGGCCGCATTGTTTTGCTCCCAGTACGCGCCACCCAATTCGTTGTTCACAAAGAACATTTCTTCGGTTGTGCCGTACATACTGCGCAAATCAAAAATGCCACAGTGCGCGATAAAGGTTTTGAAGCGGCCATCATGATTGCCAGCTAAGTAAAACGCAGAATAACCACCAAAGCTCGCACCAACTGCCGCGATACGTTTGTTGTCAACGTATGACTCTTTCGCAACATCGTCGATAGCGTCAAGGTAATCTTGCATTACCTTACCACCCCAATCTTGGCTGATATCTTTGTTCCATTTCACACCGTGTCCAGGCATACCACGACGGTTTGGCGCAACCACAATGTAGCCTTGTGATGCCATCACTTGGAAGTTCCAGCGGAAGGAATAAAACTGTGATAACGGCGACTGTGGACCACCTTGAAGGTATAACAGTGTTGGATATTGCTTACGCTTATCAAAATTAGGTGGGTAGATAACCCAAGTTAGCATGTCTTCGCCGTCTTTTGTCTTCACCATTCGCTTTTCAACGTTCGGTAAATCCAAATCAGCATAAAACGCCTCGTTCACATTTGTCAGCGCAACAAGCTTTTTGCTATTCAGATCAAAGCGGAAAATCTCTTTTGCTTGATTCATGCTATTGCGAGTAACCACCAACTGATCGTCTAAGACAGCAACAATGCTATTTACATCAAACATGCCCTTAGTTAGCTGCTGAATTTTTGGATTAGCTTTGGTTTTGGTGTTCACCGCTACTTGAAATAGCTGGATTGTGCCGTCAACAGGTGCAATAAAATAAATATGCTTACCATCATGACTCCACTCAAAACTGCTTACCGTACCGTCCCAATGCGCAGTTAGATTGATTTCTCTGTTACCCAACTTAACGATAATGTCATTTTTATCCGCCTCGTTACCCGCTTCATCCATACGTAAGAAAGCCAATTGCCCAGTCGACGAGAACTCTGGGCTTTTATCATAACCCAAGTTTTGCTCGGTTAGATTGGTGGTTTTCTTGCTGGCTAAGTTATAACGGTAAATATCTGTGTTGGTACTGCTCGCATATTCTGCGCCAGTCAGCTTTTTACTGACGTAGTAGATATTTTCACCTTTTGGACCCCAAACATAATCGCTTGAACCACCAAATGGTGACGTCGGACTATCAAAAGGCATCCCTTTCATAATGTCGACTTTTTCTTCTGTGATTAGATCCTGATAGAACACATGTTTAACACTGCCGTCTTTCCAAGTATCCCAATGGCGGTAGTTTAAATCATCAAACACATAAGCATCTGCTTGCGTAAGCGCTTTATGTCTATCCGTGGCTAACACAGCTTCAACATTTACAGTGTCATGAAATAGTTTTTTGCTGCCATCTGGCGAAATGTTGTCGTCTGACAATATCCCTTGATACGCGCTTAAAAGCTGGGACACCCCACCCTTTAACGGCACTTGATAAACTTTGCTATCAAAGTCATTGTTTTCAACGTTTGGCGTTGTAACTCGATAAATCACATGGGTGTTGTCTTTAGATAATCCAAGCGCACTCACGCGCTTTACTTGCCAAAGCTTGTCAGGGGTCATTACCTCTTTGGCAACTAACCCAAAACTTGGTGCTAATCCTAAGCTAGCACATAAAAGAATTCGCAACATCGCGAAATGCCTCCAATAATCAAATCCCGCCTAGACTACATAAAGCGAGAAGAACTTAAAAGCATTCGCGATAAGATACTTTCGTCTCTAGTACAGGTAACCTGAAAGCAGCAGAAGTTGCTCAAAATAAATTTACGTTGTGCTGTAAGTTGGCAATCCGGTACTTTCTCGGTGTTTGGTTGAACAATTTCTTAAACGCTTGAACAAACGCAGAGTCAGAAGCGTACCCCAACTCGATAGCAATTTCCTGTATGCTCTTTTGCGACCCTAACAATTGCAAAGATAAAACTAACCTTACATTTTGCCTCCACCGTGAAAATGATTGAGAAAACTCCCTCGAGCACAACCGCGACAAAGTGCGCTCAGAAGCGCCCACTTTTGTTGCCCATTCCTTTAACGTAAATGGTAGATCCGGTTGCTCTTTAAGCTGTAAGAAAATGGATAAAAGGCGTTTATCGGTAGGTATGAGTAGGGGTATTTCATAACGGTTTGCGATCGTGATTTGATCCCGCAATACCGTTAGCAAATGTGTGATATTGGATTGTGCTTGAGTGAGCGTCTCGTTTTCAAATAGCAACAAAATGAGCGCTTTAATAAATGGCGTTACCAAACAGGATTTTGGTTCGTCTCCATACTGAACATATTTGTCGGGATTAAGGTAAATCGCCAAAAACTGTGTATCTGTAATCGCTATGGATTTATGCACTGTATTTGCGGGTATGTAGAGCATGCCATTGTGAGGAACGATCCCGCTTTTATCGCCGATACTTGATTGCAGCAGCCCCTGCAAAGGAAACACAATTTGATGCCACGAATGTGAATGGAAGTCATCAATATAGCCAGAAGCCATATTAATCGTTTTAGTTACGATTTGTTTATCAGAAGAACCTTTGATGAGGTCATTAGCTTGCATCTTGGCGACTTATCAACATTAAACGTCTGTTAGTATAAGTTACGCCATCCGAATTTAATATACCATCTATAGCCTATTGTAAATTAAAAGGCACAAAGATGCATATTCACTTTATCGTTCATGAACATTTTGAAGCGCCCGGCTCCTATGAATCTTGGGCAAATAAACGCGGCCATACCATTACCTATTCGCGAGTTTATCAAGGAGAACCGCTCCCAAAAAATGTCGAAGACTTAGATTTTTTGGTTGTCATGGGAGGACCTCAAGATCCGTCAACAACTATTGATCAATGCCCGCACTTCGATGCAAAAGGTGAGCAAAAAGTCATCTTGAATTCGATTACCGCCGGAAAAGTTGTGCTTGGCATATGCCTAGGATCGCAACTCATTGGTGAAGCGCTAGGTGCAACATTTGAACCTAGCCCTGAACGTGAAATAGGAAAATATCCGATAACCTTGACGAAAGCTGGGATGACACACCCACTATTTAGTCATTTTGGAAAAGTGTTGGATGTCGGCCATTGGCATAATGATATGCCAGGACTCACCAATGGATCACAAGTGATTGCATATAGCACGGGGTGCCCGCGACAAATTGTCGCCTACAGAGATCTAGTATACGGTTTTCAGTGCCATATGGAATTTACCAAAGATATCGTCGCATTACTGATTGAAAATGACGACCTCAGTGACGCTTTACAGTATCGATTTGTAGATGAGCCAGAGATTTTACTGAACCATAACTATGACGAAATGAACCAAAAACTGCACGACTTTTTAGACAAGTTAGAAAGCTTTTATAAATCAAAAATTGAGTGTTAATCATATTATTTAACCTGCCTAATTGCTCAGGCTAGCGGCCTCTGTACGTCTAAAAAATATAATTGCTTATTAAGGCAAATTTAGGTGTAATGAATAAATAATAAGCGCTGAGCAATGCAGGGAAAGCTTACATAACACTAGCTAAACTGATTACACTAGCTAGGAAAGTGAGAGCCTCCAAAAAGCCTATTTTTTCTAAGTAAGTCCATAGCATGAACAACACCAACTCTGTCACACCGAGCAGGTGACGGCTCAACCCAACAAACGATTATGCAACACAAACTCCATGTCGCATAAATACTAAATTTTTATACAACTACGGATAGCCCAGAGTATGCCCAATCCATTTATTCCTGAGTCGTTTAAGCCTCCGACGTTTTTTGATAGTGAAAATTTTCACTTCAGAGTGCTTGAAGAAGAAGTTGCTGAGTTAGACTTTGAAGCCGTAATGTCCAGTCAAAAAAGGCTACAAGGATTATTTGGCCCTGAAACTGAGTGGCCTAAAGTTAATATGACCCTCGAAGAAAATATAGAAAGCTTAAAAATTCATAAACAAGAGTTTGAATCAAGGGATGCTTTTGCATATTCCATATTTAACAATTCACAGGAAAAATGCCTAGGCTCTGTTTATATAGATCCAAGCCGATCACTAAATTATGACTGCGAAGTCTACTTGTGGATTCGAGATGATAGTATTGCGTTAGAAAAAATACTTTATCAGACTGTCTTAAATTGGCTTCAATCAGTGTGGCCTTTCTCAAAAATAGCATTACCGGGCAAGTCGATTTCATGGAAGGATTGGACTCATGAGTTAAAAGTTGTATAACAAGGCAATGAACCAAAAAGAACTCAACAAAAGAATAACACGCGAATAACACAGACACCCAGCACAGTTTGAACCTATGTTGTGGTGGGTGTCAGCGATTTAATTTTTGTTGTCGCTCCGCTCCAATCTAACACCAGGCAACCTACGTATTGGCCGCCCGTTATGGAGCGTTAGCTGTCACAACTAGAATCACGTACAACTTAGACTTATGTTTTTAGGATTTTGGCTTTTTATTTTAGCGTTTATCTTTGTTTTGTTTTTCGTAACTGCTTTTACTTGTGTAGTGCGTTATTTTAAAACAAAAGAAGATAAGTACCTTTTAAGAGCGTCTTTTTGGGGCTTACTTCCGTTTGGTATTGTTGCGCTTTTCTCTATATTAATCTGGCTTAGCACTCCAGAATCTATAAATCGTGAGAGAATTATTGGTTCTTATGAAGTGGATACTAATTTTTATTCAGGTCACAACGCAGATTGGCAGAAGCGACACTACCGCTTTGAGATATATGAAGATGATAGCTTTATTTTCTTTGAGCGATTAGCTGATTCCTCAGAAAGAAAGTATATAGGTAAGGTGAAATGGGCGAATGAGACTCCAGAAAAATGGTCTATATCTATGCAAACTCCGCATCATGTTGTACCTATTTACCCAATTCTTTACCGTGAAAAAAATGGCTTTTATTATGTATTTGAGTCTCAATATTTTGGTAATGTATTTTTTCGCAAAGTCGAAAGTGACAACTAACAAGAGACTATGGCGTCAATAGTTAATTTTAAGCTTTTGGCGCTTCCCACATTACCCTCGAATTTAATATCACAATCATCTTTCTTACACAGGCAATGATAGCTACTTTTTTCGGTTTTCTGACGCCAATAATTTTTGATATTGGCCTTTAAACACAAATCAACACCTACCATAATTTGGCTGTCTTTAAGAGAAATGACTGGGCCGACCGCTTCGCGCCGTTTGCGGGGTTTTCATACAACCAAGCCGATAAACCTGTCAAAAAGACAAAAATGGGCACTTAACCGTATCAACACGGACATCCACTAATACTTTCGATTTCTCGGTCAGTTCGATTAAGTTTTGACACATTCATACTCGTACTGAGTATTTATTCTCCAATACACATGGACTTTATACGTTAATTTAGTCGGATAGGTTAAAAAATTACATTTTCTCGGCTCACATTACCCTGTCAAAATAGTAAACTTTTCGACTATATCCTTATCAATCTCCTTGATCAGGGTATGTGACAAACCTAAATTTTTGGCTTCGTTGCGAAACGAGCGAGTTATTTCGAAGATTTCTTCAACCATCACCATAATCGCTTTCTTTGAAGATAACCCAGACTGAGCCGCTAACTGGTCTAGCGCGCGCTTTGGCGTTCGGCCATTCCCGCCAAATGCCGTCATATGCTCTTTGTAAGGGCTGGGGCTATAAACAATGTCGTAGAAAGGCGATAGTGTCCAGTTATCGGTGTCACTGGCAAGAAAGCTAAAGTTCTTACTGTGATCATCTTGGTTAACCGTTAGGTAATTAAAAATGCAGCGCTTAACAAGCTTTTGAGACTCAGTAACACTGCACATGATACGCGTAGCTTTAACTAAATCCACGTAGTCTAAAGAGGGCTCTCGAAACGGTGCATCTAACAACCCACACGCTGAAATCATATGGATCCGACCACCTTGCTCAGTACAATCAAATCGTTTTTGCTCTAGCCAAAAGCGGCCATTACTCGCATCAATTAAATTAAAGTCAGGAACTTCAATGCCGACATTACGGGCCATCTGCATGTAGCAATATTCGACTAATGATTCAGAGTGCTTCAACTCAAACCTTTCAGATGTCAGCTTGACGATAAGCTTTGTACCCGGTACGTTATCTAATGTTGTATATTCACCACTCGGTAAACGTGTAACGTTCATTTTTGGCCTAGCACCACCCGAACCACCCGTTTTCATCAAATGCTCGAGCAAAGTAGATTCGGTCCCTTCAAACTCTTCAGTCGCTGCTCGTCCGAGAGTAATGATATCAATCGACTCCTTGGACTCATCAAGTAAATCTAATTCTGGCTCATAGCTCAACGCCCCCATACATCTGTCACCTAGGTAAGCCAAACGCTCCAGAGCAGTAATTTCATTGGGGTTATGACCGTGCAGCCTAAATACACGATCCATAAGATAAAGCCCCCAGCCATCAGGCAGGCTATCTCCAAAAACCCCATGAATACCGTAATGTGGCTCTCTAGGTGCAGCTTGGAGGCTTGTATCAGCCGCTAAATTGAACGGAGCCAGAGAAGTTGGATGAGCACCTAAATAAGTCTCATCAAATTGAAAGAAACTGTGCTTACTATTTTCAGCGAGCTTGCCGACAATTACCTTTTCACCTGTGCTAAGCGTTCGCTTTACGGTTAGGGCTGATTTAAGCATGTCGAAGCACATCCTCTATAGTTTTATATTCAGGCTCAGATAACTTTGTCAGCTCTTTCACTTTTTTCAAGTCACCGACAGTCTCATAAAGCATAAGAAACTGCCGCAATGAGATGTTACCAGATGACTCAAACTTTCGGATCGTAGCATAAGGCACGCCAGAGAGATCGGCCATCTTCTGAACACTGAGTTTATCTTTTTTCCGAGCGGATTTGATAAACTCTTTGAGTTCCATCTGCATATCATAAGCGGTATAAAGAGATAGCATAAACGCCCCAAAAAACTGTCACTATAGTATCAATTATAGCATCCATGATGACTTTTTTGCTATTATGATAGCAAACATAAAGTATTTCACCGATATTTGCCATCATAGTAGCAGAAATTAAAGCAAGACTGACATCCTTCGGATATAGAAAAAGAGGTAGTGAGGCATGTTTCCCAATGTGCCAACTATTGAGAAAAAGGCGATTGAACTCTAGAGTATTAACAAAAGTTAGCAGTGACCCCCACTGTTATTTGTTCGCGTTAAAACCAATTCACGTAATGACTTAACCAGTACTAATGCTTTAATTCACCTCTTGATTAAAACATTTTAACAAAGCGAATTAAGATAGTTTTTCTGGTTTTTTATCGGTTAGCTCTCGAAGCAGTTGTGGCAACCACTCTGGCTTAAATTGCGCTGGATTTACCTGCGTCATTGCGTTAAGACTCCACCACTGCCATTGTTGAATTGTTTCTTTTTCTTCTTCGGTCCAACGTGCCGCAAAGACTCCATCGTTACTTGAGCATCGAATAAGATAATACTTTTCTTGCCATACCGCAGGGATGGAGCGAGCAACCGCATAAATAGCTTCACGCTCTTCCACTAAGGGGCCAATCTCTTGCTCCAACCCAGTTTCTTCATAGAGCTCTCTGGCAGCGGCATCTAGGTAAGTTTCATTGTCTTGTAATTCGCCACCTGGCGTTGCCCAGAAAGCTTCATGGTGATGTTCATCCTGATACTGAAATAGCAGTAACTCATGCTTTTCATTGACGATAATTAGTCTTGCACATTGCCTTTCTTTCATTATGTCTTCCTAGTACCTAGCGAGTAAAAATAAAAAAGCCCTGTGAGCAGGGCTTTGCTACTAACACGGTAAACTTATCACGCCGCAACCTGTCCTTTGTGGATCAATCGCTCACAGAGGGCTTGCCATTCGCTAGTTTGCTTTTTGCCTTCAATGCGGCGGCCAAATAGTGTTAGTACCGTTTCGCGATTGGCATCAAAAAACTCAATAGAGGTGACCACCGTATTGCCGTTATCCGTAGGTTTTCTGACCACGAACGCGCGGGTCAAATCATCTGCTTTGATATGTAGGTTAAACTCAGGATCTAAGACGTTAAACCAAGGGCCAACTTGTTTGAGGTTTTCAACCTTTCCTGAGAAGATCTGTACCGCACCTGGGTTGCCTACGAATACCATGATCTCTTGCTTAAACGTTTTTGCTTGCTGAAATATATCAGCAAGTTCAAAGCTCTGTAGCTCAAAGCTCCATGGCGAGCCGACAAGCTCAAGGGCCTGCAAGCGTTCAAGGTTGTATGTATCTAATAGCTTTGGAAAATAGTGCACATCTTCAAGCTCACCCCACTGGCATCTAAAGCTATCTAGTTGCTCAGCGCTAGGCGAGGTAATTACAGGCTCCACAAGTTCAAATGGCTTCACGCTAAACGAGCGCTGTGATGTTAGTTGATAGCGCGCTTTAATATTCACCAGTTCGTTAAAGTCCGACTCAGCCGTGGTGTAAACCTTATGTACCGCACGGCCATTTTCATCAAAGAACTGCAAGCTCGTATGATTTTCGGTTTCAACTAAAAATACGCTTTGCCAACGATACAAAAATAGCCGTAAGTCGATACCACCGGGATTAATCGCTATACCACTTAGTTTGCCATTATTGTCTGAAACATAGAGCTTTTCGTATAACCCTTTAATTTCATTTACCACGCTGCCGTTACGCGTCAGCGCCATCACTTTACCCAGTTTTTTCAGGCTTTTGAGGATATCGGCAAGTTGCGTTTCATCTAAGCGCGTTACTGTGGCAGTCACCGCTTCTTCAAGTTGGGCATTCAATAATTCGGCCTCGCTCACGCCCAGTTGCATTGCAGCATCAACGGGCCGTGTCCTTGGCTCACCCGCTAACAAGGTTTTATAGTCTTGAATTAATTGCTTCATGATCTCTCCTTAAAAACGCCAGCTGATCTGGGTTTTAATGTTGCGGCCAAAACCGTAATCGCCTATTCCACCACCGGTACCAGCCATCAGTTTGTATTCTTTGTTAAAGACATTATCGACAGCAACTCTTAGATTAAAGGCTGTATTAATATCCCAACTCGCATATAAATCAGTCAGGGTGTAGCTTTTTTGTGTTTGCGTTGAGTATTGCCTTGTTGCACTGTCCATCACCTGCACATCACGGTCGCCACGCCTGACTATTTGCGCACCAACTTGAACGGCTTGATCAAATAACGAGGCACCTAAATCTAAAGCCAGTTTGTCTGCAGGCAAATACCATAAAGGCTTGTTGTCGTGATCTTTGCCGTCTATGTCACTGTAAGAAAAGTTGCTGTAAAAGCGTGGTGTTGCAAAGTTTACTTCCAGCTCAATGCCATCTCTATCATTACTAGCTCGATTCGCATAACGTGGTGCAGGTACGGGGTTGGTCACATTACTGGTGACCGACGTGATTTCATCGTCTACCGAGATATCAAAGTAGATAAAACGCGCAGTTAATGTGTCATTGTCAGTGAGTATGTTATTTGCCTGATAGGTCACGCCAACTTCGGTGTTGTTGCTATATTCTACGTCTAACGCTAATCCTGGCTGTCTGCCACCGTATTGATCGTACAGCTCGTCAATGAGTGGCGCACGGAAACCTTCTTGGCGGTTTGCAAACACCGCCCACTGTGGCGTCAGTTGATAGTTTACGCTCAAGGCGCCCGCCCAATCACTGTGTGTCACTTTACTATCTAATGCTGCAAACGCCTGTTGAAATTTAGCCGTTGGTGAGGTGCTATAGTGTTCATAGCGAAGCCCTGCGATCACAGTAAGTTGCTGCCAAGTAAATTCATCTTGGATATACACACCGGAGCGCTTTTGCGTACCACCCGGTTGGGATGTCATCTCAGCGGTGGTTGGAGTCGGACCGTATTGCTCACAAGCATAGGTCTCGTAGTTAAGTTTTAAGCATGGTAATGCTGTCTTTTCACCAATACGCTCTTTGTCGGTATATTGCACACCATAGGTCAAAGTATGTGAGTCCAATACGCTGGTATTCATTACATCCAGAGTGGTGATGTTGTATTCATAGTTTGATTCAATACCGATGTAGTCCTCAAGCATGCCGACACCATCGGATTCAGTGACTTGACTGCTGGTATAACCGGCCTTAGCGCTTAAGTTCAGGTAGGGATTACTTGCAGGGTTTAGTTCATAACTCAGATTAGTAACGGACTGCTCTACCTCACGGTACACCGTTCCCCATGCGCCCGGATCTGTTGTATTAAACTCGGTTCGCTGATTATCTGTGGTCTCGGTGTAACTTGCCCCCACAATGGCATCATCACTTAAGAAGTATTCCCCTTTTAACAGAACAGAGCTGTTTTCGATCGCCGAGTTATCCAAAGTTTCATCGTTAGACAACTCCCAATCATTGCTGTCGCGCTTTACCACACCAGCAAGCAAGTCGAGTGAATCATTCGGCCTTGCAAAAGCGATCACTGAGGCATTCTTCTGAGCGTTGTTGCTGTCATAACCAAGTTTAATTTTAGCGCCAGCGACTTCACTATCCTGTAAAAAATCAGCGGCGTCCTTTAGCTCAAACTGAACAACACCACCGAGCGCACCACCGCCATGAAGTACGGTACTCGTGCCTCGTTTAATGCTTATTGAGCGATATAATTCAGGATCAGTGAACAAGCTACCCATGCGATATTTTTCAAAAGTTTGCAGCATGCCATCAATCGTCACCATCACATCTTCCGCGTCACTAAAGCCACGAATATTGAACTTATGTCCTGTCGATCTTGGTCCACCATTAGCGGAAACATTAGGAATGGTATCTAAGGTCTCAAATACACTGCTATCTAATTTGCGCTCTATTTGCTCCGACGAAATAACATTCACTGCTTGTGCCGATTGCAATGCAGTTTTTGTGGTACGCGTTGCCGTTACAGTCACTGCATCTAAGTCTGTTTTTACCACTGTCGACTGAGAGCCATCGTTATTTGAAGAAGATGCGGCTTGTACCCAGGTGGCAGAAGTGGCAAGCGCGATGAAAAGGGTTAATTTAGATAAACGCATAAGAATACTCCGAGTGTCGTTATTTTTTACATGCACTTCAACTTTGCCCCTGATCTTCCCTAGTCCTGTATTATTTAAACAGGCTCATCCAAGATGAAATGCGATTGTCGCGGCGCAATATAACACACACCAATCTAAATGGTAATTATTTTTATTCGCTTTTAACTATTAAATTCGCGACTTGAATCTCGAGTGTACTAAGCTGTGCAAAAAGTGATACCAGTGCTTCGCTGGGTACTTGTTTATCCACGGCGATATAAATCACCTCTGACTTGTCTAAATGACCAAGCGCTTGTATCAGCGTGTTTTCCGCGCTAAACGGCTGCTCGTCTAAGGCATAGGCTATTTGATCATGATTGAACATGATGCTCACTACCTTCGGTGTTTTTTCCAGTACAACCTCACCATTTTTTCCCGCTGTTGGTAAGTTGACCTCCAAGACGTTGAGTTTTACAGCCACACTGAGCAGCAAAAATACAAGGACGATAAAAAGCACATCGAGTAACGCGGTTAAATCAGCACCTAGATGCTGAGGTTTGGGTGTTGGCAGCTCAAGCATTATCTGCCTCCACCAAGGTAAATTGAGTATTCATATAGAGCACAAGCTCGCTTTGAAACCGCTCAACCGTCGCTTGCAAAACGCCATAAATAAGTAGACATGGCATGGCTATCGCCAGTCCTGCCATGGTTGAATACATAGCTTCCCATAATCCATCCGCTAATAACGCGGGTGTCACCGCTTGTTGAGTTTCGGCAATGGTTTTAAACATCAATACCAGCCCCCAGACGGTGCCAAAGAGTCCCATTAATGGGCTTAGCGTGCCGATGATGCTTAAGATCACTAACCGCTTACGCCACTCAAAAACATACCCTTGTAACCGCAAAGCGCCGACTGCTTTGCTACGAAAAAAATGGGGTTTACGCTTGATTTCATGAACGGTAAACCAAGCGCGGCTAAGCACCCAAAGCCGCTCAATGATCACCGCAAGCGCAATAACTGACAAACATAAAAATGGCCATTGCATTGGGCCAAGTTGGGAAAACCAAGATTGCATCGTAGTATTACTCTCTAAGAAAGGGAAAATTTAATAGGCACGGTAAACCAGGCTTTTACCGCATTACCGTCACGAAAAACTGGATGAAACTGCCATTGCTCAACGTTCTTGCGAGCCGCAATGTCCAAAGATTGATGACCGCTACTTTTAACCAAAGTTAAATTCACAATCTCACCTTTTTGATCCAGTTCAATTTCAAAAATAGTCACGCCTTCAAGCCCTCTTCGCTTGGCACGCAGTGGGTAGCTAAGCGCAGGTCTTGGTGCTTTGAATAAAGGTAAAGCATCTAATTTAACAGGAGAGTCATCGGTACTATTTGCTTCACTGAGATGCCTCGCTGACGCCATTTGCGTCGCTTCTTGCTGCGACGTATTTTCTCGTGTTGAGGTAGGCGCTGTCACTTCGATAGCTTTTTTGTTCTCAGTCACTATGGCTTCGTTAAGCTTTGTAGGTTGTGGCAGTTCATTGGCCTGTTGCTTGGGTTTGGGTACAGGCTTGGCTTCCTGTTCTTGCCTTTGTGGTTTTTTAAGTAAGTGCGTAGTGCCGTTAAAATCAGATGGCACTTGCTCTGCTACCACTTTTGAAGCTGGCTCTTGGGAAGGTTGTGCCGTAAACGAAATCATGAGTGGTTTGGTGACTTTACTCACTTCATTTGCAGCAACGCCTGAGTGCCACACCAGTGCTGAGCTTGCAGGAAATAACCACCACAAGCCATGCAGCAGAGCGGAGACTGTGATGCAGATAATTAATTTCATATTGATAAAGACAAATGATAACTGTTACTATTCGCAATAAATACTAACAAGTTTGGATCTGTAATGAAAGCTCAAATTACGACACTGCTAACTTCTAGTTTGCTATTACTCACTTCTGTTCTACAACCTACCTATGCGGAGCAAGGTGCCAAAAACATTGTGGTTTCTGGTGGCTCTATCACAGAGATTATTTATGCACTTGGCGAGGAAAATCGTATCGTTGGCGTGGACAGTACTAGCGTATTTCCTGTTGCTGCGACCGATAAACCACAAATCGGTTACGTAAGAAAAATCAACGTTGAAGGGATCCTTTCCCTTAATCCTGATTTACTACTCGGTGAAGCAGATACAGGCCCAGACAAGGTATTAAAACAGCTTCAAGACACCGGATTACCCACTTTTATTTTCAGCGATAACGATGATCTTGCTGGCGTCGAAGAAAAAATAACAACAATCGCCGAGTTACTGGCAGTTAAAGATAAAGGCCAAGCGCTAGTCGAGTATATTCAAGCCGACAGAAAAGCCTTAACGCATGTCTTGAAACAAGTGAACAACAAACCTAAGGTATTATTTGTTTTGAGCCTGCGTAGTGGCCAACCAATTGTTGCGGGTGCTGGAAATTCTGCAGATGAGGTTATCAACGCAGCTGGCGGCGTTAATGTTGCTGCACAGCATTTTGACGGTTGGAAGCCGCTCGCAACCGAAGCGGCCATCGCCATGGATCCTGATGTCATCATTAGTATGGGCCGCCATGGCGAGCAAAAAGCGATGGATTTAAGCCAAGTTCCCCACTTTAAGTTCTCAAACGCCGTTAAAAACAACCGAGTTATACTTATCGATGGGACATATTTGCTTGGTATGGGCCCACGCACGCCACAAGCCGTAGTTGAGCTCGCTACCTTACTCCACCCAAACGCCACACTGCCCAAGGGTTACCGATTTAGAGCAGCACAATCTGCATCAAAAAATGAGTCTCTGTAATGCTAGCACTCGAGCAATCTTTAATTCCCGCTGAAGTTGCCAAAAAATGGATGTTGCTGGGACTGATTATCGGCTGTATCGTGGTGAGCCTCATTGGCCTAACCAGCGGCGGGGTGAGCATTAGCTACAGTCGTCTAATGGATATTCTCTTTGCAGGTCAATCAAGTAACTTAGAACACGCGGTGATCTGGCAAATTAGATTACCAAGATTGGTGCTCGCAATTGTGGTGGGTGCTGGACTTGGTGCATGCGGCGCCGCAATGCAAGCAATCTTTAGAAACCCGCTGGCAGATCCAGGGTTAATTGGGATCTCTAGTGGTGCCGCACTTGGCGCAATTAGTACCATCGTATTGGGCTCCACGTTACTCAGTGGTTTTGCGGATTATTATGGAATTTACGCCGTGCCAATCGGTGCTTTTCTTGGCTGTCTTGGTGTGTGTAGTTTAATCTACCGTTTATCCAGCCAAGGTAATCGTTTCACAATTGTCAGTTTGTTGTTAGCAGGCATAGCAGTAAACGCCATTGTTGGTGCGGTCATTGGAATACTAACGTTGATCAGCTCAGATCAACAGTTACGCGACTTAACCTTTTGGAGCATGGGATCTCTTGCAGGCAATGGTTTCACAACTATCATCCCATCGTTGTGTTTAATGTTGGCATGCTGCTTTGGTTTTAGCCGCTTAGCTCAACCGCTCAACCTCTATTTACTTGGCGAGCAACAAGCTAGACATCTCGGGGTCGATGTCGTGCGCCTGAAAAAGAAAGTGTTTGCTTATACCGCATTGTGCACCGGTGCAGCGGTTGCGCTAACAGGTATTATTGGTTTCGTTGGCTTTATTGTTCCTCATATAGTGCGCTTATTAATCGGCCCAGATCACCGCTATTTGTTACCTGCTTCGATGTTGGGTGGGGCAATTTTACTGTGTTTGGCAGACTTACTCGCGCGCACACTCATTCTCCCATCAGAATTACCGATAGGCCTTATCACCAGCGCTTTAGGTGGCCCTTTTTTCCTGATCATGCTGGTGAAAACGTATCGTATAAAGGAGCTTTAGTATGCTAGAAGCGCATAACGTCAGTGTCCAAGTGGGGCAAAAATTGTTGCTCAAAGACATTGATTTTTCAATCAACCCGGGGGAATTTGCCGTTGTTCTTGGCCCCAACGGTGCAGGCAAGTCTACTCTACTCAAGGCGCTGTGCGGCGATATTTCTCTAACACAGGGCGATGTCACCTATCATCAACAACGAGTGCAAGACTTAAATGCCCTAGACCTTTCCCATATCCGCGCCGTACTCACGCAGCAATATGATTGTGAGTTCCCATTTTGCGTGCAAGAGATAGTGGATATGTCGCACTATGTACATCAGCACACTTGTACACCAGACTCGCTTCGTGAATATTCACAGCAAGCAATGCAAACTTTATCAGTCGAGCATTTAGCAAAGCGGTGCTTTACTCAGCTATCAGGGGGAGAAAAGCAAAGGGTTCAGTTTGCGCGGGTACTTTGCCAGCTGCTACCCACTTTACATGCGAACAAACCCTGCTACCTGATGATTGACGAGCCTACCGCTAGCCTAGATTTATACCATCAGTATCAAGTCATGAAGCTAGCTCAGCAAATAGCTAAGCAAGGAGCGGGCGTAGTCGCAGTGGTACATGACTTGGCCCTCGCTGCAAGCTTTGCCGATAAGGTATATCTACTGCAACAGGGCGAATTGGTTGCCACCGGATCCCCAGAGGAAGTACTCAGTAACGCTCAATTAATGAGTACCTATGGGATTGATGCAGAGATCACGCTTTCTGATATGTTTTTACCAACCCTGGGTGTTGCAAAGGTATTTGGACTTTCGGCAGAAAAATAACCTGCACTTAAACAGGCTGGCATACACCAGCCTGTTTAATCAGCTCGCTTAACTCAGCTCCCAACTTTGAAGCTAAAATTAAGCAAGTTGCTAGTTACCTCCTAAATTGATGCGCCTTTTACGGGGCGCAAACACAAAATGGCAAGACTAAACAAAATAATAGCAAGCAGCGCCATCGCAGCCGCACCAAGGCTGTAAGCAAAACCCGCGACGGCAGACCAAATCGCTACACCAATGTGCATCATGCTCATGGCCAGTGAAATAAGTACACCACGATGTGCAGGCGAAAGTTCTGAAATATATGCCTGTAATGCCGGAGCCCCGATACCGCCAGCCAATGCCCAAAGTGTCATCAAAAAGTATAACGGTATGAGAGAGGTACCTTGATACCAATAAAGACCGCTACTGGCGATGAGGCAAACGACCAATGATGCACGCATTACCTGCCGCCCACTTTCAAAATGGGTTGCGAGTTTTGGCATCATCAAGTTTCCAGCAACACTCACTAAGCCTAATAAGGCATACAGTACTCCAATAAACCACACTGACAGTGCTTGTGTATCTCGTAAATGCTGCCCAACCAAATTGAACAAACCAATACCACCACCTAAACCAATACACATGGTAAGTAACGCACCAACAACACCGGGGATTTGCCATAGCTTGAACGATATCTTAGTGCCTTCTCCAGCTTTGTCATTTGGGATCGCATGGCGGTTTACGGTAAGTAATAACGCAACAACCCAAGTGGCGATCCCCAGAGCAACAAAAGCGGCTCGCCACGACATTAAATGCGTTAAAAACGCGCCAAACGCAGGACTTGAGATCATGCCAAGTGTTAAGCCTGCTTGCACCCAACCGATCCGCTTTAGCGCATTTCCACCAGAGCTTGCCGCGATGGCAAATGCAATCGGTAGCATGCCAGCACTGGCAATACCGGTGATCACACGAGCAACTAAGCCCCATTCAAATGAAGTGACAAGCCCTGTCGCGATAGAGGCACCACCAAAAACCACGATTGCAGGTAAGATGATAGCGCGGCGCCCTACTTTATCTGAGAGTGCCCCAAATAGCGGAGCCACAATCGCAAGGGCAAAACTGTAAGTGGTAATAAACAGTGTAACTCGCTCAGGCTTTACACCTAATTCGAGTCCAATAGGCTCAAGAATAGGCCCAAGCATCAGCTCATCGGCGCCGACTAAAAACGCAATAAAGGCGAGTAATAAAGTCAATAACATCTCATTACCCCTTTTTTGCGCAGCAAACGTTTACCTTGCAGGTGTTCAGCAAAGCATAAGAAATAAAGCCAATATTAAGTTGGTCTTTGTTTAGGTTACTGCCTGACATTATCAGGCCTTTTAAAATCAAGTTCATTAAATTACATCCATAAAAAACGGGAGATCGACAAGTATGCCGACCTCCCGTTTCAAAAAATTTCGAAACGTGTGCCACTAAATTTCAGGCACAAAAAAGCCGGCGATGAAGTATCATCGCCGGCTTCATCTTTCCAATCATCAGATACACTGCCGCCGTCCACCTTTATTCAGGTAGTCGCCAATGCCTCTGATGAAGATTTAGAAAGTAAGCTCCGAGCAACACTTCATCGTGTTAATGCGCGGAGCAAAGCCTTCTAACAAAATTCTTAAATAGGATGTAAAACATCGTGGAAAGATCCAAATTAAAATCGCGCGCCAATCTATACGATGTTGATTAAGTAGTCAATAATCCAAACTAAGATACATCAACACAACGGTGTACTACCCCTTATCCCTAAGCGCAAAGCGGTAAACACCTGCGATCAGCAAACAAATGGTTATAGGCAACCACAGCGCCTGAAAGTAAAACTTGTTATAAAACCAAGCGCCTAACACGCCACCTGCCACAAACCCTGAGATTATCAACACAAACAGTTTTGCTTTTCTGGTATCTAGTGGCTCGCCTCTACATACAGCCCCAATCATTAGTCCTAGGTCGGTGAATATTCCTGTTACATGGGTTGTCCTCACCACGGCTCCACTGTACGTGGTGGCTAATGCGTTTTGTAGTCCACAAGCTGCAGAGGCAAAAAAGTGACCATAAAATGAGCCTTGCATCAGTAAGACGAGAGACACGGTAAGCAAAATAGCTTCAAGTATCAGCGCGGTATCGTAATGTTTGCCAAGCCTTAACGTGGTGCCATGCAGCAAAAACCCCGCAAGTGCAGAGCCAAGCAAGAACGCGAGTAACACTCCAAATAAGTGCAGGGTTTCTTTAAGATTGTCACCTAAAAAACTGGTTCCGAGCATAGTCGCAGTGCCGGATAAGTGAGAAACGGATTGATGCTCGAAGCTAAGTAGGCCGATTGCATTCACAAATCCTGCGACGAGCGCCAATATAAAAGCGCCGATCTCAACCCATTTTGGTAACTTTGAGATCATCTCTTCGCCATAGGATGATCAGGGTTTAGCTGCAATAAGTCCCAGCGGTTGCCATAGAGATCTTCAAATACAGCAACCGTGCCATAATCTTGCTCTTGTGGCTCGCGAATAAACTGGATACCAATAGACTTCATACGCTCATAATCACGCCAGAAATCATCGGTATTTAAAAATAAAAATACCCGCCCACCAGCTTGATCACCAATAAACTTCTGCTGCTCTGGCGTAGAAGCTCTGGCAAGTAGTAACGCCGTACCATGAGAATTAGGCGGTGCCACCACCACCCAGCGTTTATCTTGCTCGGGTTGGTAGGTGTCTTCTATTAATTCAAAACTTAGTTTATTGACGTAGAAGTCGATGGCTTCATCGTAGTCTTTAACGACGAGCGCAATATTGACAATATTTTGTTTCATGATGAGGGCAACCCATAGCCTCTTGCCATAAGTGCAGCAAGTAGCGGTAAAACTAAAAGTAACAGCATTTCTAGCCTTTTAATGACGATGATGCGCTGGGGCACAGACAAATTAGCTGCTGTTGTCTTACGGTGCTTCAATAAAAACACAGTCGGAATGATAGATAGTAAAGCGATTAACAAAAATAGTCCGACTTTGGCATGGAAAATCGGATTTTTAGTGTAGAACTCACTGGGCTTGCCAACTGCAAACCATAGCGTTAACCCTGCGCCAAGGGTTACAAGCGCACTGACACCATACAAGCCATCAACTACCGCTAACCGCTTAATGCTCTGACTACTCATTGATTTGGAGAGTAGCACGTTTTCAATCGCGAGCGTTGATGCCAAAAATAAAATACCGATAAAATGAATATATCTAACGACTATCTCTTCCATACGATGCCCCAATTGCTATTTTAGTGTTGATAAAGTGTGTTGTTTTCTTCTAAAAAGTTCACCAAAGGCAAAAACAAAGGCTGCGGCAATTCATCAAGCGAAAACCACTGCCATTGTTTGCATTTATTTGGCTCTTTAACTTCTGCATCATGAGTATCGCACCTTGCCATGACAAACAGAGTGACATAATGTTTCTGCTCATCGGCAAAATAATCATTAGTAAAACCAAGCTTTTCAACGTTTACAACATGTAGCCCCGTTTCTTCATGCACCTCTCTTATCGCGCATGCCTCAATGTCCTCTCCATACTCTAAATGGCCACCAGGGGTTGCCCAAGTATGTGCGCCATGAGCGCCGATGCGTTCACCGAGTAAAATTTTATTATCGTGCATTATGACCACGCCAACCCCGACGCGTACGACTTGCTCCATCATTTTTCCTTTAGGGCCTGTTTACCTTTCAAGTTTGTTTTTGCAG
>NZ_MBQA01000170.1:0-98844 GCF_001709235.1 Pseudoalteromonas sp. BMB
ATGCGGCACTAGCTCAGCTGGTAGAGCGCGACCTTGCCAAGGTCGAGGTCACGAGTTCGAACCTCGTGTGCCGCTCCAAACACTTGCTTTAGGTGTATAAACTAAAAAATGTAATGCAGCACTAGCTCAGCTGCTTCAGGTAAGGACGCGACCTAGCGTAGTTACCAACAAATCCAGAGCTAAATATGTGATGCGGCACTAGCTCAGCTGCAGTAGGTAATCAACGCGACCTTGCGTAATTACCGACAATATAATGAGCTAACTATGGAATGCGGCACTAGCTCAGCTGGTAGAGCGCGACCTTGCCAAGGTCGAGGTCACGAGTTCGAACCTCGTGTGCCGCTCCAAACACTTACTTTAGGTGTATAAACTAAAAAATGTAATGCAGCACTAGCTCAGCTGCTACAGGTAAGGACGCGACCTAGCGTAGTTACCGACAAATCCAGAGCTAAATATTGTGATGCGGCACTAGCTCAGCTGCAGTAGGTAATCAACGCGACCTTGCGTAATTACCGACAATATAATGAGCTAACTATGGAATGCGGCACTAGCTCAGCTGGTAGAGCGCGACCTTGCCAAGGTCGAGGTCACGAGTTCGAACCTCGTGTGCCGCTCCAACTCTCCTAAATATCCTTGTTTTTCAATCACTCTAAAAAAACCTTGCAGATATAGTCTTATTCCACCAATTTTTCATAACAAACTGATTGCTTAATTTTAATGCTACGCGTAAAATACGCGCTCTTTCGGCCTTACTATTGTCGTTCCTTGCCTTACCCCGACTGGCCGAAACGGGACAAGGCTATACTAACCGTAAGGAATATCCATGCGTCATTACGAAATCGTATTCATGGTTCACCCAGACCAAAGTGAGCAAGTACCTGGTATGATCGAGCGTTATACTGGTGCTATCACTGAAGCTGGCGGTACTATTCACCGTCTAGAAGACTGGGGTCGTCGTCAACTGGCTTACCCAATCGAAAAGCTTCACAAAGCACACTATGTTCTATTGAACGTTGAAGCACCAACTGAAGTAATCAACGAGCTTGAAACTTCTTTCCGCTACAACGATGCAGTGCTTCGTAACCTAGTTATGCGTACTAAAAACGCGGTAACTGAAGCGTCTCCTCTTGCAAAAGAAGAGAAAAAAGAAGCAGCTTCTGCTTAATCGTTGTTGATTTCGGATTTGACTAACCTTTCGAGGTAATGGTGAGTAATCAGGTTGACCTGTATACCAATCAATATCTGCTTTCGGGCGTGATTTGTAAAACACCTAAATTTAGTCAAAGCCCAGCTGGGATCCCACATTGCATATTTGTTCTTGAGCACAAATCAATGCAATTAGAGGCTGACCTTACTCGAAATGCCTACGTGCGTATTCAAGTGGTTGCCAGTGGAGAACAGTTCCGAAACCAAACTGAGCATTTATACGTTGGGCAAGCATTACAAGTTCGCGGTTTTATAAATCGCCACGAGAGCCGAAATGGCTTGAGTCAGCTGGTATTGCACGCACAACATATTGAAAGAATTAATTGAGGAAATTACTCATGGCACGTTATTTCAGACGTCGTAAGTTCTGCCGTTTTAAAGCGGAAGGCGTACAACAAATTGATTACAAAGATCTGGCTACTCTTAGAAACTACGTAACAGAAAGTGGCAAAATCGTACCTAGCCGTATCACAGGTACTAGCGCTAAATACCAGCGTCAGCTAGCAACTGCTATCAAGCGTGCTCGCTACCTAGCCCTTCTTCCATACACTGACTTACACAAGTAAGCAGCTGATTACTAGTTTTTAAAAGGTGTAGAGACATGCAAGTTATTCTACTAGACAAAATTGCAAACCTAGGTAGCCTAGGTGATCAGGTTAATGTTAAATCTGGCTTCGCACGTAACTTCTTATTCCCTAAGGGGAAAGCAGTTCCTGCAACTAAATCTAACATTGAAACTTTCGAAGCACGTCGCGCTGAGCTTGAAGCGAAAATCGCTGAAGAGCTAGTTGCTGCACAGGCACGCGCTGAAAAACTAGAAGCACTAGCTGAAGTAACTCTAGTTTCTAAAGCGGGTGACGAAGGTAAGCTATTCGGTTCTATCGGTACTCGCGATATTGCTGATGCTATCTCTGCAGTAGGTGTTGAGGTTTCTAAGTCAGAAGTTCGTCTACCTCTTGGTACTATCCGTGAGACTGGCGAGTTCGACGTAGCTATCCAAGTACACTCTGACGTTACAGCTACGATCAAAGTAATCGTAATTGCTGAAGCTTAATTTTTAATTGAGCTTAAAAAAGCCGTGTATTTTTATACACGGCTTTTTATTCACTTAATTTACCTAAATGATCCCGAGTTTCGGACAGTAAAGACCTAGTTAACAGATATTCTTAATGCCGAATGCATTGAATATTAAAAATATTGGCTTTGTTGGCATCCAAATCTTAGGCTGAATTAAGTAACCCCTCGAAGAAAATCATAATAATAATCTTATTCATACCAATTTAAGGTGTGACATGGATGATCCTCTCGCTCAAAGTTTGCCTTATATCAAAAGGCAATACTGCTGTAATGTGGTGTAATAAGTTTCCTTTTTAGAAACTTTCGCTCCATGTTATGTTTACATATTATAGGTTAATCCTTTTCTTTGTCTTTTGTCTGTCATAAAGTGGAATAAAATGACAGCGCTATCAATTTAGTGGTGGAATAATTAAATGTCTGTAAATAAAGGTTTTACGCTTACGGAGCTATTAATTGCCGTTGCAATAGTGGCGATCACAGCCAGCGTGGCATATCCGTCATATGTGGAATACGTTCAGGATGGACGTCGTTCGCAAGCACAGCAGCAAATGTTGGAAATGGCGGGGGTGATTGAACGCATATACAGCCGCAATAGTGGCTACCCTGATGCGAGTTTACTTACAGATTTGCCTGAGTCTAAATTCTACACGTTTAAATATATTCCCACTGATAAACCAAATGGCGCAGTTGGGCAATACCGTAACTTGGGATATCAATATACAGCCACGCCAATAGCGGGAAAAGCACAAGCGGCTGACAGGTGTGGTGTGCTAAGTATCAACCATCTTGGTGAACAAGGACCGAAGAACAATGATTGCTGGTAATAGATATTTAGGGTTTACCTTGCTTGAGCTGCTTATTGCCATGGCAATACTTGCAATTTTAGCTTCGATAGCTGCGCCAAGTTTTATAAAGCAAATTCAGCAAGACAGACTTACGACGCATGCTAATCAACTGCAGGCGATATATCGCTTGGCCCGTAGTGAAGCGGTTCGACGTGAGCAACAGGTATCACTGGTCGTTGAGGACAGCGACTGGGTTGTGAAAACCAATGAAAATGGCCAATTGACCGAAGTGGGGCGGTTTTCTATTAAACACAGCTCGATAGAAGTGGCACTGGCCGACCAAGTTGTGCGCGAAAGTGGCGAAGTGCTGGCGACAAACAATATATTGATCACCGACAACATTACCGATACCCAGGATTATCGTTTATGTGTGCTGGTCAGTGGTCAAAGTTGGTTAGCTGAGGCGGAACAAAATTGCAGTTAAGTAAGGGGTTTTCTCTCATTGAGGTCGTGGTGTCGATGTTGGTGGCTGGGCTAATGTTGCTTGGTCTTGCTGCGACGCAGCTTAAGTCATTACAGTTTGCCTCCAATAGCTTTCAATACACGATGGCGTTAATTCATGGCCAAAATGCAATTGAGAGGATATGGCCCTTGTTATGTGAATTGCAACACAACAACGATGATATGACACTTGCTAATCCACTTATTCAACAGCTGCATCCAGCGGATAGTCGCTATACGTTAGCGCTGCCTCCGGTATATAGCAATAACATGCAGCTTACAGTGAGTTGGGAAGATAAACGGGTAAAAAACTCTGCTGAAAACCAAATTTCTTTGACTACCAGTTACCCAAATGTTGAGGATACTTGTTCTCCACCACCAGGAGGAGGCGTATGAAACAAATAAAGGGATATACCTTACTGGAACTCATGGTCGCTATGGTTGTGGGGTTAGTATTGGTGATTGGGATTGCAACGTCATACACGTCGATAAAAGAAACGGTGACGACAAGCCAACAGCTCGCAACATCACAAGAGATTGTTCGCTATACCAATCGAGTGATGATGCGCAGCATCAAGCAAACTCAGGAAATCCCTACTGTGACGGCGACCGATATTACGATCCGCCAATTGGCTGGGGTGCCCGCTTGTGATGGCAGTGTCCCCACGGCTGACTATACTGAACGCTATTTTTTACAAGATGGGTATTTAGTGTGCGATCGCGGCACGGGTGATATCAATCTTTTGAAAGGGGTAACTGGACTCGCGTTTGCAACCGGTGCCAGTGGTCAGTTAATTACAGTCACAATACAAGGTAGTAGTTTTCCGACACAATACGGTGCTGGCATACAGATGAATTTTTACGCTGGATTAGGTAGCTAATACAATGAAACAACAACAAGGTTTTACACTGGTTAAAGTGATGCTGCTCGGCGGCATGGCTAGCGTTGTGGTATTCGCTTCCCTCAAGGAAGGTGTTGTACAAGAAAGATTAAGTGGTAACTTCCAAAAAGACATTAATGCAAGATTAGTGGCTGAACAAGGGATCAGAGAATATCGTCAAAAGCTGGATGCGGCATTAAGTGGTAACCCGCAAGATGTCAATGAGCTGATAAATGGTATTAGTAAAACAGGTAGTGGAACGATCACTGATTCGCAATATCAGATCTCGGTTAATGCCAATGGCAATGAGTTTGAAATTGAAAGCTTAGGTCAGCGTCATGGTGAGCACGCGAACCATCGGCTAGTTGCGCGCTTCGAGTTACAGCCAGCAGCGAAAGAGTCCATATTCCAAAATGCGGTGACTGGCTGTAAAGGTGTGAATCTATCTGGTAGTGGTTCTGTCGATAGCTATGACTCATCGAAAGGCACTTACGAAGAAACAAAAAGCCATGATGGTGATGTACACACTGTGGTAGGCGATGCAGATGTGGTGCTATCAGGTCACTCTCCGATTAAAGGCGATGTTGAAGCATCTGGTGTGATTTACTTAAAAGGCTCTTCACCTATTTTGGGTGACGTTAGGTCAAATACCGGGGTAGATATTTCGCCGTCATCAAGCGGTATTCGAGTGGAAGGTAATGTCTACAGCCGCGGCTTTTTTACGCATAGAGGCGGCAAGATCCAAGGTTATGTGCGCGCCATGGGTGACGCGAAAATGGAGTGGGGCGCTGAGATCATCAACCAAAATGGCGATGCGTTCGATATTCAATATACTGGCAGTGGTCAATTTAAAGATACTGGCTTGCAAGTTCAAGATGGTGTGCATTACTCCGATGCTAAATTTAGAGTCGCAGATTTAGTGGTTGAGCCGGTAAAAGTGTACGATCCAGATTCTCCCGACTATGACCCTGCAAAGCCTAATAAAGAGTGTGATCCTTTGGCGTTGCCTTTTAATATGGATAGCATTATCGATCCTCGTAATCGATTCACTCCTCTAAATGTAGGCGCGCAACAAATCTTACACTTTAAACCAAAACAGGCAGTGTATGAACGTAATGGCTCGAGTGTGTATGTTGCAAAAGAGCACACCATTTATTTGTTCCAAGGGGTGGATCAAAACCTCGGCACAGCGACAGAAAAAACGCAGCTTGCATTCCCATTTAAAGGGTTGAAGTTAGGATCGGATGGCAAAATCAAGATCTCTGGTGGCGATGTGATCTGGTTGATTGATGGTGACCTCACATTAGCTGGCGATACCCACATCTGGATAGAAAAGGAAAGTTCTCTGACCGTGTTCACCACTGGCAAAGTTTCTATTGGCGCAAGTGCTAAGGTTATTGCTGAGCAAGAAGGATTAACCAAGAAGAGCAAACTGCCGGTATTTAGTGTGTATTCTTCATTTGATGGTCCTAATGGTTTTGTATTTAGCGGCGCATCGTCACTATATGCTGCTATTTATTCACCGTTAACCTCTATTCTGTTGAATGGTAGTGGTCAGTTTTATGGTACGGTTCGAGGAGCATCGATTACTGGTACTGGTGGTACAGGGATCCACTTTGACCAAGCATTAAAAAGTGCAGGTATTGGCGTACAGCCACCGGGACAAAAGCCGACATTAGTCTTTAAAGGTTGGCACTATAAACCATATCAAGTAGCAGACGAGAGCGAAGCTAAAATCGCTGAGTAACTTTCCTAAGTGGAGCATCAGGCTCCACTTTTTACTGCCAAATAAAAAAAGTAAAATTTTTTTCAACTCTTTTAAACCATTTCTGGTTTCGCCCGCGTCTAAATAAGTACTTTATAAAAAAGTAGAAATTGGCAATTGAGCGTTGGTGACTTTGTTTGTTCCATTCGATATGCGAAGATGAAGGAATCAACCCAAAGGAACAGACGCATGATAATTAATGCCAAAGAGGCATTTACACAAGAACAAACCGATGCGCTAGTGGCTAGATGCCAGCAAGGGGATCAAGGTGCATTTCGCGAACTATTTGAGCAACAT
This sequence comes from Pseudoalteromonas sp. BMB, assembly GCF_001709235.1. Lineage (NCBI taxonomy): Bacteria > Pseudomonadati > Pseudomonadota > Gammaproteobacteria > Alteromonadales > Pseudoalteromonadaceae > Pseudoalteromonas > Pseudoalteromonas sp. BMB. Next base: position 6,513 of record NZ_MBQA01000170.1, read on the forward strand.
CACCGTCGCGTATATGCATTATGTCTTAGATTGCTCGCTGAGCCCGCTCATGCAGAAGATGCATGTCAGGAAGTTTTTGTGCAATTGTGGCAAAAGATAGACCAATTTAAAGGGCAATCACAATTTACGACTTGGCTTCATAGTGTGACCAGTAATATTGCTATCAGTTATCTTAGAAAGCAAAAAAACTGGTTACAAAAGGTCGTAAGCTTTGAACAATCCGGATTGGATGAGCAAGGTGCTGAGCAGCTAGGAGAGCTAAATGGCCTCGATAAACTTATTGTCAGATTGCCGGAACGTGCCAGGTTGGTCTTCGTATTACATGCTGTCGAAGGGTATCGCCACGAGGAAATTGCCAATATGTTAAACATGGCCGTAGGGTCGAGCAAATCGCAATATCACCGAGCACGTAACTTATTACAGGAGTGGTACAACAATGACTAAACCATCTTTTGATGAATTTATGCATACCGCACTGAATGACGAACAGTCGCAGCCAAAGCCACAACGTGACTTATGGCAAGGCGTTGAGCGTGCAATCAATCAAGCACAACCGATACAACCGCCAAAGCAAAATAATTGGCAAAAGTTATCTGGTATTGCGGCGTGTACTATTGCGGGCTTACTCGCTTGGCAAGTCATTATGAATCAGCCTAAGCAAGACTCACTGGCTAATATTAGCGCTTTTTTTGAGCAGCAAAAACAGTCTTTACTGGTTCAATATGAAACGCAGCCAGCGCTGACTTCTGATTGGCAGACACAATTGCAAGAGCTCGAGCAGGCGGAACAAGCGATTAAGTTGTCTTTAAAGCAAGATCCTGAGAACGCTGCGCTGTTAAAAATGTTAGCTCAGGTTTATCAGCAGCAACTCGACTTAATCAATAAGGTTCACCAACCTCGTTGGCAACAAATTTAGGAGAATTAGGATGAAAGCATTAATTATTAGCCTAGCGGCGCTACCTGCGATAGTGTTCGCCGGAGAATCTATCGATAAAGAACTGTCGGTTCCTGCAAATGGTAAAGTTGTCATCGAGAATCAGCGCGGTGACGTAACGATAAAAACATGGGATAAAAACGTTTTTAAAGTGACTGGCGAGTTAGACGATAAAGCCGAGGGTTATAAACTAGAAACCTCTGGTGAGGTAACCGAGTTTATCGTGAAGATGCCAAGACGCTATAAAAGTTGGGGCGGTGGTGATGGCTCTAAACTCACTATTTACATGCCTCGTAGCAGCGAATTAAATTTTGAAGGAGTGGTAGTTGACGTTGAAGCTGCTGATTTAACTGCGGGCGCCCGTATCAAAACGGTCAACGGCAATATTAAAGCGAGTAAAATCAGCGGTAAAATTGCACTAGAAACGGTAAATGGTGATATTGATAGTCGTGACTTAGATGGCAATATTCAGTTTGAAACCGTCAATGGGGACATTGAAGATATCGCTTCGAGCGGTAAGCTAAGATTTAACGCCGTTAATGGCGAAATTAAAACGCAAACCACCGCAACCGAGCTGCGCTTAGAAAACGTCAACGGCGAAGTCGAGTTGAAGATGGCTGAGTTAAAAGACTTACGCTTATCTACCGTTAACGGCGAAATAGCAGTATATGCAGCAAAGTTACTGGACAACGCCAATATAAATATGGACAGCGTTAGTGGCGATATTGAGCTTTATTTCCCTACGGATGTATCAGCAAGATTTGAAATCAACGCGCATTCAGGCGGCCATATCACCAATGAGCTAAGTTCAGATCAAGTTAAAAAAGCCAAATATGGCCCAGCTCGTTCACTTGAGTTTGTGCTTAACGGTGGTAATGCAGATGTAGAAATCGATACCGTTAGCGGCAATATTGAGCTAAAGCGTAACTAATACGCGCTTTCATCAAATAACAAAAGGCCAGAGTTTCCCCCAAACTCTGGCCTTTTGTTATTTGCACTTATGGGTAGACAAGATACAATAGAGGGCCTTCAATTTCTCAATGTTGTGATATGGCTAAACCAGATATACAAGTCGATACCTTAAAAGTTCCACCGCACTCAATTGAAGCTGAGCAATCTGTGCTCGGTGGCTTGATGCTAGATAATGAAGCCTTCGACCGTGTTGCGGAATTGGTGGTGTCTCATGACTTTTATACCAGAACCCATAAGCTGATCTTTGAAGCGATGGAAAAGCTGGTAGAGCTTAGTCAACCTATCGACTTAATCACGATTTCTGAGAATCTAGAAAAGAACAATCAGTTAGAAACCATAGGTGGTTTCTCCTATCTTGCTGAGATTGCTAAAAACACGCCAAGTGCTGCAAACATTGATGCATACGCGAGTATCGTCCGTGAGCGTGCGGTTGTTCGTGAAATGATTGGTGTGGCGAATGAAATAGCAGAGGCTGGCTTTAATCCGGAAGGGCGAGATAGTCATGAGCTGTTAGATTTAGCTGAGAGCAAGGTATTTAAGATTGCTGAGCAGCGCACTAAAAGCACTGAAGGTCCGCAAAGTATTCACAGCATCCTAGAGAAAACTGTTGATAAAATTGAAGAACTTTACCAATCTCCACAAGATGGTGTTACCGGGGTAAGTACAGGCTACGGTGACTTAGACAAGATGACGGCAGGACTACAGCCTTCTGACTTGATCATTGTTGCAGCGCGTCCGTCGATGGGTAAAACCACATTTGCGATGAACTTGGCTGAGCATGCCGCGATGACGCAAGATAAGCCGGTACTGATCTACTCGCTAGAGATGCCCTCAGAACAGATCATGATGAGGATGCTCGCCTCACTCGGCCGTATCAACCAAACCAAGGTACGTACCGGTCAATTAGATGATGACGATTGGGCACGTTTGTCATCCACCATGGGCTTACTGATGGAAAAGGGCAAGATGTACATAGATGATGCATCTGGTCTTACGCCAACGGATGTGCGTTCACGCGCTAGACGAATTGCACGCGATCACGGTGGGATCAGCATGATCATGGTGGACTACTTGCAGCTCATGCGCGTACCGAGCCTTTCGGACAATCGTACGCTTGAAATTGCTGAAATTTCTCGCTCATTAAAGGCGCTAGCCAAAGAGCTGCAGTGTCCAGTTATCGCGCTTTCTCAGCTTAACCGTACGCTAGAACAACGTGCAGATAAACGCCCAGTAAACTCCGACTTACGTGAATCAGGCTCTATCGAGCAGGATGCCGACTTAATCATGTTTATTTATCGTGATGAAGTTTACAACGACGATAGCCCAGACAAAGGCACGGCCGAAATCATCATAGGTAAGCAACGTAACGGTCCGATCGGTAAGGTTAGGTTAACCTTCCAAGGTCAATACTCTCGATTCGATAACTATGCGGGTCCAGCAATGGACGACGAATATTAACTGTCAATTGAGTAGTGAAATGCGACTAGCGAGTGCTGAAATCGATTTAACCGCGCTGAGAGAAAACCTACAGCTAACACAAAAACTGGCGCCAAAAAGTAAGATTATGGCGGTACTTAAGGCCAATGCTTATGGTCATGGTTTGGTTAAAATAGCTCAGCATTTGCAAGATGCGGATGCATTCGCTGTGGCGAGAGTTGATGAAGCGCTCGCGCTTAGAACAGGTGGCATCACTAAACCAATTGTCTTGTTAGAAGGTTTTTTTCACCCTTCTGATTTACCCATTCTACTTGCCAATAATCTGCAAACTATAGTGCATGACATTTCTCAGCTTGAAGCGATTGAGCGTGCTAATTTAGATGCACCGCTTACTGTGTGGCTAAAAGTAGATACCGGTATGCATCGTCTCGGCGTTGAGCCTGAAGAGTTTGAAGCATTCTATGCCCGCCTTAAGCGCTCAAAAAATGTTGCTGATAAAATCCACTTAATGACACACTTTGCTTGTGCCGATGATATCAAAGACAATAAAACCGAAGTACAGCAAGTACTATTTAAGTCGTTAGTTGGCCAAAGTCACGCACCATTGTGTTTGGCAAACTCCGCGGGGATCATAGGTTGGCCAGAATCTCATGGCGACTGGATCCGTCCGGGCCTAATGCTTTATGGCGTTTCACCTATGCTTGCGCGTGTTGGCCAGCAACACGGTTTAAAGCCTGTCATGCGCTTGACCACTAAAGTTATTGCCATCAAGCGGGTAAGAGCGCATCAGGCGGTAGGTTATGGCGGACGTTGGCAATGTGAACAGGACACCTATCTTGCCGTTATTGGTGTTGGCTATGGAGACGGTTACCCCAGACACGCTAAAATTGGCACTCCAGTGGTTATTGGTAACCAGCGTTACGGCATAGTCGGCACCGTGTCTATGGATATGATCAGTGTGAATATTGGTGATAATCCTAATGGTATTCAAGTGGGTGATGAAGTAGAAATGTGGGGACCAAACCTGCCCGTAGAAGAAATAGCGCAATATGCCGATACTATTCCATATGAGCTGCTGTGTAACGTCACCCCAAGAGTAAGCTACGAATACATCGAAGGCTAAGCGCTCAGCGCCTAGCCTTTTCTGTCACCTTGAAGCGTTGCGATAACGCGTCTTGCACCACCACGGTCACGATGCTCACCGAGATAAATACCTTGCCAAGTGCCTAAATGTAAGCGGCCCTCAGAAATGGGAATGGTTACTTCACATCCTAAGGTGCTGGATTTGATATGTGCTGGCATATCGTCATCGCCCTCATAGTCATGGCGGTAGTAGCTTTGCCTCTGTGGTACAAAATGATTAAAGTGGCTTTCCATATCCATGCGTACCGTTGGGTCGGCATTTTCGTTAATTGTTAGGCTGGCGGAGGTGTGTTGTATAAACAGGTGCAGCAGCCCTATACGATAGTCATGTAATTCTGGAAGCTGAGAGATAATCTCGTCGTCTACCAAGTGAAAGCCTCGTTTTCGAGGCTTCAAGGTAATTTGTTTTTGAGTCCAACTCATAAAGTAACGTGTGCTTTTAACTATTAGGCGAGTTTGTCGAAGCTGACTTCGATATTGGCATTACCGTCAGGAGAGGTGAATGGCATAATAAGTTTAGGGCCATCACATTTATGGGTGATAGTATGGCCTGGGCCTGAAACAACAACCGGTGTTGCCATATCAAACTCGTAGCCTTTTTCGCCGAGCAGGTTTTTAGCACCGCCAGTGACCATGTTGGTGATTTCACCAACCATATCAGTGACGTCTTCATTTATGGAATCTGGGCGCTCTCCAAGCATACGCTCCATAATGGTTAGCGCTAGGTTCTCTTCAAAGGTGATCGAAAATGACCCTTTTGTCTGTGGGCCAACCATGCCAATCAGACCTGATACATCACCTTGTGCGACTTCGTCTTTCTTCACTTTTGGCTTACCCGGCGTCAATTCTGTTTGCGCCATTGTAGCCAATACATTGATTAGAGATGATAAAAAGGGGTTGATGAACTCTACATTCATATGGACTTTCCCTTACGCATTTTTAATAAATTAGTGTCGCTCTTAGTGATAAGTGTAGTGGGCTTTTTTGCTCACTGCACTTAATCTTTACATTTTTCGCAACGGCCATGAGCCTCGATGGTTTGCTCTGTAACCACAAATCCAGTCTCAGCAGCTAGGTTGTTCAGTTCATGCGAAATCGTGTTTGAGTGTAACTCTTGAACGTTACCGCAACTATCACAGATCAGTAACTGCACTGGATGTGTGTGGTCGAAGTGGTGGCAAAGCATAAACGCATTCGTACTTTCAATTTTATGGATAAAACCCAACTCAGAAAGAAAGTCTAAGGCACGATATACGGTAGCGGGTTTTGCAGCCGCTTCCGTTAACTTGAGCTCTTCAAGTAAGTCGTATGCGCCAACGCCACCTTGTTTAGAGGCGAGTAGTCTAAATACTTTTTCTCTAATAGGAGTAAATCGTGCACCACGGTTGTCACATACTTGCTTGGCTTTGCTAACTAGTAACTCTATATTCATGATTCAAAATCCTTACACTGCCTTGCAATACTAACATATTATTTTTATTAGTCTTGTGTTTACCCTGATTTATTATCTCAAGTGGATATTCGGGCGCGATGTTGCTTTTACACTTTATTTTTCTTGCTAAGAAGAGCGTTTAACTGGTTCGATCTTAGTATGGTAAAAGGTTTCAAACTGTGCTGCAGAAAGCGGCTTGCTGATCAAATATCCTTGACCAAAGTCACATTCCAGCTGCTGCAATAAACGTAATTGCTCCAGCGTCTCCACGCCTTCGGCGACTACCTTCATCGATAAATTATGCGCCATGGCAATAATGGTTTTAACTAACGCTTTAGACTCGTGAGTGGCGAGCATATCGCTGATAAAACTGCGGTCGATTTTGAGTAAATCAAAGGGGTAATGACGGAGATAGTTCAGTGACGAATAGCCCGTACCAAAATCATCCAAAGATAATTTAAACCCTAACTGATGTAATTGGGTTAAGGTCTGTTTTACCTGTGCCTGTCCTGAGATCAGTACGCCTTCTGTGATCTCCAACTCGATAAAGCGATTGGCAATCGGGATGTCTTTTACTAATAGCTCTATCTGTTTCAATAAGTTAGGATCTTTAAACTGCCTAGGTGATAAATTGATTGCGATACGGATGTCGGAGTCTACGTGTTGCTGCCATTGGTGTGCTTGGTTAATAGCAGTTGAGAGTACAAACAATCCGATGTCGATGATCAAACCGCTTTGTTCTGCGACGGGAATGAACTCCGCAGGAGAGACATTACCCAGTGTTTTACTGTGCCAGCGGAGTAAAGCTTCCGCGCCAAATACATCACTGTCTTCAATATAAAATTGCGGTTGGTAAAACACTTCTAACTCGTTTTCATTCAGTGCTACGCGCAGTGCTTCCTCAATTTCAATGCGTCGAGATAACTGTTGACTCATCTTTTGATTAAATAGACAGTAGTTGTTGCGACCATTACTTTTGGCATTGTACATCGCGGTATCAGCGCAGCTAAGTAATTCTTGGGGGGAGTTCGCGTCTAAAGGATAGATAGCAACGCCTATACTGACTGAAATATTAAAATCTTTATCGTCGACAATAATGGGATGGTGAAAAAGTTTGATGAGCATATCGGCAACAGAGGTAATGTCTGCAGTGTGCTTAAACCCTCCCATCAACACAATAAACTCATCACCACTAAGCCGTGACACGGTATCTTGCTCACGTAGCGATTGCTTGAGCCTTTCTCCTGAAGCGATGAGAATTTGATCCCCCGTTTCGTGTCCGAGTGAATCATTGATCCTTTTAAAATCATCTAAATCAATAAAAAACACTACCGCAAGCTCATCGTTGCGTTCGGCATCAAACAGTTGCTGTGCTAGCCGCTCCATCGCTAAAAAGCGATTTGGTAAATCGGTCAATGAGTCATAAAAAGCGTGATGTAAAATGACTTCTTCTTGACGCTTTTTCTCGGTGATATCTCGCACTGCGATAACTAGCTGATCTGTTCCTGGAATAGGAGATAACCGAGCTTCGAATAGCTTCGCTTGATCAGCAATTGTCAGTGGATATTCTATTTGGGTTAATTGGTGGCGCTGATTGGCAGACTTGATGGCTTGGCTAAATTGTTTAGCTGCGTGGGAGGGCAGTACCTCCGCCATTTTCTTGTTGATAAACTGCTCAGGCGACATATACAAGTCGTCTGATTTTCCGGTATGGCATTCTAAGATGGTACCGTCCGTATTGATTATAAAGAATATATCCGGTAAAGCCTCAAAAACACTATTAATAAGAGCGTGACGGCGCTGTAATTCCTGAGTGCTTTGTAATTGTTGTTGCCAGTTTTTCTCTAACGTTTGTGCCATGACATTGAATTGCTTAGCAAGGACTCCAAGCTCGCCATGTCCCACGATGTCGGCTCTACTGCTCAAAGACTTTGTGGATAATGCATCGCCTACTTGGATCAGTCTTTTGATTGGCTTATGAATGAAGTAATGGGTAAAGCTTAGTAGCGCAATAATGATGAGTATCAAAAACACCGCTAAAATACTCGCCTTCGTTATCAATTGTTGCTTTAACGAAAGAAAAACGGTGCTTACGTCATAAATAGCAACCAGCCTAACTACATCAGCGGACTCAGCGACGGGCACTTTAGGTGAAATGGGAATGGCTGCGAGAAAGTGCTGCTGATTAGGGTCAAATGCCACAATGAGGTCAAGTGTGCGTAGTGTTGCTGTCGCTTGCGCCTGACTGATAACTTGATTAAATACTTGTAGTCCAATCGCTGAGTGCTGGGTCTCGTTGATGAGCGTTTCTCCTTGAATAAGGAAGAGTGCTTTATATTTACTGTCAGAATAATAATCCTCGAGAGTCAGGCTAACTTGATTATTGTTGCCCTCCACAAATTCAGTAAAAAGATGTTTACCTAAATGAGTTAAATTTTGTCTTAGTTTTGTCTCATAGCTTTCGAGCAGCATGTCTCGTTGGCTAACATATGAAATGGAGATAATAAGAGACGAGATCACCAAGCCACAGAGTACCGTGCCCCAAGTCAGCGTTTGTTTTAAATTTATAGAAATAACCCGATTACTCATAAATAACCAATTCAATTACCTCAATCCCGATTAGGATTTTCATTTCAATGCGATTACCCAGACCGTGCTTCTTGCTCTTACGCGAATGAACGCGTTTACTATTTTCTGCAGAGTGATCCATCACTAGTGTAGTCCAGCTGCAAAAACCTGTATCAAATTTGGGCGAATATTCACGTGGTAGAGCGAGTGCTATGGCAATGGATTGTTGAGTTTTCGCATTAGGTCCAATCTCGTTTTCTTTCGCTTTGACCGCAAATGAATTGCTGTAAGCAATTTGGCTTTTTATATTGGTTAAAAAGAAAACAATAAAAGAGAAAATAATGAATAAGGTAGTTAAATGCACGCTGGTAAGTATGCTTTGTGCATCAGTAAGCTCAGCGGCTCTCGCTTATGACAGGATCACCGGAAAAGCTTTTGCTAGCCGCTCTGAGGTGATTGCAACTCAGGGCATGGCGGCAACTTCTCAACCACTGGCAACCCAAGTCGCAATAGACGTATTGAAGCAAGGCGGAAGCGCCATAGATGCTGCAATTGCAGCCAATGCCATGCTTGGCTTAGTGGAGCCTACAGGTTGTGGTATCGGTGGCGACTTATTTGCGATTGTGTGGGACGCGAAGCAACAAAAGTTATTTGGTCTCAATGCTTCAGGGCGTTCACCAAAAAGCCTTTCGCTAGCAAAGTTACAGCAGCAAGGCGATACAATTCCAAGCTATGGACCGCTTCCCGTTTCTGTGCCCGGTGCGGTCGATGGTTGGTTTGAACTGCACAACAAATTTGGCAAACTGCCAATGAAACAGTTACTTCAACCCAGTATCGACTACGCTAGAAGCGGCTTTCCAGTTTCTGAGTTGATTGCTTATTATATGCAGCGCTCGGTGTCGGCCCGTGAGCAATATTCCGGATTTAAAGAAGTGTTTATGCCAGAGGGTGAAATGCCTAAAAAGGGGGAGATATTTAAGAATCCGGCACTCGCTAATACCTATGAGTTACTTGCAGAGAAAGGCCGCGATGCTTTTTATAAGGGCGAAATTGCTAAAGAAATCGACCGTTACATGAAGGCCAATGGTGGATACTTAAGTTACCAAGATTTGGCTGAGCACCACAGTGAGTGGGTTGACCCCGTAAGTGCTGATTATCGCGGCTACACGTTATGGGAACTACCTCCTAATGGTCAGGGTATTGCCGCCCAGCAAATTCTCAATATTTTAGAAGGCTATGATATCAAGGCAATGGGATTCGACAGCCCAGAGTATATTCACACCTTTGTTGAAGCAAAAAAACTCGCCTTTGCAGATAGGGCAAAATACTACGCCGATCCAGACTTTAATGAGATACCCGTCGCGACGCTTATTTCGCAAGCATATGCTGACGAAAGGCGTGCATTGATTGATCCAAATAAAGCAGCTAAACGCGATCATGCAGGGCCTGTAGAGGGGGATACCATTTATCTCACGACAGCCGATAAAGAAGGGAATATGGTGTCGCTGATCCAAAGTAATTTCCGTGGTATGGGCTCGGGTATGACTCCAGCTAAGCTTGGCTTTGTCTTGCAAAATAGAGGCGAGCTATTTGCGTTAGATAAAAATCATTACAACGGTTATGCGCCGGGAAAAAGACCTTTTCACACTATTATTCCAGCCTTTGTCACAAAAGATGGTAAACCATGGATGAGTTATGGCGTGATGGGAGGCGCGACGCAACCGCAAATGCATGCGCAGATCCTCATTAACATGATTGATTTTGGTATGAATCTACAAGAAGCGGGCGATGCGCCTCGAATTTTGCATAGTGGTTCATCGCAACCAACCGGTGAAATCATGACTGATGGAGGGTATGTTAGTCTCGAGTCTGGTTTTTCCATGGAAACCCGTAGAGAGCTGATAAAAAAGGGTCACAAATTACAACAAGCAGTTGGTCCCTATGGCGGTTATCAAGCGATTATGCGCGATGGTAAAACTGGAGCGTACTATGGTGCATCTGAAACAAGGAAAGATGGCCAAGCAGCAGGTTACTAAAAGCCTGATTGAGTGGTGAAATCAACACGAATTGTAACAGTTAAAGCGCTTCGCTTTTTGTTATCTTGATGTAATATCATTGTTGTTAAACGGAGATTTAAGGAACAAGAACATGACAAAAATAATAACAAAGCGAAGTGCCTTGTCGACACTCGTTGCGGCGCTTTTAACTACCCAAAGTTGGGTGGTATTTGCTGACACCATTACCAATAATGTTTACTCAGAAAAGGGCTTAGCAGGCACACTAACCCAAGAAAAAATAGACGAGCAAAACTATAAAGCCAAAATTGAGTTTGGCTGGAACAATCGTCGGATCTTAATTGATGAAACCTTAAAGTTGAATGAAAAAGGACTACCCATCAATTTTAGTCTTAAAGGACGTTCTGCTTTTGGCTCCACAATTGACGAAACGTTTAGCTATAACAGAGGCATTGCGCAGTGGAAAAGTGTCAATGAATCAGGCATTAAGGCTGATGCGACACTCGATTTCTACGTACCGTCTAATAACCACCTTGCACTAGATAACGCGACGATGCGTTATGTTCTAAAAAATAATAAATACGAATTAGATGTTTACCCTCAAGGTAAAATGCTTATCGAAAAAATGAAAACGATGAAGTTAGGGGAGCAAACCGTCCATCTATTAGTAACGAGTGGCCTGAGTCTTACTCCTAATTTTGCATGGTATGACGACGATGGTAACTACTTCGCACAAAGTTGGGGGCCAATGTATGTCTTGCGCGACGGCTACACCAAAGCACAGTTCGAAGAACTTGAGGCTATCCAAAAACAAGCCGAACAGCAGCATTTAGAAAACCTCGCAAGCAAGCTGACACATGATGTCCCTGCATTACTTATTGAAAATGTTGCTGTCTTTGATGGTGAGCAGAAAAAACTGCTGAAAAACCATGATGTATTGATTAAAGGTGGCAAGATTGTCGAAATCGCTAAACATATTAAAAAGCAAAATGGCGTGGTTAGCCTTGATGGAAAAGGGAAAACCTTGATCCCTGGGCTTTGGGATATGCACGGTCATTTATCAAAAGAGAACGGTATTTTAAATATTGCGAACGGTGTTACCAGCGTTAGGGACATGGGTAACGAGCACGACAATATTATGGAAATTGAAGCGCTCTTTAACACCAATCAGGTGCTGGGCTCTCGAGTGTACCGTGCTGGCTTTATGGATAAATACAGCGAAAACTCAGCGGGCTTAAGTGTGAAGTCATTGGAAGAAGCACTCGAGACGGTCGATTTCTTTGCCGATAATGGCTATGTTCAAGTAAAGCTATATTCTTCTATCGATCCGAACTGGGTAAAGCCTATTTCTGAACGTGCGCACAGTCGTGGATTGAGACTTAGCGGTCACGTGCCTGCGTTTATGACGGCAGAGCAAGCCATTGCAAATGGCTATGATGAGATTCAGCACATTAATATGCTTTTTCTTAACTTTTTAGCTGGTGAAGAAGTCGACACCAGAACACAAAAACGGTTTTCACTGATGGGAGAGCAAGCCTCTGGCTTATCACTTGATAGTCCAGAGATGAATGCATTCATCAAGCTACTAAGTGATAAGCGCATTGTTGTGGATCCTACTGTATCTACATTCAGAAGTTTATTGATGGCAGAAGATCAAAAGATCAATCCGGAATTTGCTGCTATTTCAGAGCATATGCCAATTGCATTCGCTCGTGGTTTAAAAGGGGCTGAGATGCATGTTGATGAACAGTTTAAACTGAGCTACCAAGAGTCGGGTGAAGCAATGCAAAAAATGCTGAAAAAGCTCTATGATGCTGGTGTTCCAATGGTACCTGGAACGGATAATATTGCAGGCTTTACCTTGATCCGTGAGCTAGCGCTTTACGTTGATGCGGGCATTCCTGCGGCTGATGTGCTGAATATGGCAACGCTAGAAAGCGCCAAATTGATGGGGGTTGCACATCAAACCGGTTCAATTGCCAAAGGTAAAGTGGCAGATCTAGTGTTGATCGATGGCGATCCACTTAAGGATATTACGGCACTGCAAAAAGCGACATTGGTGATCAAAGGAGAGCAAGCGTTTAAGCCTGCTGAAATTTACCAAGCGATTGGCGTGAAGCCGTTCACTACCTCGCCTTCGCTAAAGTAATATTAAGTACATTACAAAAGTAATAGTTTGATGCTGTAAGACCAGTGTAAATAAATATAAAACTTGCACTGGTCTTACTTTAGTTATCCCAATATCAGGCTAAATTGTATTTTTGAGTTCTACCAAAAGTGTTTCTAAAACAGAGGTTTGTTCAATAAGCAAACAAATCGTTCTGACTTTCCTGTTACTACCTAATTAAAAATTCCTAAAAACGGTTCGGTGTAATCTTGTGTAATGGATAAATTTACTTTTTTGTTAATAAAGCGGTTTATTTATCAGTTTCTTGTGCTAGCCTTTTTCAGTACAGATCATGAGTCGTTGATGTGAAGCCACACAAGTTGTGTGTGATTTACCAGCTTCAGTATGGTCTTTTTTATAACTCTATTTGAGACTTTGATGTCGTCACCCTCGCGTACAAGGATGGTAAAAAAGTTGCCATATTCAAGCGTTAAAGTGACAGTGAGTGATTACAGCAATGTTGTATATATGCTGCAAGCAAATAGCAAAAGGTGCTGTTGATTAACTTGGCTCGCGGTTTTAGCGGTTAGTTAACCTTTATAGATATACCCTACAAACGTTTTCCTACTTAAGTGGGTACTGTGTTTGTTGCGGTTAAGTAATTGATTGGTTTTTTACAACGTTACTGATGGTTAACTGTCGCAAGCCAAATTGATACTGCTCGCGCTGTTGCCAAAGGAATCCCAACCAAGTTATGGGGATGGCATGAATACAAATATTGTTACTATACTCGCGGGTTTAGCGCGTACTCGATCTCAAGATATTGCCTATCAGTATTTTTACGATGAGGCGTTACCAAGTAAAACTATTTCCTACCAAGAACTGCATGAGCGTGCAGCCTCTATTGCTGAGACATTGAGTGAATATTTTGAACCGGGTGACAGAGCATTATTACTGTACAACTCTGGATTTGAATTTATTGAAGCTTTTTTTGCTTGTTTATACGCAGGGATAATTGCGGTACCGGTTTATCCCCCTAAAAAGAATCAAAATGTTGATCGTCTGCGTGCCATCATCGAAGACGCAGGTGCCAAAGGTGCGCTTACCAGTGAAAAGATCAATGAAATCGCCAAGCCATTGCTTGATTCTGAGCCAAGTCTAGCGCAGTTAGCACTATTTACTACCGATAACATTGCACTTAAATCGACCACTCAACAGTGGCCTCGTGCACAACTCCTTGGTGAGCAACTGGCATTTTTGCAATATACCTCAGGCTCGACGGGCACACCTAAAGGCGTAATGGTAACCCACGACAATATTCTTGATAATCAGGCGCTAATGAAAGAAGCGTTTGGTCACGATAGCAACTCTTCGATTGTAAGTTGGTTGCCTCATTTCCATGATATGGGACTGATTTTTGGCATTATGCACCCAATCTACATCGGTGCGACAGCGGCACTGATGAATCCGGCTTATTTCCTGCAAAAACCACTACGTTGGCTAAAACTGCTTTCACAAACCAAAGCATTAACGTCAAGTGCGCCAAACTTTGCCTATGACTTGTGTGTGGACACCGTCAAAGATGAAGATCTTAAAGACTTAGATTTGTCCCATTGGCGCTCGGCATTAAATGGCGCAGAACCAGTGCGTGCCAGCACATTAGAGCGTTTTTATCAAAAGTTTAAAGTGTGTGGCTTACAAAGAGAGAGTATCGCACCTTGTTACGGCATGGCAGAAACCACCTTATTTGCAACTGGTGGACGTCTTCTAGAACAGCCAAGGATATTACGTATTGATGCGACCAAGCTACAGCAGGGTAAAGCCGAACGAGTCGCAGATGAAGATACAGTAGATACGTTTTATGCGTTAGATGTGGCTGATGAACAGCAGCCTTATTACGCCGTATCTTCCGGCGTGAGTTGGGGCGATCATTGCATTGCGATTGTTAACCCTGAGTCTTTTGAAGCCTGCAATGATGGTGAAACCGGAGAAATTTGGGTAACTGGCCCAAGTGTAGCAAAGGGGTATTGGAATAACCAAGCGGCAACCGAGGCTACGTTTCATGCCAGAATTAAAGGTGCTGACGAGCGGGCTTATCTGCGTACTGGTGATTTAGGCTTTATCCAGCGTGGGGAATTGTTCGTTACAGGACGCGCCAAAGACGTGCTTATCTTCCGCGGTAAAAACTACTACCCGCAAGATATAGAACTTACGGTTACAGAAGCAAGCGATAGCTTAGAACAAAATGGTGGTGCGGCGTTTTCGGTAGCTTCCAATGGCGATGAAGAACGTTTGGTGATCGTGCAACAAGTTAAGCGTACCGCGCTTAGAAAGTTAGATACTGATAAGGTATTGCAGCAGATCACCGCGGCGATAGTTGAGCACCACGGCATTACGCCTTATGACATCGTATTGATAAAGCCTGGTCGCATTCATAAAACATCGAGCGGTAAAATTCAGCGCCAGGAGAATAAACGCAGTTATGTAGCCAATAATTTTGAAGTAATTGCGCGTGCCCGTGAAGAAGCTACGCCACAACAAGCTGAGGTGCCATCACCCTCGTCGTCACTACAGCAAATTCAGCGGTTATTACAAGAGTTAGTCGCACAAGAAATAGATAAGCCCGCGCGTAGTTTGGATATCGACGCGCCATTCTTGGCATTAGGTGTAGATTCGATGAAAGCGGTACGGATCTCAGGGGAATTAATGGAAGTACACGAGCTAGATCTTGAGCCTACGGTACTTTACGAATATCCCTCAATTCGCGAACTAGCCCAGTATCTAAGTCAGTTTAGTACACTTACTCAAGCTCTAGGGCAGACAGAGCTTAACGAGTCGAAAGGCGCCACTGAGCAAGCGAATAAGACGCAAGCCTCTCGCCGAACTGAAGATATTGCGGATACAGATATTGCCGTGATTGGCATGGCCTGTCGTTATCCTTCAGCAAATGGACTCAATGCATTTTGGCAGCTGTTATGCCAGCAGGGCGATGGGATCACTACGCCAGATCCTAAGCGCCAGCAGCTTTGCCCTAACCTTGAAGCTGACCGGCTCGGTGGCTATTTAGAGAATGTCGATGAGTTTGACGCAGCATTATTCGGTATCTCGCCACTTGAATCTAAGCATATCGACCCACAACATAGATTATTGCTTCAAACGGCTTATCACGCCATACAGCACGCTGGTTACCAACCCGCCACGCTCGCTGGTAGCGATATTGGCGTGTATGTTGGTATATCGCAAAATGACTACTTTTTATTGTCGCAACAACAGCAAAAAAGTACCGCGTATTTAGGCACGGGCACTGCGCTGAGCATTGCTGCAAACCGCATTTCTTATAGTTTTAATTTTACCGGCCCAAGTGTGGCAATTGATACGGCGTGCTCGTCATCGCTGGTGGCGCTTCATCATGCAATTCAAGCTCTAAGAAATGGAGAAACAAACGCGGCATTGGTGGCGGGCGTTAATCTAATTCTGAGCGATGATGTGACTAAGGCCTGTGAAAACGCACAAATGTTGGCAGCTGACGGCCATTGCAAAACCTTTTCACAGGCAGCGGATGGCTATGTGCGAAGTGAAGGTGTTGGGGTGGTGATGTTAAAGCCGCTACAACAAGCCATGGCAGACAACGACCCGATTGTTGGTGTACTCAAAGGCAGTGCAACTAATCAAGACGGCCGCAGCAATGGCATTACCGCGCCAAATAGTGCCGCGCAACAGGCTGTGATCAATGCCGCCCTTGATAATGCCAAGATGCAGGCGGGAGATATCCACTATGTGGAAACCCATGGCACGGGTACGGAGCTTGGCGATCCTATCGAGATCACAGCATTAAACCGCACGTATGGAGAGCACCATAGTCGTCATGATCCGGTTATTCTCGGTGCGGTAAAAGCGAATATTGGTCACCTTGAATCCGGTGCGGGTATTGCTGGGCTTATCAAAACGCTACTGTGTTTACAGCATGGGCAAATTCCTGCGCAGCGTTATAGTGAGGTGTTAAATCCGCATATCCCATGGCAAAAGCTCCCATTTATGGTGCCGCAAAACATGCAGACATGGTCTGTACAACAGGGTGGAATAAGAGCCGCTGGATTAAGCTCTTTTGGTTTTGGTGGTACTAATGCACATGTGATCTGCGCACAAGCGCCTGTGCCTAAACCAGAAATGCAAGCTGAAGTAACACCACCTTCGTTTTATCTATTGCCTCTGGCTGCTAAATCGAAAGCTGCATTGCAGCAACTTGTTGGTCACTATAGTGAACGATTGTCGAGTCTGACGCCTCAAGCATTTGATGACTTCTGCGCACAAAATGCCGAGCAAGTACCGCTTAAAGGTGTGCATAAAACGTTTAGTAGCGCGAGCAGAGAAGCACTTATTTCGCAACTGAATATTCCGATTATTGCCGAACAGTCTTCGGCAAATGCTGCTCCAGAAGTTGCGTTTTTGTTCACCGGACAAGGTTCGCAATACCCCTTGATGGCTCACGCTTTATATCAACACCACGCAGTGTTTCGCAGTCACTTAGATGAAATTGACAGCCTGATTGGCGAGCGCTTTGGTGCACGCCTGTTGGATGTGTTATTCGATGAAAAGCATAGTGAACTACTGGCACAAACCCGTTGGACGCAAGTGAGCTTGTTTGCCGTCGAATACAGTGTGGCAAACTTATTGATGCATTATGGAGTAAAGCCATCCCAGCTACTCAGTCATAGTGTTGGTGAGTATGCAGCGGCTTGTATTGCGGGTGTGTTCTCGCTTCGTGATGGCGTTGAGTTGATTGCAGCGCGTGGTCAACTAATGCATGAATTAGCGATAAAAGGCAGCATGATCGCCGCAAGATGTGATGAAATAACCGCACAGAGTTGCTTGAGCGAGTATCAAGGGCAAGTGGTTATCTCAGCCTTCCATGGTGAGGCTGGGGTGGTATTCTCCGGTGCTGATGAAGCAATCACTGCCCTCAGTGACGTACTTGCAGAACAGCAAATTAAAGTAAAAGCGCTGCATACTGCAAACGCTTTCCATTCTCCACTGATGAACCCCATGCTAGACGCCTTTAGGAAAGTCGCTGAACAGGTTAGATTCCAACAGCCTCGGCTGCCTTTTGTTTCGTCCATGACGGGGCAAGTAGAGACCGCACGCATTGCAACAGCTGAGTATTGGGTTGAGCAAATTATGGCACCGGTTCGCTTTGTTGACTGTGTAACTGCGCTTGAGTCACTAGAGCATGGCTTAGCGATTGAGCTTGGTCCCAAACCTATTTTGAGTGGCTTACTACAAGAAAACAGCAATAACAAAGCGCTCAATTATGCTCATGTATTGCACCCCAAAGGCGATGACAGCAAGAGGTTCGCCGAGTGTTTGGGCACATACCTCGACTTAGGCGGAGCGCTCGAATGGCAACAGGTGTATGGCAATCGTCCGAGCGCTAGAGCGAGCTTGCCGCAATATCCATTTGATTGCAGCTCATACTGGATTTTTGGTACTGAACAATCACAGCCCGAAGCTCTGACTGTGGTGGATACAAGTGACCGTGATGCTCAGATCCGCAGCTTTGTGCTCAATACCCTAGCGGGACTCTTGTCGATGCCCGCTGATGCTATCCAAACCAACCTCCCTTTGCTAGAAATGGGGGTTGATTCGTTGATGATCATGCAGGCCGTTAGAGTATATGAGCGGGAATTCGGTTTAGAGTTTAGTGTTCGTCAATTTTATCAAGAGCTCAGCGATGTCGATAAGTTAGTGGCCTATATTCAAAGCCATAGTGATTATCTCAAAGTGCCGCAAGGTCCTCTGCAAGCTGGCAGTTTGCCATCACCTGTATCGATAACGACTGATACGCCAAAAGGGAGTGCAGTAGAGGCTGACAACCACACGCTTGTCGCTATCTATCAGGCGCAATTGCAGGCGGCAAGCACAGTGACTAACGCTGAAGCGAGAGCTGCGTTAGAAGCTGTGGTGGGGCAGCAATTACGACATATACAGGGCGCGAAAGTTGAAAGCAGTGCTGTCACCTCGACAGCAACCTTGGTATCAAAACCCCAGCCAAGCAGCGCCCAATCTGTATTACCAGGCGCACAGCAAAAACAAGTGCAGCGTGCCAATAGCAGCCCAGCCATACGCCAACATCTTGCTGCATTGAGTGATGCTTACATTGCGAAAACGCACAGTTCAAAAGCGCTAGTGAGCGAATATCGCGGACGCCTTGCGGATTGCCGAGCATCGGCAGGTTTTAGACTGTCGAGCAAAGAGCTACTTTATCCGGTGTTCTCTAAGCGCTGTGAGGGCGCATATATCTGGGATATCGACGACAATCGCTATATTGATATCACTATGGACTTTGGTACTAACTTATTTGGTCATAATCCTGACTTTATCAAAGCAGCACTGGCGCAACAGCTTGAAGCCGGGATGCAACTTGGACTTGCAAGTCCTGATGCGCCTGAGGTTGCTGCACTTATCTGTGAGCTGACTGGGCTTGAGCGGGCATCGTTTTGTAACTCTGGTACAGAGGCGGTCATGACGGCGCTACGCTTGGCAAGAACGGTGACCAAACGCGATAAAATTGTTCAGTTCTCAGGCGCGTACCATGGTCACTATGATGGTACTTTGGCAACTGAGTCGCCAGAGCAAGGCGTAGAGGCAATGTGTGCCGGAGTGCGTTATGGCGCAATCGCCGATAATCTCGTTTTACCTTATGGTGATGATGAAGCACTAGAGGTTATTACCCGAGAGGCACAACATATTGCCGCGGTGATTGTTGAGCCGGTACAAAGCCGTCACCCTGAAAATCAGCCTTGGGCGTTTTTACGAAAACTACGTACGCTTACCGAAGCGCATGGTATTGCCCTCATTTTTGACGAAATGATCACTGGCTTTAGAGCACATCCAGGTGGCGTTCAAGGCTTGATAGGGGTTAAGGCCGATATGGCAACCTACGGCAAAATCGTCGGTGGTGGTATGCCTATCGGTGTGGTCGCAGGGGCCGCTACCTATCTTGATGCCATTGACGGAGGAAATTGGCAATACGGAGATGATTCTTACCCTTTGACCGATACTACCTTCTTTGCCGGGACTTTCTGCAAACATCCAATGACCATGGCGAGCGCCAAAGCAGTGTTGCAAGCTATTAAGTCGCAAGGTCCGGCGTTACAACAAGGGATCAACGACAAAACCGCGGCATTTAAAGCACATCTCAATGCGTTTTTTGAAACCCATGACGTACCCATTCGAATAGAAGCGTTTGCATCATTATTCCGTTTTCGCTTTTCGCAAAATCTTGATGTGTTCTTTTATGAAATGCTAGAGCGCGGTGTATTTATCTGGGAAGGACGAAACTGCTTTTTCAGCGCCGCCCATACAGATGAAGACATTGCAGCGGTGATAAACGCAGTTGAAGCTAGTGTACTTAGCTTAAAACGTGCGGGTTATTTTGGTGAAGTGAGCCCAAGTGATGACGATGCTGCATTTCCACTTAGTCATAGCCAGCAGCAGCTATTAGCGATGGCGTTGACCTCTAGCGAAGGGGCGAGTGCATATCAATTACAAGCGACAGTAAAGCTCTCAGGTAAGCTCGATTTAGCGCGGCTGAAGCAAGCCGTTAGCGCGGTCTGCCGCGACTTCCCAATCTTGCGTTTTGGTGTCGATAGTGACCGCTTAATGCAATATTGCCGAGTGGAACAAGCCGAGTTGCATGTTGAGCCATGGAGTGAGGACGACCAAGTAACATTGCAAACGCGGTTATCCGCGCTGCGTTATCAACCATTTGACTTTGCAAAAGACCCACTTTGTAGAGTGACGCTGTTGAGTGATGGCAAAGCGCAGCACTATTTAAGTGTGGTGGCCCATCATGTGATCTGCGATGGGCTTTCACTACAAATGGTATTGGCAGCAATCGCTGAGCGCTACAATCAAGATGCAAAACAAAATGAGGTGGCAAGCCGAGCTGTCTCCTTTAATCATTACGTTGATAGCCTGCAGGCATATTCGCATTCACCGGAAGCTGCAAAAAACCAAGCTTTTTGGCACCAGTGCTTAGCGAGTTCAACACCACTTGCGCTGCCAAAATCAACGACGGTGAGCGTGGCTTCATACCAAGTTAATCAGCTCACATTACCCATTTCATCGAGTGCAATCCGAAACACTGAGACCCTTGCTCAATCTTTGCGTTGTGGGCAATTTGCAACCATGCTTGCACTTTATTGCTTGTGGCTACACAAGTTAAGCGGTCAGGCGGTAATAAGTGTAGGAGTGCCGGTATCAGATAGGCAACGACTGGCATCGCAGTTTGAGCCTGAGTTACTCGACCAAGCCTTACTGGGTTATTGCACCAATATCTTACCCATTGTGGTGGATATAGCAGGCCTTAGCACTATCGGTGAGCTGGTACAGCGGGTGCAAAATACTTTACTTGATGCCTTTGATCACCAAACTCATCCGTATGCAAGGCTTGCCGATGATCAGCTAATTCTACCTAGCACTTTGTTTAATCTAGATAAAGTTACCACTTTGCCGAGTTTTAATGGGCTAGAAGTTGAAGTGCAGCCAAGTGTAGCTAAATTTGGCCAATTTGAACTGACGACAAATATGACCTGTGTTGCGGGGCAGTGGTCACTGTTAGTGGAATATCACACGGCGAAATTTGATACTGAATTAATGACCCAGTATGTGGCTAAGTTTGTCCATTTGCTGTCGCAGGTTCAAGGCAACACACCGATAGGGGCTCAAAATGAGTTGATACAAAGTAGTGATGATGTGTATCGATTGGTTGAGTTACCGCTACAGCAAGAGAAATCGGTTAAGGTCGCGACGAGTTTTGTTGAAACTTGGCAGCACAATGTGTCGCGTTGCAGTGCACGTACGGCACTGGTAACGGATGATGTGAGTCTCAGTTATGAGGCGCTAGATACGCGTGTTAACCAGCTCGCTCACTACTTGATGAAGCAGCAGGTAACGCCCAATAGTATCGTGGCGGTGGCATTACCACGCAGGGCGGAGCTGTTGATAGCACTCATGGCGGTGATGAAAGCTGGAGCGGCATTTTTACCGCTTGATTTAACGTTCCCCGATGAGCGTATCGCGCATATCTTAGAGGATGCCAAAGTGAGTGTTGTGCTGTGTGATGCCAGCAGTGCAGAGTCTGCGTTATTCAATCTCGGTCGTTTCAAACGAGTCTGTATGGATAGCGATGCAGAAGACATTGCCAAAAGTTCGACTCGCAGCCCAAGCTTGCTAATTCAAGCTCAGCAGCGTGCTTACGTCATTTATACCTCTGGTTCCACGGGGTTACCCAAGGGCGTTGAAGTCAATCACGGGGCATTTGCTAATCTGCTTGCATCTATGTGTCGTGAGCCGGGGCTGGTGGCGGATGACCGCTTATTGGCCATCACCACGGTGGCGTTTGATATTGCCTTGCTAGAGTTGTTTGGGCCATTACTGGTTGGTGCGTCTGTGGTGCTGGCAAGTGATGAAAGTATTAGCGATCCTGCTGTGCTTGGCGCGCTTATCGAGCAGCAACAGGTAACTGTGATGCAGGCAACGCCAACGTTATGGCAATTACTGCTAAATGCGGCGCCAGCATGTACCTCTGGCATCAAAGTATGGAGTGGCGGTGAGTCTTTACCTCAGGCACTGGCCGCGCAGTTACTTAGTCACAGCAAAGCGGTTTATAACTTATACGGGCCAACCGAAACCACGATTTGGTCGGCGGTGGCACATATCGACAATGCCGCAGAGGTAACCATTGGTAAAGCGATACAAAATACCAGCTTATTTGTGCTCCCTACCGAGTGTCATGGTGAAGGGTTGCCTTTACCCGATGGCGTATGGGGTGAGTTATACATTGGTGGTAGTGGTGTTGCTATGGGTTATTTACATCAAGCGGAGCTGACCGAGCAGCGTTTTATCAATCATCAATTTACAGCTTCCATTAGCCGCCGCTTATACAAGACGGGAGACAAAGCGAGGCGTTTAGTTGATGGCCGCTTTGAAGTAAAAGGACGCTTAGATAATCAAATTAAACTCCATGGTCATCGTATAGAGCTTGGCGATATTAGCCATCATTTGGGGCGGATACTCAATACTAGTGAAGTCGATGTTTGCGTGCAAACACTAGAAACTGGCCCATGTCTGTGTGGTTATATGATTGATGATGGTGAGCTATCAACCGAGTGGTCTTCGCCTCGGCTGCGCCAAGCGCTCGGTGAATGGTTACCAAGTTACATGGTGCCTGAGCATTTTGTTTGGTTAAGTCAATGGCCGATGACACCAAATGGTAAGCGCGACCGAAAAGCACTACCAATGCCTGCTGTTGAGCCAGTATCAGAAATATGCACGTTGGCTCCTCGCACTGAAACAGAAAAACAGCTGCATCAACATTATATAGCGCTTCTCCCTGTTGAGCAGTTGGGCGTCACAGCACGTTTTGTGGATAGCGGCGGCAATTCGGTGATTGGTATGCAGTTGGTATCGAGACTCAACCGAGCTTTCAATATTAAATTGACCATTGGCGACATCTTTGAGCACGCCTGTATTGCAGAGCTTGCTGAGTGTATAGAAGCGCTAAAACAAGCTCATGATGCTATTTCGGTGGAGACGCAGACTCCAAACGTAGAGAAAGTCAGTGATATTGTGAGCGACCGAGATTTGAGTGCTGCGCTAAGTGATAAATCTATGACGGAGATGGACTTGTAATGATGGAAAACTTTGCAATGAAACAGTGGTTAGATGAGCTGGACCGTCAACAGATTTATGTTTATTTACAGCAAGATAAATTAAAACTTAGAACACCGCTTGGGCAGGTGCCTGAGGGTATTCTGGATAAGATAAAGGCGCACAAAACTGCGCTTATCACCTACCTTCGAGGACAGCAAAAGCAATCTGCTGCGCTCTCGGCAGCACAGCAAAGAATGTGGTTTATTGATAAATATGAAGGTGGCACTGCTGCATACAACATGGCTGGGCTAGTTCAATTATCGCAGCCATTTTCAGTCACGGACATTGAACAAGCATTGAGCCGCTTAATAGCTAAGTACGATATTTTGAGAGCACGATTTATCACGGTGCAAGGGAAGGTCGTGCAGCAAATTGAACCTGCTGAAGCGATGAAAATTGCTGTGATGACCGTGGATGAAGAAGCACTACCCAATCAGCTACCAGAGTCGATTAAACAGGCTGTGCGGTATCAGTTTGATCTTGCCAGCGAGTCGCTGCTGCAAGTGACGGCTTTAGTGAGTAACTCTCACACTGATTGCCGCTGGTTACTCGTTAACATGCATCATATTATTAGTGACGGCTGGAGCGTGATTGTGTTTATCAACGCACTGCTGTATGAGCTATCGGAGGCGTGTGTTGAGCTTCCCGATTTACAGTATGTTGATTATGTGCACTGGGAGCAACAATTAAGACAATCCCCAGACTATCAACAACAATTGGCTTATTGGACTGAGCAGTTAGAGGCATTTACACCGTTTGAATTGCCTACCTGCTATCCAAGAAAAAAAGAAAAGCAGTACCAAGGTGACACGGTTCGTTGTTCGTTTAACGCAGAACAAATACAACGATTAGATCAAGCTTGCCGCAGCGATGGCGTAACACATTTTACCGCCTTGCTGGGCGTGTTTTACATCTTGCTTTATCGCTACAGTGAGCAAACCGATATTACCTTAGGGGTGCCGGTTGCAAATCGTCAGCAAAGCGAGTTTGAAGCTATGCTTGGCTGCTTTATTAATACCTTGCCACTGCGTATGCAGATAAACGGCCATCATTCCATGAGTGAGGCGATTAAGGCGCTGCAATACAAAGTATTGCAAGGGCTTAGTAATCAAAACGCTGCCGTGGAAGACATCATTGAAGCGCTAGAGCTACCCAAATCCGCCGCGCATTCCGCCTTGTTTCAAGTGTTATTTAACTACAATAGTGTAGCCAGTAGTAAGGTGTCGGTAAATAACCAATTAGAAGCCGAGTTAATTGCCCTAGATAATGGCACAGCGAAATTTGACTTAACCCTATCTGTTGATGATACAGATGATGCCCTTGTGTGTGACTTTGTTTATGCAACAGGGCTTTATGACCATGCGCTTATTCAGCAATTTGCCGATGATTATTTGGCACTCGTCCAGTGTTATTGTGCTAAAGAGGCGCTGCCGATTGACGACTTAGTGCTCAAATCAACGAACGTACCTATAAAGGCGGCGGATATCAATCACAACATCAGCCAGCCGATGCTTGTGCCGCAAGCAATCAGAGATATAGCGCAAACTCAAGGTGAGGCGATTGCAGTGGTTGTGCCAAGCACCAATGGCGAAGCATCGCGGGCCCTAACGTATCAGCAGCTACAATCTCAAAGCCTACAAATTGCCAACAACTTAGATGTTCCAGCGTCAATCATTGCGCTGATAACAACGGGCGATATGAGTGACATTGTCACTATGCTTGGTGTAATGCAAAGTGGCCGTGCGTATTTACCTATTGATGGCAATATGCCCACTGCCAGAGCGCTACAAATGCTAGCGCAAGCTGAGTGTAATACAGTGGTGGTAAGTGTCGAAACACCCCTTTGCCAAGCGCTACGAGAAGCTGACATCAGAGTGCTTACATATAGTGAGCTGAGCCAAAACAAAGGAGCGCCGCAGCAAACTTATTCACCAAGTTTTGATGATAGCGCGTATGTGTTGTTTACTTCTGGTTCTACTGGTGTGCCCAAAGGGGTTGAGATCAGCCATGGCGCGCTGAGCCACTATTGCAGCAGCATCGCGGCGAGATTGAGTTACAACCAAGATACGCGAGCGGGCGTGGTCACAGGACTTGCCACGGACTTATGCTTAACGACTGTGTATCCGGTGCTTACTCAGGGCGGCACTGTGGTACTCACTCTTGCAAACCAAGCGCCAGAACCTGCTGAAATCGCAGCCAAGTTAGTAGCTGAGCAAGTTAATTTGATTAAATTAACTCCTTCTTTTGCCGCGGTGCTTTTGCCTCAGCTTGCTGAGCAAAAGCCCGCTATTTCGCAGTGGGTGTTAGGTGGAGAAGCATTGGGTGAGCAGCTTGTTGATAGCATTCGCGCGCTGACGCCAGCGGCGCGTATTTTCAACCATTATGGACCGACGGAGGCTTGTGTTGGAGTGGTTTGTCATGAAGTGACAGACAGCAGGCTAACCGGCCACAGTTATCCGATCGGTACGCCGTTGGCACATGTTACCACCTGCGTACTCAACAAACAGGGGAAGCCAACACCCGCAGGCATGCCCGGAGAGCTCTATATTGGCGGGCCGAGCCTCGCCAAAGGGTATATAAATGCGCCTTCAGAGACCGCAGCTCAGTTTACAAGTAGCTTGCAACATAGTGCCCAATGCGTCCGTTTTTATCGCAGTGGTGATAGCGTTAGGCTGAATGCGAGTGGCGAGCTTGAATTTCTCGGTCGAATTGACAAACAAGCGAAAATTCGCGGTTACCGCGTTGACCTTAATGAAATAGAAGCTGCACTGTTAGCGCTTGATGAGGTAACGCAGGCAGCGGTCGTGGTGCGTAAGCTCGGCAAACAAGATGCTTTGGTTGCTTTTGTGGTAAGTGTTGATGGCAGCCAGTGCGCCGTAACCAATCTGCGCGAGGTGATCCGCCAAGGCTTGAAGCGTGGCTTGCCTGAGCCGATGATCCCAAGCTGGATAGAGCTTTGCCAGCACTTACCCACCTTGAGTAATGGCAAGATAGATCGCCAACAATTACAGTCTTTGGCATTAACTTCTCAAAGCCAAAGTAGTGAGGTGACAAGTGTGTTGCAGCGACAGTTAATCACACTCTATCAAACCTTAACGGGCGCACCAGAAGTGGGGCTGCACGATAGCTTTTTCAGCATCGGTGGTCACTCTTTATTGGCAATGCAATTACTCAATGAACTAAGAGCCCAGCTCTCGGTGGAGGTGAGCTTAAAGCAACTGTTTGCCAATCCTAGCGTATTTGAACTAAGCGAGATGTTGGCTAACTCTCAGTCTCAAGCTTCATTACCAAGTCTACAACCTGCACCACCACAGCCCAATTATCCTTTGTCATTTGCACAGCGGCGCTTGTGGTTTGTAGACCAACTGCAAGGGCACAGCAACCAGTATAACCTACAGGGTATATTCCAATTGCAAGGTAAGCTGAATACTGAAGCCTTAGAGCAAGCCTTTATTGCTGTGATTAAGCAACATCCAGTCTTGGCGTTTAATTATCATCAAAATGCGCAAGGAGAACCGCAGCAAAGCATTAACCTTGATGCTCTATTTACCTTGATTAAGCACGACTGGACAGATAAATCCGATGAGCAACAAGCACATGCGTTAGAGCAGGCTATCGCAGAAGATTACGCAACCAGCTTCGATTTAAGCCGTGATTTAATGCTGCGCGCCAGTCTTTATCAACAACAGGCGATGCAGGCTACGCTTGTGATCACCTTACATCATATCGCGGCCGATGGTTGGTCTATTGCGTGTTTGAGTGAAGCGTTAGGACAGGCTTACAAAGCTGCTCTCAGCGGCGAAACCTTAGCGCTACAAGAGCTGCATTATGTTGATTACGTAATGTGGCAACAGCAGCTGGAACAGGGGGCGTTATGGCAACAGGAGCTCGACTATTGGCGTATGCAATTACAAGGTCTGCCCAAGGTTCATGAATTACCGCTAGATTGTAGCAGAGAAGCAAAAACCTCTTTGCGTGGCGCCTTAGTGATTGAGCCTATACCTGCGGCGCTGGTCAGTGCACTTCGAGCGTATCAAACTCGTTCAGGGCAAACCTTATTTGTGTTACTGCAAACGCTATTTTCATTGTGGTTAAGCCGCTTTTCTCAACAGCGCGATGTGGTTGTTGGTACGCCGGTATCAGGACGTCACCTTAAAGCATTTGAAAGTATGATTGGTAATTTTATCAATACCTTAGTGCTTAGGAGCGAATGGAGTGAAGACACCAGTTTCACGCAGGCGCTACAGCAAACTCAAGGCTTACTCAACGATGCGTTGCAACATCAACATATTCCCTTCCATGTGTTAGTGGATGAGCTAGACATTGAACGCTCAAGCGCCCAGCACCCGCTGCATCAAATCGTGTTTCGGGTAAATAACCAGGTAAATGAAAACCTTACGCTAGCACAACTGGAAGTGACGCCGTGCCAAAGTAAAGTACGCGGTGCCAAACTAGATTTAGAAGTTGCAGTGATAGACGAGGGCGATGTACTCACCGTTGAATGGCTTTATGACAGCAATTTGTGGCAAGAAGCGAGTGTAGTTAGTTTCCATCGGCAGTTTTGTTATGTGTTATCGCAGTGTCTTGCAGAGCCAAATACTCCGTTGTCAGCATTGTCATTGTGGCCCGCTGAGCAGCAGTTAGCGCTATTAAAACAGCAGCAAAGTGTTGCGGTAGAAGTGACAGAGCAACAGCCATGGGTGACTCAGTTTAGTCAGGCGGCTCTTCAGACTCCACTACAGACTGCGGTGCGTATGGGAGAGTCCACTTGTAGTTATCTCACCTTAGAAAAATGCGCGAACCAACTTGCTAATAGCTTATTAGAAATGGCATTTGCCGAGCAAAGTCGCATTGCTATTTTACTGCCGTCTTCAAGTTACATGGTGGCTGCGGTACTGGCAATATTAAAAGCGCGCCATACCTATGTGCCCATTCACCATGACACGCCAACCGATACCTTAGCCTACATCATGAATGATGCAGACATCGTATTGACGCTGGCGCTAAGTGAAGATGCCGAGCGCTTGATTGAAGCCGGTAGTGACTTTTTGTTGCTTGATGATTTGTTCGAAGCCGAGGGTAACTTTGCGTTTTACGATACCTGTTTGCAGGCAGATGAAGACGCGGCAGCATTTAACGAGGCCGAGCTTGCCTATGTTATTTATACCTCAGGTTCAACTGGGCAGCCAAAAGGGGTGCCTATTAGTCATGGCAACCTCAATAATTATCTGCGCTTTGCGTGTCAGCGCTACCTTCCCCAATCCGGAGGCATAACCAAGGCAGTGCTCAGTACACCGCTGGCATTTGATGCGACGGTGACCGCCTTAGTGCCTATCTTAATGCGAGGCGGTGAGCTTGAGTTGCTCCCCACGGGCGCTGAATTGTTGCCTGCCTTACAAGTGCAGATTTTTGCAGCCAACGAAGCCAAGTTATTCAAGTTAACACCGGCGCACCTACGCGCGGTATTTGCATTAAGTGACGCACAAACTCGCAGTGATATTGCCCACCGATTTGTGGTTGGCGGTGAAGGGTTGAGCGCAGCTTTGGTTGATAAGCTGATGGATAAGCTCCCTAACGCCCAGTGGATAAACGAATATGGCCCAACAGAGGCAACAGTCGGCTGTAGTATCTATGCTGTAAGCCATGAGTCGCGCCACTTGTTAGCGAGCCACGAAGAAGTGCCTATTGGTCATGCTATCGATAATATGACACTTGCGGTAGTCGACGAGTTTGGCGAACTGGCTTTACCTAATATGCCCGGAGAGCTTTGGCTCGCGGGAGATGGGGTGTGTGAAGGCTATATTAATCTGGCGAGTGTGACGCAAACACGCTTTGTTGAGCAAGCAGTGCCTGCGTCTGGTACTTCAAGCTTGCGTTGGTATCGCAGTGGCGACAAGGCAAAGTGGCAGGCGAACGCGCGCGGAGAGGCTGACTACCTTTGTTATTTGGGGCGGTTAGACGAACAAGTAAAACTGCGAGGCTACCGTATTTCTCTTGTGGCAATCGCCCATCAAATCGACGCGTTGGCGCAAGTAAAAAGCTGCGCTGTGAGTGTTGATGAAGCACAAGAAAGCCTAGTGGCTCATGTGGTTTTAAATGGTGAGGCTAAGCTCACACTTGTGCAGTTGCGCCAAGCTTTATCGCAGTCGCTGCCCAGTTACATGTTACCTGCCGCACTGGATATCGTTGCTGATCTTCCACTGACTGCAAACGCAAAAGTAGACAAGCAAGCATTACAGCTTGCCTATCAGGCACAGGCGAAAAGCCAAGAGGTCGCCGAGGTAATTGATGGATCTAAGCTCACAGACATACAGCGTTATTTACTTGAGTTATATCGTGAGCTACTACCGAGCCCAGTACAGAGTATTAACGATAGTTTCTTTGACTTAGGCGGGCATTCGCTGCTTGCCATAAAAGTGATCAGCCGAGTGCGCAGTGAGCAGCGGCGCGATATCACCTTGCCACAACTCTTTGATGCGCCAAGTATTGCAGCGTTTGCTGAAGTGATAACCGCAAGTTCGATGATTGCGCACAGCAATACCATTGAGCCGGTATCAAGAGCCCAAGCGTTACCTCTGTCTTTTGCTCAGCAGCGTTTGTGGTTAATCGATCAGTTACATGAGCAAAGTCTGCAATACCATATGCCAGCGAGCTATTGGTGTGAAGGAGCCTTAGATATTGACGCTTTAACACAAGCGTTAAGCGCGATTGTTGCACGTCATGAAGTGCTCCGTACGGTCATCGTTCCTGCAAGTGGTGATCACGGTGCTGTGCAGCAAGTTCGTGCCCAAGTAGCTTGTCCTGTGGAATTAGTAGATTTGTCTGGGCTGAATACCACCGAGCAACAGCAGCGTTGGCAAACATTACAGCAGCAATCGCTCAGCAAGCCTTTTGATTTATGCCAAGACACTATGCTGCGCGTGATCTGTGTACAGCTTAGTCACAACCGATTTGGACTCTTGTTTAACATGCATCACATTGCCAGCGATGGTTGGTCGATGGCGCTGCTTGCCAAAGAATTTGTGGCGTTTTATCGGCACTTTAGTGAAGCGCCAGCGTATCCGTTGCCAGAGCAATACGCTAAACCGCTAGCGGTGCAGTATGCAGACTTTGCCTACTGGCAGCAGCAACAGCAAGATAGCTATCAGGCAGATCTTTCTTATTGGCAAACTCAGTTACAGCAGTGTCCTGTTGTTCATGAATTACCGCTGGACTTTGAGCGACCACAAGTTCAGTCCCTTGATGGTGAATGCATTCGTCATACTCTTACAACGTCGCAAGTTGAGGCGATAAAAGCGCATTGCCAAGCACAAGGGGTGACCTTGTATATGTGGTTGCAAAGTGCCTTTTCGCTGTTGATGCTTCGTCTTAGTCAAACGCAGGATATTGTAATTGGCTCACCCATTGCCGGACGTGAGGTAAAAGAGTTAGAGGGGTTACTGGGCTGCTTTGTGAATACCTTGGCTATTCGCGCTCGCAAAGTGGGGTCGCCGTCATTTAACGACTGGCTAAGTGAGCAAAAACAGGTGATCTTGGAAGCCTTTGCCCATCAGAGTTTACCCTTTGAGCAGCTTGTTGATGCCATTAATCCACCGCGCAGCTTAGCGCATGCACCCGTATTACAAATACTCTTTGCACTACAAAATAACGAACAAAGTGACTTCAAGCTACCTCATCTTAAAATCGAGCAACAGCTTGATCTTAAGCCTGCAATGAAGTTCGACTTAGAAGTCAATGCACAAGAATCTGGCAGTGAGATCGCAGTGCAGTGGAATTATGCCAAAGCCTTGTTTAAACACACCAGCGTAAAGGCGATGGTTGATGCTTTTGTAACCTTAATTGATGCTGCGCTGAAAAGCCCTGAGCAAAGCGTAAATACCTTACCATTAGTTGAGACTAAAGCACTCAGCGAGCTAGGGCTTGCCACGCAAGCACAGCCCCAATCTCCTTGGTTTATCAGCGATAAAATACGAGACTTTGCTCAGCATAGTGCACAGCAAAATGCTGTACGAGATATGGCTGGCAAGCGGTTAAGTTTTGGCGAATTGGAGCTACAAAGTAACAAGCTAGCGCGTTACTTGATTGAACAAGGCGTAACGGCAAGGTCGCAGGTCGCAATAAACTTAGCGCCAAGCTGTGAGCAAGTTGTGGCACTGTTGGCAATCTTAAAAGTCGGGGCCGTGTATGTGCCGCTCGACCCCAATGCACCGAGTCAGCGTCAGCAATATATATTGCGTGACAGTAAAGCGACTTGTCTTATCACCACCTCAGCGCTACTTTCAAACAGCGCAGATCTTAGCTGCCGTTTGGTGCTAATGGACATCGCACCGCATTGGCAGAACATGCCTGTAGAGGCGCTAGCGCCATTAAGTGATATTGATGCGCCTGCTTATATGATTTATACCTCTGGCACTACAGGGCGACCCAAAGGTGTGGTGATCAGCCATCGTAATCTACACCTTTACCTTGAGCATGTTAGCCACAGTTATCTCCAAGGCGATATACACGAGAGTGTTGTCAGCACGCCTTTAGCGTTTGATGCGACAGTAACGAGCTTATGGGGCGCGCTGGTTAATGGCCTTGGAGTTGTATTATTGAATGATGGCGAGCAGTTAATCACAGAGCTTAGTGCGTGTTTGGCGCGTGATGAGGCGCTGCTGTTTAAGCTGACACCAGCCCACTTGCAAGGCGTGCTGGCGCGATTACAACCGAGCAATGCTGCGCACCAAATTGTGGTGGGGGGAGAAGCCTTATCTAGCAGCGTGGTTGCTCAAGTTGGGGCACTGCTGCCACAGGCTCATTTTTATAACGAATATGGCCCAACAGAAGCAACGGTCGGTTGTTGCGTGTATCGCTGTAACGGCCAAGATGCAGTTTCGCTTGCACAGCAATCGCAGCGCTTTGTGCCAATCGGTAGCGCCATTCAGGGCACTCATTTGGTGGTATTAGATCAGCATCAACAGCCGGTGCCGATGGGCATGCCCGGTGAGCTATACATTGCAGGCGATAATGTGGCTCAGGCGTATTTTGGGTTGCCTGAGCTCAGCGCCAGTAAATTTGTGTCATTGACATTGATGAATAACTCGCAGCGTTATTATCAGACGGGCGACCAAGTACGCTGGCTGCTAGATGAACAGGGCTGCCCTAGTGTGCTGCAGTTTATTGGTCGTCGAGACAACCAAGTTAAACTGCGTGGCTATCGCATCGAACTTGAAGAAATTGCGGCTCAGCTTGAGCAACTAGATGCAGTGCAACAAGCACATGTGTTACTTAACGAAAGTAAAGATAACTTACAGGCCTGTGTGGTGCTAACTACACCATCGCACAGTGATGCCATTTATGAGCTTGAACAGACGCTACACACTCAGATATTAGCCTCGTTAGCAGAGGTCCTACCAAGTTACATGTTGCCTTACAAGCTGTATGCACTGGCTGCTATGCCGCTCACCAATAACGGCAAAGTAGACGCAGGAGCGCTTGCACAACTGGTGCAATCGCAACAGGCGCAAGTGCTTACAGCACCTTTAGCTCCTATGACTGAACTACAAACGCTGCTGGCAGAAATTTTTGCTCAAGTGCTCAATACTCAAGTTCGAGATATTAACCGTAACTTCTTTGAGTTAGGAGGGCACTCTTTATCAGCAAGCCAAGCGGTTGCCTTAATTGAACAGGCGCTTGAGGTGCCTATTACCTTAAAAATATTGTTCGAGCGGCCAAGCGTAAGCGCACTTGCAACTTGGTGTGAGATCCATCGTGCAGCCAAAGCAGCAGACGAAAACGGTCAGTCTGAGGAGATGTTTTTGTGATGAATGAACAACAAAGACAGATAGAGGCTTTGATCGCAGAAGCATTAGCAGCTGGCGTGACCTTGTATGAAAAAAACGGTGGCTTGGCATTTAAGCAAACCGCTGGGTTTCCTCCACAGTTAAAACAGCAGGTGGTTGAATATAAATCAGAGATCATTGCCTACTTTCAGCAGCAAAGCCGTGATGTGGCGAACTCACCGCCGCACATTATCCCGCAGCCAAGCGCGGGGAAGGACTTACCGCTGAGTTTTGCACAGGAAGGGCTGTGGTTTATAGAGCAGTTGCAAGGCAGCAAGCAGTATTATATGCCCGCCGAGTTTTTGTTACGCGGCGAGCTTAATATTCAAGCAATGCGCAGCACCGTACAAGATGTGCTGCAGCGCCACGAAATACTGCGCGCTAAGTTTGTAAAAAATGAACAAGATGGCCAACCCCAGCTGCAAATAACGGATGATATTAGTGCGCCGCTCGAGTGGCTTGATGCCAGTGTAGTACCTGAGGAAACACGGCAAGCCTATATTACTTCACACCTTGAGGCCCATCAGAATAAGCCTTTTGATTTGGCTCATGATTGTTTGCTTCGCGTGCTGGTGGTGAGTGATGGCGATGAACATCACCTTGCATTTAATATGCATCATATTGTCTCTGACGGGGCGTCAATGGCGCTACTTGCACAAGAGGTAGAAGCTGGCTATTGCAAACACATAGGCGCATCTTATACACCGCTTGCAACTATGCAGGTGCAATATAGTGATTTTAGCCAGTGGCAGCGAGCACAGCTAACGCCAGAGCGCATCGAGGCACCTCTGGCGCAACTAAAACAGCAATTTAGCGAATTAGCGCCGTTGCAGTCATTGCCTTGTGATTTTGTCCGTCCTGCGGTGCAGTCGTTAACGGGGAAAGTATATCGCCAAGCGCTCGATGCGTCGTTATTTGCAGCGATATCGACTCAGGCGAAGTCGCTCCAGCTCACACCCTTTATGTGGCTGCTCAATACCTTTATGTTGTTTATCGCAAGGCTTACGCAATCGCAGCAGGTGGTTGTAGGCACGCCAGAGCATGGCCGTCATCACCCCGAATTAACGCCATTAATCGGCTTGTTCGTTAATACCTTAGTGATGCAAGCAAAGCTCGAAAGTGATATGCCATTTAGCCAATGGTTGCAGCAACAAAAAGACCTCAACCTAGCGGCGTTTGAATACCGCGATATTCCTTTTGATAAAGTAGTTGAAGCGGTTGGCGCTCCACGAGATTTAAGTCACCACCCGCTAGTACAAATATTATTTACACTGGAAACCCGTGATGGGCGCGCTTTTACGCTTCCGGGATTATCGGTTCAAGAAGTGCAAAAACAACAGGCAGACAGCATAGCGGTAAAATGCGACTTAGAACTCAATGCCGTAGTTGATGAGCAGGCACTTTATTTACATTGGAAGTTTGATAGCCATCTTTACACAGCAGAGACCATCAAACATTGGGCGGATTGCTTTCACACGCTGCTTCAAGCTTGTGTTACAGCCCCTCATACCGCCGTTGGTGAACTTGCGTTACTGAGTCAAAAACAGCAACAAGCTTTAATAACTGGCGCTCAATGCCAAGCGGCAATTTGGCCTAAGCAAGACACCATCACCAGTTTATTCACGCGCTACGCCGAGCGCTTTGCCACACGCACTGCCGTGCAAGATAGCACGACTGTGCTGAAGTATCGTGAGCTTAACGAGCGAGTCGATGCGTTGGCGATAATGCTGTTACAGAAAGGCGTCACGCCACGAACCATGTTGGTGGTGAGTGTATCACGCAGCGTTGAGATGATAGTGACCTTGCTGGCAGTACTTAGAGTTGGTGCTGCCTACGTGCCAGTAGATCCCGACTACCCGCAAGAACGCATTGAGTATATTTTGGGAGACGTGCAAAGCCCATGGCTACTTTGTGATAACGCCACTCAGGCACAGTTTAGTCAGCTTTCATACCAGCTAATTAATGTGTCACAGGCAGAACATCAGGTCAGCCGCGAAGCTCTCAAGCTGCTTGATGCTATTCAGATTGAGCCGCAAGACTTGGCTTATATGATCTATACCTCTGGCACCACAGGACGACCAAAAGGCGTACAAATTGAGCACCGTCATGTGGTGCGCTTACTTCGTGTTGAGCCCAACTTATTCGATTTTAATGAGCAAGATGTTTGGACCTTGTTTCATTCCTTTTGCTTTGATTTCTCTGTGTGGGAAATGTATGGCGCGTTACTCTTTGGTGGTCGTCTTGTGGTTGTGGATAAAGCGACTACGCAAGACACCCAAGCTTTTGCTCAGTTGTTGGTTGATGCTCGTGTTACGGTCTTAAATCAAACGCCAAGTGCGTTTTACGCGCTACAAGCCACGCTACTTAATGACAGTCAGCTGGCGAGCCAATGTGCAGTGCGGTACGTCATTTTTGGTGGTGAAGCGCTGCAGCCAAGTAAGCTACAACCTTGGGCACAGCACTTACCAAATTGTCAGTTAATCAATATGTATGGCATTACCGAAACCACGGTACATGTTACGTTTAAGGCGCTGGAACATACGGATCTGACGCTTGGCACCAGTAATATAGGTCGTGCTATTCCGACCACCAGCTGCTATGTACTCGATGACAAGCAAAGGCTCTTGCCGCAAGGTGCCGTGGGCGAGTTATACGTAGGTGGCGAGGGGGTTTGTCGGGGGTATTGGCAACGTGACGAATTAAACGCGACCCGCTTTATTCAAAACCCATTTAGTGAAGCACCTGATCAGCGATTATATCGCTCGGGCGATCTCGTGCGCTTAATGGCCAGCGGAGAGCTGAGTTATATTGGTCGAATTGACGACCAAGTAAAGGTTCGGGGTTATCGCATTGAATTAGGCGAAATTGAAAACCAGTTGCGCCACCATCCCGAAGTGGCTGAGGTCACAGTGCTGTTAAATCGGCAAAACCCAGAAAATGTCTGGATCTGCGCCTTTGTGGTGTTACACAAACAGGTCGAGTTCGACGACATCACTTTAGTCATGCAGCAGTTTTTAAAACAAAATTTACCCGACCATATGTTGCCTGCCAAAGTGCAAGCGGTGGCAGCCATGCCACTGACCAGCAATGGCAAAGTAGATAAAAAAGCACTATTACAGCAACTTGATACAAGCTTTAACGAAAGCACTTATGAAGCACCGATTGGCGAGCTTGAAACCCAACTTGCAAGCTATTTTGCCGAGATACTGCAGCGCGAGTCAGTTGGTCGTTATGACGACTTTTTTAGACTCGGCGGGCACTCGCTACTTGCTGCAAAACTGGCAAATCATATTCGCAAGACGCTGCACATTGAGTTACCGCTGCAAGCGATTTTTACGCACCCTACAGTACAAGGTTTAGCGGCTGCACTTGAAAAGCAAGACGCGCAGCTAAGTGCTATTGCTGTGGTGGATAAAACCAATGGCGTAGCGTTGTCTTTTGCTCAGCAGCGTTTATGGACATTAGATCAAATGCAGCAGGGCAGCCAGCAATATCAAATTCAAGCGTTATTGGCGTTTTCAGGGGAGCTTGATCTGAGCGCATTCGAGCAAAGTTGGCAAAAAGTGCTGTCACGGCATCAGGTGTTGCATTCGGCTATCACCAACACTAATGATGGGCCTAAACAGCACCTTGTGGCTTTGCCTGAGCATTTTGTTACGCTCATTGACGTCTCCACACCATCACCGCTTTGGCAAACTGTGGTTTGGCAGCGCGCGGTACGGGACGACCAAGCGCAGGGTTTTGATCTTAGTAAAGATCTAATGATCCGTGCAACTCTGGTTCGATTCTCATCAGGCTATCATCGTCTTATCGTCAATATGCACCATATTGCTAGTGATGCTCAGTCTGTTGAAGTATTAATGCGAGAGCTGACGCAATTTTATGCCCATTACGCCCAAGGCTGTGAACTTACCGATGACTTGATTGCGCCACCTGAGGTGCAATACGCGGATTATGCCCATTGGCATCGAGCACAGTGCCAAGGCGCGCAGCAAAGTGCAGAC
The DNA here is from genome assembly GCF_001709235.1 of Pseudoalteromonas sp. BMB. Classification (NCBI taxonomy): domain Bacteria; kingdom Pseudomonadati; phylum Pseudomonadota; class Gammaproteobacteria; order Alteromonadales; family Pseudoalteromonadaceae; genus Pseudoalteromonas; species Pseudoalteromonas sp. BMB. The sequence goes on from NZ_MBQA01000170.1 coordinate 43,662, forward strand.
ATGGCATTTTGGTCTGCGCACCTTGACGATGCGCCGCCACTGCATCAATTACCGCTCGATACGCCGCGTGGGCAGGCCGTGAACAATAGCGCGCAAGCATTTACTGAGCAGCTAAGCGCGGAGACATGGCAACGGCTACAACAGCATTGCCAGCGCTTGGCAATAACCCCGTTTATTTGGTTACATAGTGTGTATGCGGTGGTGCTTGCTAAGTTTAGCCAAGTGGATGATATTGTGATTGGTGCGCCATTTTCAGGGCGGCATCACCCACAAGTGGAGCAGTTGATCGGCTTTTTCGTCAATGCCTTGCCAATTCGCGTGAAGGTCGATTGGCAGCAGAGTTTCAGTCAGCTACTCGACATACAAAGAGAGCAGATTGAGCAAGTACATCAACATCAATCACTTCCCTTTGAGCAGCTCATTGACCATCTTGGTGTTAGCCGAGAGCTGAGTCACCAAAGTGTTTTCCAGTTGAGTTTTGCGTTTAATCCCGAGCCACAGCACACACCAGAGTTTGTAGGTCTTAGCACGGAAGTTTTAGCGTCGGAAAACGTGCGTGCCAAGTTTGATCTAGAGCTCAGTGCAACAGAAAGTGGGCAAGGGTTGCGATTGCATTGGCTATACAACAGTGGACTATTTGAAAAAGAAACTGTGGCTAGCATTGCAGAGTGTTTTAACGTTGTGATCGCGCAGTTACTCGCGCAACCTGATTGCGCACTTGTGGATATAAAACTTTGCAAGGAGCAGCCGCTAGAGAATCATGCGATTTCAGGTAAATCAGCGCCGGAACACTTTGAGCAGTCAGTGCTTGAGCAAATTGAGCGAAATCTGGCTGTGCCCACACAGGCCAAACAGATAGCGGTAATTGATACCGGCTCGAAGCAAACTTTAAGTTATGGTGAGCTCAATGGAAGAGCTGCGGCATTGGCGGCGCTGTTATTAAGCGAAGGGCTCCAGCCCGAGCAACCTGTATTGATCGCGATGACGGGTAGCGCAGATCTCATTGTGGCGATGTTGGCTGTGTTAAAAGCGGGTGGATGTTATGTACCAGTTGACCCTCATTACCCTCAAGCGCGAGTCAATTACATCGCTAAAGACAGCGGTGCAGCGCTGGTTTTAACAAAGTGTGAGTTTGCCGCTCGCTTTGAGATAGCTGAGTTAGATGATAATCACCTTGAGGCTGAATACTGCTCCCCACATGTCATTTGTGTTGATGACGCCGACGTGCAAGCGCGCCTTGCGGCAATACCACTACCTCAGCAGTTCCCAAAAGTTAAAGCGGAGCAGCTAGCCTATGTGATTTATACCTCTGGCACGACTGGTAATCCTAAAGGCGTGATGATAGCCCATCAAGGGTTGGCGAATTTATGTGGTTGGCACCGACGAGCTTTTGCGGTGGATAATCATAGCGTTGCGAGTCAAACCGCCAACCCCGCCTTTGACGCGGCAACATGGGAAATTTGGCCTTATTTATGTGCTGGCGCGAGCCTCGTGTGTGTGACAAAAGCGGTGCTACAGTCACCGGCCGAATTAACAGCCTGTTTCAATACACACCAAGTCACGCATAGTTTTATTGCAACGCCAATCGCTCAAGCGCTGCTCACTGAGTCTTTGTTTAACCCGCAAAGCTTGCGCTATTTATTGGTTGGCGGCGATAAACTCGGTGCGCTTCAAGCAAAAGAATACGGATTTACCTTAGTCAATAACTATGGACCCACCGAAGCCTCGGTGGTCGCGACTTCAGGTGTGGTTGAGTTTGACGGAAAGGTGCCAGATATCGGCTTGCCCGTCGACAATAGCCAGCTATTTATTTTAGACCCACAACTGCGAGCTGTGCCTCCAGGGATGATCGGTGAGTTATACGTAACAGGGGCAGGACTTGCCAGAGGGTATTTACATCAACCACAGCTTAGTGCTGAGCGTTTTATTGTGCTACAAGTCTCTCCCTCGCACACGGTGCGAGCCTATAAAACGGGAGATTTGGTTCGCCTGCTTAGCAACGGCCGTATAGCCTATATGGGGCGTAACGATGGACAAGTAAAACTGCGAGGTTATCGTATTGAACTGGCCGAAATTGAACAGCAAATTGGGCTGCTATCGAGCGTACAAGAATGTGCGGTTCAGATAACCACAAGCGCGTCAGGGCAGCCACAGTTGCAGGCATTTGTGGTAACAACAACTGAGCCTCAAGTGCTTCAAGCCCAGCTAAAGGAAAGACTACCAAGTTATATGGTGCCAGAGCATTTTGTCATGCTCGCAAGGCTACCTTTGACACCGCATGGCAAGGTTGACCATCGTGCCTTGGCAACACTTGGTAAAACTCAACAGATTATCACGGTAACCGAGCAGAGCGCGGTCACACCACAGGCTAACAGCGTCGTAGCTCAGTTACTGGCGATTTATCGGCAGGTATTAAATACACCATCCATGACCGCTGAAGATGACTATTTTGCTTTGGGCGGCGACTCTATTTTGAGTATTCAAATCGCCAGTAAAGCCAAAGCACTCAAGCTACCAGTTAGTGCTACCGATGTGTTTACCTATCCCAGTGTTTCGGCACTTGCAGCAAGGTTTGCCCAGCAAGATATTCACCTGCCTATGAGTAAAGCAAGGCAGCCATTGGTTGGTCAACTCGATAAATTACCAATTCAGCATTGGTTCTTTGCTCAACAATTTGCCAACCCCAGTCATTGGGATCAGAGCGTGCTGGTGAGTGTAGATAAGTCCGTCACACCAGCGCAGCTCATGCAAGTGATAGGGTACTTGATAGCTCAGCACGATGCGCTACGTTTGGTGGTTGCGGATGAAAATACCCTATTTGTACGTGATGGCATTGATATTCAAAAGGTATTTACGGCGCATACACTTGAGCGTGAAGCATGGCAAGCTGAGCTGAGCGAGTTCAGTGAGCAAGTGCAGCAAGGCTTTGCGTTTACTGGCACGCCACTGTTTAAAGCGGTGCTATTTGTTACACCTGACAGTGAGGCCAATAATCGCTTGCTGTTTAGCGCGCATCACTTGCTAGTGGATGGCGTCTCTTGGCGTGTGTTACTTGAAGATGTGAACCAGCTACTACAGCAGCAAATAAACAATGTGCCGTTGGAGCTTCCTGCCGCAAGCGCGAATTTGGCTGAACTTGCCGATTTTTATCGCGAACTTGCAACCAATAAGCGCGATTTGCGCAAATGGCAGAAGGTGGCTGCACTGGCTGAAAGCTCACACTTATTGAGTCTTAAAGATACAAGCACGACCCCAACCATAGCGAAAGTTCGCCACACATTGTCAGCAGCGCACACCCGTGCGCTACTGGGATCCGCCAACACCAGTTATGGTACGGCGGCGCAAGCATTGCTGCTCAGTGCACTTGCCTGGTGTGCGCAAAAGCGTGGTGCAGGCAGTGAAGTGATCATGCTAGAAGGGCATGGTCGCGAGTTACTGACGGAGGCACTGGACAGCAGCCGAACCATTGGCTGGTTAACGGCGCTTTATCCAATGCAGTTATTTAGTAATGGCAGCCGCTTGCATGATGTTATTTGCAGTATCAAGGCTGAGCTTGAATGCGGCAGTAAAGTCGCCAGTAGTTATGGTGCAGCGCGGTATTTACACCCAGAGCCAAACGTTCGCTCATCGCTTGAGATTGATACCCGAGGCTTACTGTTTTTCAACTATTTAGGCCAGCTAGATACAGTTATTGAGCAACAAGGTTTGCTGGGAGACGCTCGTGAGTCGACTGGCACTTTGGTTGCAGCGTCAAACCTCAGTTACTTTGGAGCGCAGCTAACGGCGGCGGTCGTGGATGGTAAACTGGCGTTAACGTTAGAGTTTGACAGCCAGCGCTTGGCATCTGAAGCAGCGGAACGATTAAGTAAAGAGATACTCGAGAGTCTAATTCAGGTCATCGAGCATTGCCAATCCCAGCCTCAACGTCATTACACAGTCAGTGACTTTGCACTTCTCAGCGGCATTTCTGAACGGCAGTTACAGCGCATACTTGGGCAGGTTGAAGGGGAAGTTGAGGATATTTACCCTCTAACTGGTTTGCAGCAAGGCATGTGGTTCCACAGTCAAACTGCACGTGAGGCGCACACTCAAAGCACGCAACCTTACATCGAGCAAACCAGCTTATTGCTACAAGGTTGTGTGGATATTGAGGCCTTGAGTTACGCTTGGCAGCAATTGATTAAACAGCACAGCATATTACGCTCGGCCTTTATAGACGTTGCTGGCGAGCCGCTGCAAGTGGTCTGTAAACATGCCGATGTACCGCTGAATCTGGTGCAGAGTGTCGCTATTGCAGATGCGCAATCGCATGTGGTGAAATCACAGGCCGCGGTGGAGCTTGCCGAGCCGCTTAGGCTTTCACAAGCGCCTTGTATGCGATTGAGGTTAATTGCTTTTGAGGATGGCAATGTTGGGGTGGTTTGGACTTATTATCATCTCATCATGGATGGCTGGTCGCTGCCGGTGTTATTTGCTGAGTTATTGGCATTTTATCAAGCCCGTTGCCAAGGTGAGTTACGCCCCATTGTGGTAGATAATTTCCGCGATCATATCGAATATTTGCATACGCATGTTGACCGCGACGAAGCGTTTTGGCGGGAGTATTTGGGTGGAGTTACCACGCCCACATTACTCAGCGAAAAGGTACTACATACTGAAAATAAAGCGGCTGGTGTTAAAGAACTTAGTGTGACTTTACCGCAATCGCTGCAAGATGCCGTGACTCGCTTTACAAGCGAGCAAGGACTTACCGTCAATCAGTTTATCCAAGGGCTCTGGGCTTATTGGGTGGCAAATTGCTGCAACGAACCGTATGCCTTATTTGGTCAAACCATCGCGGGTAGACCTACAGCGCTTAGTAGAATGGCGCAGCGCGTTGGCTTGTATATCAATACGCAAGCGGTCCATGTAACGATAGATCAAAATGCGCGTGTGCAAGATTACCTGCAAGCGGTGAAATCGCAGCTTACGGCATTGGCGCAGCACCCGCATACACCACTGACACAAGTTCATCAGTGGTCGGGTATTGAAAACGACAGTCCATTGTTTGATTGCTTGTATGTTTTTGAAAATTATCCGCAAGATCCGTTACAAAATAGCGCTGCGCTGCCATTTATCGCAACAACCTTAAGTGAAGTTGACGAAACGCACTATCCATTGACCTTTGTGGTCGGCGTAGGGGCCGGTTTATCGCTCACGCTGAGCTATCAGCAGCAATGCTTTGATGAAGTGTTTATCGAGCAAAGCCTTGCGGCGATGCAGCAGCTGATGTTAGCTGCGACACAACGGCCAGAGCAAACACTCGGAAAATTGTCTTGGCAGCCTCAACACGCGCCGTACAGCAAGGCATTGCCTCTGCCTACTTTTGCACTGACGCAAGCGGCGAAATATCAAACGCCAAATTTACCTATTCAGCAATTGTTTGCTCAAGTTGCTGCTGAATTTCCTGAGCATATTGCTATTCGTGAATATAGTACCGCCTCTGGGGAGGCACGCTGTTATCGCTATTCACAGCTGGATAAAGACGCCAATCAGCTCGCCTATTACCTTGCTTCACGACTAGAGCCGAGTACATCCCCCGTTATTATTGGTCTGTGTCTAGAGGCGAATTACCAGCTTATTGTGGCTATGCTTGCGGTGCTCAAATTGGGCGCAGCTTATCTACCAATTGCACCAACACTACCCGAGTCTCGACGTCGTTTGCTGTTGCAAAATGCCAATGCAGCCATGTTGGTTACCAAAACAGAATATTGGCAGGGTAGCTCGGAGCAGGTGGTGCCTCAAGTCGATTTAGATAGTATTCAGGGCGCTTTGGCTGAGCAGCCTAGTCGTTGCTTTACTGCGCCATGCCAGATTGACGACCTCTGTTATGTAATTTACACCTCGGGCACCACGGGCATGCCAAAAGGGGTGATGGTGGAGCATGCCAGTGTCGTTAATTATGTGCAGGCATTAGCTTCGCAATATGCGATTACGCCAAGCGACAATTACCTGCAATTTGCTAGCATGAGCTTTGATGTGTTTGCGGAAGAAGTCTTTTGTACTTTACTTCGTGGCGCAACCTTAGTGATGGCACCGACAGACGACATGTTGGACCCCAACAAGTTGGCGCAATTAAGCCAAGATGCCGAGTTAACATTGATGAGTTTGCCAACAGCGTATTGGCACCAACTTGCAGCGACTTCAGTCACCTTGCCAACCTCGCTGAGGATCATCACCATAGGTGGCGAGCAAATGCAGATTGCCGCGCTCACCGATTGGCAGCAGCGCTATGGCGACCGTATTCGAATTATTAATGCCTATGGCCCGACTGAAGCAACCATTTCTGCAACCCTTAATGATGTCACACACTTCAGCGGTGCACGCGTGCCGATCGGCCAGTCCGTTGCGGGTTTGTCTTTATATTTACTTGATGAGCAGCTTCGAGCGGTGGCCACCGGTGTGGAAGGGGACTTATACATTGCAGGTATTGGCCTTGCCAGAGGCTATCTCAACGACAAAGAAAAGACGCAGCAGGCCTTTATCATTGAGCCAAATAGCGGCCAGCGACTTTACAAAACTGGCGATCGCGCTTGCTGCTTAGCCTCAAATGAATTGCTGTATCTAGGTCGTGGTGATGACCAAGTTAAAGTGCGCGGTTACCGCATCGAATTGGGTGAGATTGAGCGGCAACTTCAGCTGTTAGACGAAGTTGCTGCGTGTGCTGTGGTGGTGCGTGAAGATAGCAGTAACAACGCGCAATTAGTGGCATTTGTGCAGCCAACACAGCATACGGAAGTGGGTGATGCTGCTTTGCGAGCGCAATTACGCGCAGTACTACCCGCTTACATGGTCCCTGAGTTGTTTCAATCAGTTAGTCAACTTCCGCTGACAACGAACGGCAAAGTAGATCGCAAACAGCTCATTGCGCTGGCCGGCTCATACACTCCGCCTCAACCCTTGCGGCAAGAGGCTAAACTGGAAAGGCTTACACCACTACAAACTCAATTAGCGCAGCAGTTTGCCTGTCGTTTGCAGTTGGATGGAGTGTGCCTTGACGATAACTTCTTTAATTTAGGTGGTCATTCGCTATTAGCGATGCGTTTAGTGGGTGATATTAATCAGCACCTACAACTCAATTTGCCACTGTCGGCACTGTTTGAGCATCCGACTGTGCGTGGGCTCAGCCAGTATATTCAAGCATTGAGAGATGGTCTTGGCGAACGCGATAGCAAACCTCAATCGCTTGAAACCTTAGTGTGTTTGCAAGAGGGCGAGCTTGGTTTTACACCTGTGGTATTGATTGCGGGAGCGGGGGGTTGGTTAATGGCATTTCATGCGTTAGTGAATGGGCTTGATAGCCGTATACCCGTTTATGGCTTGCAGCCAGAGGCGCTTGCCGAGGAACCCGAGACGCTAACCTCGATTAGGCACACCGCAGAGTATTACTTGAGTGTATTAGCAGGCGCTGAACTTGGTGAGCAAGTGCATTTGGTCGGACATTCTTTTGGCAGCTTTATTGCCTATCAACTTGCCACTTTACTTGAGCAACAAGGTCGAATTGGCTGTTTGGTAACTGTGATTGATACGCCTGTACCGAGCAGCCCAACGCTTAACTTAGATGAAGCGCAAATCGCACAAATGATGCTGGATAATCTGGTGGCGTTTTTCCGCCTTAGTGTCTCTGATGCTGAAATCAGTGCCTATAAGCAAGGTGATGCTTCAGCACGCATTGCCTATCTCAATCGCTGGATACATCAAGCTGGATTTAATTTTAGTGATGCGCATCTACGCCACTTTCAACAAGTTTTTAGTGCCCAGCTGCGAGCAAATATTGAGATGCCGTCTATGCTTAGCGACACCCTAATCTGCGTTGTAAAAACGCAGCAAACGCAAGAATTTGAAGGCCGTCCTGTGAATAAAGACATGGGATGGAAACCATTTAGTCACTCTCTCTCTTGTTATGAAGTCAAAGGAGATCATTTGTCCTGCCTGCAAGCCGAGCAAGTAGGACAGTTGGTTAACATAATTGAGCGCAACTATGTGTTGCACTAGCAAAAGTACATACTTTTAAGGATGGGAAAACAATGGATCACGCACTTTCTTTGGAATTGGATCCGACAACGATTGCAGCAGACTCTCGGATACATGACTTATCTGAGGTTAAACAAAGCGGCATGGCATGGGTGAAAAACCACGTTCAAGACGTGAATAACTGGGTTGAGCGAGATGGTTTTGCATTGCTTCGTGGCTTAAATATTGTGAGCACGAATCAGTTTAGCGCCATACTTGAGACCTTGTTTGGTGAGCGCTTAAGCCAGTATGTGTATCGCTCTTCGCCACGAACGGCACTGAACAACAATATTTACACCACCACGGAATATCATGCCGATCAAGTGATCCTGCAGCATAACGAAAATGCTTACTCCAATGTTTGGCCGATGCGAATGGGCTTTTTTTGTGTGATCCCAGCAACCACGGGTGGGTGCACACCACTTGCCGACAGCCGTGAAGTATATCGTCGTATTCCCAGTGAATTAAGAGACAAGTTTGAGCGTTTAGGTGTGCAGTACGTGCGCAATTACGGTGATATCGACCTACCTTGGCAAGAGGTTTTTCAGACCGAGAGTAAAGCCGAGGTTGAGCAATATTGTCGAAAAAATGAAATCGAATTTACTTGGCTTGATGATAAAAGGCTACAAACCAAGCAATGGCGTCCGGCGGTCATGCGTCATCCAAAAAGTGGTGAAAAGGTTTGGTTTAATCAAGCTCACTTGTTCCACTGCTCGAGTCTAGATAATCAACTCAGTGCACAAATGCGTGACAGTATCGGCAGCGAATTTTTACCTCGTAACGCCTTTTTTGGTGATGGTAGCGAAATAAGTGACCAAGACATCAAGCTTATCAATCAGGTTTATCAAGACCTCACTTTCGCTTACCCGTGGCAAAGAAACGACATTTTGCTGCTGGATAATATGCTGTTTACTCATGGCAGAGAGGCCTATACAGGCACTCGTAAAGTACTAGTTGGCATGGCAAATATCGCGTCAGCATAACTAGTTGGTACTCATTCCGATGAAAGTCGGGCAACAACATTTGTTAGTGGTTACGTGGTTGGCAATGTAAGGAATGAAAAAATGAAATGGCTAATACAACTACGGCTAAGAATGATGATGCTATTTTGCATCACCTTAGCACTGGCTTCTTGTTTGCAGAAAAAGAGCGTCGCGGATAATCACACTATTATGCCTAATCAATTAGAAATGATAGAGGCGGTGGTGAAAGAATATTGCGATGCCAACCTATTCTTTGGCACGGTTTATATCACCTCGGTTGATAAAGTGGTGTACCAGTCCAACTGCGGACCACAAAACATGCAATATGATGTTGATAACAGCGTTAAGTCCAAGTATCGCATCGGCTCCAATACCAAAGCGTTTTCGGCCGCTATTTTAATGAAGATGTTAGATGGCAAGGACTTACGGCAGGAAACCATTGGCGATCACTTGCCTTGGTACCCAGATAACCAATGTGCGGATGTTTCGCTACATCATTTGCTTACCATGTCGTCTGGGATCAATAACTACAGCGACAACGAAGCCGTATACGATAATTACGGTTGGCGGCCTTATTTATATAATTCGAGTCTAGACCTTAACGGTCCGGAAGATTTTAGTAATCGCTTTTGCACCTGTGGTGCCGAAGCGGGGCAAAGTGGCACACCGTCATTTACGCCCGGCAGTAAGTATGAATACAGCAACTGTAACTACTATCTTATTGGTAATATCATCGAGCAATTAGCGGCCGGAAAACAAGGCAATATCGGTCGTGAGTATTGGTTTGCCAATATCGTTCAAGAGCAAATTCTAAATCCGCTTAGCATGACGGACAGCGGCTCTTACAGTGCGATTGGTGTCTATTCAAATATGACCACAGGTTATATTTATAATCAAAACCAATACTTATCGCTTGCCAATGGCCGTCCACCAGCTACAGGTGGACCTGCACCTTACGAAGACATTTTAGTGAATCCATATAGCAACCCATTAGTGCTGTATTCAGCTGGAGATTTGTATTCCACAGTGGAAGACATGCATAAATGGGATCAAGGCTTGTATGGCACTCAAATCTTAAACGATACCCAGAAACTAGCGGCCTTTGCTCCATACTCTAACACTGGTAGCAGCGACGAGTGTGAATACTATGGCTATGGTTGGTTTGTGACTTATGTCGACCCAAACCAGTACGGCAAAGTGGCAAATTGCCCCGAAAACCCAGCCGATGCAAATCTCAGAATGTATGAAAAATTTTTACAGTACTCTGGTAGTTATCCCTATTCATGGGTGACCAGTTTTACTCGTTTACTGGAACGAGATCAAAGCATCATGGTGTTTAGCAACTATGTGAAAGAGGGGATTGAGTCAGATTGTATCGCCAAGGAGATCCGCAACATTATCTTCTATAGTGATAAACACCGTACTGAGCAATGCCAGCAAGATTTGAATCAGGCATAACGCGGTAGGGAAAAATACCGAGCTTTCGCGCTCGGTTAAACAAATTAATAGAACGCCTGCAGTAGGTGGCAACGTTTCGCTCAGTTGTATTTGTGACACTGTGCAAATCCTTGGTTGTTCTTAGGTTTACTTCTTCATCATGGATGAAGGCGGTAAAACTCAGAGTTGAATAAGTGCAGCTTGTTTGATTTTGGGTACTAGGGCAAGTGCCAATATGGTGCTTGATGAGTTCGACAACTGTTTAAATAAATCATAGAGGATGAATTATGGCAGTGACAAAAACAGCGAAGGATGACAAGGCGAGCGACGCTCCAGAACAACAGGAATCACAACTTGTTGCTGATGAAGACAGAGCAGCCGTTGCTCAGCTGATTGTCGACAAATACACAAAATGGTCGTTTGGCTCTGGGTTTATTCCCGTTCCTGCGGTTGATTTAGTGGCGTTGACAGGGATCCAAATGAAGATGATAGGCGAAGTAGCAAAAGTCTATGGTCAATCATATGGTGACAACAAGCTGCGTGGCACAGTAAGCGCATTGATCGGCGGCTCTTTTCCACAAACCTTAGGGGGCGCGGGACTAAGCAGCTTTTTGAAGGCGGTTCCTGTACTTGGCACGTTAAGCGCAATCGCATTTATGCCAGTTGTGTCTGCGGCATCAACACACGCAGTAGGCGCAACTTTTGTTCGACACTTTGAAAATGGCGGCACGCTGATAGACCTGAATCTAGCAAGTATGAAAGGGGATATCGCAGACATCGCAGCTAAGTATCGTGCAAATAAAGGGAATGCGGACGCAACAGCTACAGCGGAAAAAGCCACAGTATAACCGATACTGGCTGACATAAACCGGCAGGCAACTGCTGGTTTATTCTTCGCACCAAATTTATCAACAACTTGGAGAAAATTATGCTTATCGCTTTATATTTAGTGTTATGCATTTTAACTGGTTATTGGGGACGAAACACCTTTGCCGGACCTGTGGGCTTCTTTTTAATTTCGTTGATGTTTACGCCTATTGTTGGCTTGATCATTTTACTAGTTGGGCAAAAGCGCAAGCCCACAGAGGTGAATGACGAGGAATGAGATCTTACATTGCCGGTAAAACTGGGCGATTTATAAATATAACTTAATGTTTTAATGCAATATTTATTTAAATCCAACAGGCAGTTTTGATTTTTAGGGACTATGCTAAGTAGCATGCGCGGGCGGTAGCCCAATAACAATAAAAGATAATAACAATGGTATTGTACGAATTAATTCGCCGACATATTCAGATAAAGAAAAGGACCTTTATTGCACTGGGGTGCATTTCTGGTTTGGCCAACGCGTTGGTGCTTGCGCTTATCAACAACGTAGCTGCCAATATCTCTGATATTAATAAAGAAAATCATATTCTTTACTACTTGGTGCTATTTACACTGACGATTGCAATATATGGTTGCACTCAGCAAAGATTGATGACTAAAGCCGCGCAAATGGTGGAGCGTGCTATAGATAAATTGAGAGTCGATCTGTTTGAAAGCATTCGTCATACCGAGCTGTCAACGCTAGAGAAAATTGGTAAAGAGCGGATCTTTAATACCATCAGCAAAGAACTACAGACCATATCTCAGTCGGCGCAGCTGTTTGTGATCATAGGTCAATCCATCAGTTTGGTGTTTTTCACATCTCTTTATATTGCCTGGCACTCTTTTGTGGCTTTTATGGTTATCTCGACACTGATTTTGGTCGGAGCCAGTATTCACCGATTACGCGCCAATGAAATCCAGCGCAACATGCGCATTTCTTTTGAAAGCGAAAACCAGCTTATTCAACGCTTATCTGACTTGCTCGATGGCTTTAAAGAAGTAAAGCTCAGTGAGCCAAGAGCGGAAGATTTAGAACATGAGTACCGCCGTGATTCGAATCGTGCAAGGCGTGCAAAAACCAAAACCCAAACCTTGTTTGCGACCGACTTTATTCTGTCGCAAATCACCTTTTTCGCAGCGACAGGCGCTATGGTGTTTATCGTCCCTATGCTCTCTGACGTGTATACCGATGTGGTCATTAAAGTTACCACCGCATCGCTATTTTTAATCGGCCCTATTACCAGTATTGTTGGTGGGATCCCTGTGTTCACCACCGCAACAGAGGCGGCGCAAAACGTCTTAGCATTGGAACGCGATTTAAAAAATGTCCAAGATGAGCAAGAGACTAAACGACCTGAACCGAGTGAAAGCCTAACTTCATTTAGTGCCATCACCTTAGCGGGGGCGTTTTATCAACATCAGAAAAAATCGAGCGATCGTCCGTTTGCCGTGGGGCCGGTGGATATCACCTTTGAGCAAGGAAAAACCACTTTTATTACCGGTGGTAATGGTAGCGGTAAAACAACGTTTATACGGATGTTGACTGGCCTTTATGAATTACAGAGCGGACAAATTCTTTTGAATGGCAAAGCGGTTACGGAAGATAATCGCCTTGCTTATCGAAGCCTATTCACAGCCGTTTTTGCGGATTTTCATTTGTTCCAGCAGCTCTATGGTATTCGTGATTTGAGTACTGAAGAAATCGACGAATGGTTGGACTTTTTAGAGATGCGCGCCAAAGTGGGTATTCAAAATGGGGCGTTTAGCACCATAGATTTATCATCAGGTCAGCGCAAGCGCTTAGCGCTTTTGAGTACCATTTTAGAAAATCGTCCTATTTACATCTTTGATGAGTGGGCGGCAGATCAAGATCCTATCTTTAGGCGAAAATTCTACGAACAAGTGTTACCTCGTTTAAAAGCGCGTGGTAACACCATTATTGCCATCACCCATGACGACGCCTACTTCCATTTGGCCGATGTGCACTTAAAAATGGAGGAAGGTCAGTTGTTAGCACACCACGACAGTGAAAGTAATGGAGTACCATCATGAACATTAATATTTCAGGGGATTTTGCCTTACTCGTCGCCGGCGGCTTAATACTGGCACTGATCCTATCTAATTTGCTCATGCGGGTGTTAAAGCGTTACAAGCCCAAGTGGCATAAGCGTATTTTGTCTTGGCGTTTTCGCGCTGGTGTAACGTTACTTATTCTACTGTTTATTGCCGTTGCATTGGTCAAAATCATTTTTATCAAGGTAGACTCAGGTCAAGTTGGAGTACTGTGGAAGCGCATTGGCGGTGGTACGTTCGTAGAACATCCATTTTATGAGGGCACGGTGCTAGTTTATCCTTGGGATACATTGACGATTTATTCGAGCCGATTCCAAACCGCGACTACTCAGGTACATGCGATCACCTCTGAGGGCCTGCGGATCCAGCTTGATATCACCGTACGTTACCGTCCTGTAGTGGAGCATATTCCCTATCTACATAAATTAGTTGGAGAGGATTATTTAGATGAAATGGTGATCCCTGAGGTTGCCTCTGCGGTGCGCATGATTGTATCTGACTATACCGCGGAGCAAGTCTATGGTCATCAGCGTCTAGAAGTTCAGGCTCGGCTATTGAATACGGTGTTAAAGGAGCTACAGCTGCAAGAAAAAACAATTCTTGAGCAAGAGAAAAGCACGATGCAAGGGCATAACTTAGTGAACCTTGACGATATGCTTATTCGGCAGGTGGATGTGCCAGATAAAGTACATAACGCAATTATTTCCAAAGTGAATCAGATGTACTTAAATCAAGAGTATGAAATGCGTTTAGAAGTAGCCAAAAAAGAAGCAGAACGAAAAAAAACCGAAGCGCAGGGGATAGCCGACTTTCAAGAAACGGTGAGTGGTGGGATCTCTGAAACTTATCTAAGATGGCGCGGCATAGAAGCAACCATAGAACTGGCGAAGTCTAATAACGCAAAAGTGGTGGTAATAGGCAGTGGTAAAGATGGCCTACCATTGATCTTAAATACGGAGGGCAGCACATCCGCTTTGCCTGCCTCGGTTAACCCAAATGCTACGGATCCACAAAGCCAAGAGCCACAAACGCCTAATGCGACTAAATCTAAGTAAGGAATAGTTACATTTTCAGTGTCACGGACTACACTGTGGCGATAAAGGAAAAGAGAAGGACAACGAAAATGCAAATTGATTTACATCATGGCATGACGTGGGTGGTCGCACGCGCGGCGGGATTCACCGACCAAGAGGCTGAAATTATTGCTCACGCGGCACAATACGTAGATGATGCAACAAACTATGGTCACATCAAGTTTGATAACGGTGCTGCTTATGAGCGCATCGCAACCGCTCATAAAATGCTCGATTATAAAAACCTAGACAGCTTAAAGAATATGAAAGTGTGGGTACCTTTTCATTTCCTACCGGGTAATGGCGGTTTACCTGCTGGGCAAAATCCGTCGGGCACCTTTATTCAAAAGCTAGTGTGTAAGCCACATTCCCATGTAGCAAAAGATATGGTCGCTGAGTGTATTGCAGATAAGCATAGACCTTATGGACTGCACCGCCTTGGTATCACCTCTCATGTCTTTATTGATACTTGGGGCCACCAGGGATTTGCTGGCATACAGCATGAAGTCAATGAAGTGACTGAAATAATGGACTTGAATGGTGAAGCAGAAGAGACTTGGCGCGAGCGAATAAGCGAATACTTTTCTGGTGTTTTTCAAGATGATATTCCAAGTTTAGGACATGGGCAGGCGCTTTCTCACCCTGATCAGCCTCATCAGCAGTGGAGTTACTTCAACGGATTGGGCGAAAAAGTAGTGCGAGATAATCCAAGCGATTTTCTAATCGCAGCCGATGAGCTTTGCAAGGTCTATCAAGACTATCGAGGCGAGGCTACAAGTGGCTTGAGTGAGTCATTAAAGCAAGAAATAGCGCAGTGCTTTGCTGAATTTGATATGGATGATGGTGAAGAACGTCATCAACTGTGGCTTGATGCCATCGAAGCTAACCGATTTGGGCTTGGAAGTTATACCCTAACTTACATTGCCAAAGGTGAGGGGTCGTGGAAACACCAAGCGCTAGGAACAACCCGTGCTAAAGGTGACGACGATAGCTATTCATTTCGCAGTGAATTCTTAACTTCTAACTGGAAGTATTTTCACGATGCAGCTAAAAAACATCGCCTCTGTATCATTGATGATATTCTGCCCAAATACGGAATTTGTGTGAGCTAAACTTCAGTAAAGTAAGTGCAGCTAGGCTGCACTATTCTTGTGTTTAAAATAGCTCGGAAGAAAGCTCACGGGATTGTGAGTTTTGGTTTATATGCCAAGTTTCGACAAGGCGAGTCGTACCACCCGAGTTTTTACAAATTAATTCCGTCACCAGCACTTTATAAAAACCACTGTATTTAGCCTCACCGACAACATTCAAGACATCACTATAAAATCCACCTTGATGTCTTTCATTGAAAAATTCTGGGTTACCACTGACGTAGTTGGTTTTACGGCACTGGCCTTGGTGCGAGTTGTTATTAATATTAATCAAGCCGGTATATTGAACATCCGCAAAATACCCTGGGCCATTGCTCGGTGTTTGCCAATCAGCCACTGTGATTTCACTGTGCCATACAACGGTGGGAGCCTTGGGTATCTTGTGATAAACAACCGCCTCTTCACCTAAGGGTAAGGTGCAGCTGAGTTTAACCGACTTTTCTGTCAGCTTATGCTCCGCAGGCAGTGGGCCAGAAATAAAGGGCGCGTTGAATGTGAGAGGAGCAATCAAATCGCCGGTTTGTGTATTAACCACTTCAAATTGATGGCACTCATCCGCCGCTAAGCCGCCCGTGAGCGCATTAAAGTACTCAGTTGTGCCTGCACGAGCTGAGATAAAATCAACAGGTGCGCCCTGATACTGTGAATGATCTCCCGCACCATCCTGATCATAAAATACCTGAGTAGCCAAAACAGAAGTTGAACTACAAGCCAATGCCATCGCAAGTAGTCGAGTGTTGAATGTAACCATATATTTTTCCTTTACAGTTGTGTTTGTTTTTTATTCAGTCTCAATATAAGGTAAATGTAACTTCATGCAACTTTTGGATTTTTCTGGTTTTGGCAACTATCTATTTACTGCAATCGCTATCTGTATTGGTACGTGATGTGGATATAAATACTTAGAGTTTAGCCAACGTTAGATGAATGGAGTTCAAGTGGGTCGAGGTTCGAGTCATCTGAAGCTTTGGGACAATAAAGGTAGTCTAAATGCAATGAAGTCAATTTTGACCGAGTTGTCGAAGGAGGAGAAGTTGTGGCGAATAGCTTTATTTTATAAAAGGATGACAGCTGGAGGAGAATAGGCTAGCTTAAAGTTGTTTGAACCAAGAGTTGGCTTTCCTTGGTTCAAAATACCCTAAAATACAGTTTGGATTGATTATGCATAGCTGTATGTGATTTCTTTCTCGAAAACCTGCACCATCATATAAGTGGGAGCCTTCAG
Source organism: Pseudoalteromonas sp. BMB (assembly GCF_001709235.1). NCBI lineage: Bacteria > Pseudomonadati > Pseudomonadota > Gammaproteobacteria > Alteromonadales > Pseudoalteromonadaceae > Pseudoalteromonas > Pseudoalteromonas sp. BMB. The sequence goes on from NZ_MBQA01000170.1 coordinate 60,526, forward strand.
GAAACATACCTCGAACAGAATCAATGAAATTAGGATGTTTTTGGATTTTTCTTTTATTTTCAGGAGCCGAATGATTCGTTAATTTCAGGTCTTCAGCGATAAGGTCATTATTTAATTGCTGTAAGCGTAGCATTACTTTGCAATCAAGTTCGCGGACGTAGGTGATATCTTCAGAGATAACTCGATTTTTTGGTAGCGGCTTACCAACTTTGTCGAGTTCATTTTTTAGTATTTGGTAGGTAGTTGCGACTTTGTTGATATCTTGGCTATCCAGAAGATCGACACAATGTCCTAGCTTGATAAATGCTCCAATAACAGTAGGGTTGTCAATGCTGTCTTTATTTTTAGCCCAATCTAGAGCTCTCTCGTAATCATTTTCCCAAAAGTATATACCATGACCTAACCAGTCATAGTCATTTTCACTTTTGGCGATCGAGGAACCGTTCTTGATGACTTCATCAAAGATTTTTTGGTCACATCCGTGAAAACCAACAACTACACCAGGAGATATATACATCTAGGCCGAAATTTTATCTAGCAGTTCACCCTGTGCGTCTAAAATACCAGCTCTTTGTAAGGAGTCTGTAATAGCATCTACAGAAATGTTAGTGGCCACAGTTGAAGCCTGAGGGTGGCTGACAGTGCGACGCACTCTGTGTCCCCGACGAGTTCTTGGGTTTAGTTCTTTAGCTCGTGACTCTAGTTCCGCCTGTAAATCAAACATTGCTTACCTTCAAAAAATATTTACTACTTTTCATTCTACCCTAATTGACGATATCGTCAATTTACCACAATACATTGAAAGTTTATGGTACTTGTTATGTCACCTTTGCTTATAGCTTTTTTCAATGAGCAAGCTTATGTATGCTCAGCATATTACATGTTTTAAGAGAGATAGTACCGAGTGAATTCGGTTAGTAGTTAATAACGTGGAAGAGTAAGAAAAATGGTGGCCCCACCTGGACTCGAACCAGGGACCTAACGATTATGAGTCGTGCGCTCTAACCAACTGAGCTATAGGGCCATTTTGTGTTGTAAGTGCTCATTAAATTCATCCATGAAGCAATATCCTGTCGGCGTCCTGCCTCCATCTCATCAAGCTGCGAAGCGGTGCTTCGGTCTTGATTCGCCCAACTGAGCTATAGGGCCATTTTGTATTTTTGCGCGTTATATTCGTCCATGAAGCTTGGTTCCGGTCTCGGATTCAACGCTCAGGGTCGCTGCGCTAATATCCCTTTGCTTCCTCGACGTAAACTTTCTTTGAAAGTTTACCCAACTGAGCTATAGGGGTGTTTGCTGTAGTAATTTAAAGGTAAATCACTGAAAGCGCAGGCAGTATAAAAATTTTTAACAGGCTTGTCACTATTAAAACGTGAAAAAGTCGGGGCGAATGGATTGATTGCTCAATAATAAGACAATGTTGTAGCGGTGAGGGTGTTGCGCTGTGCGGATCATTAAAATGGCGAGGTAAGTATTAGTCTGGTTTTACAGTGTAAAAAATAGAGTCACTTAAAATTCGGGTTGGATTTTTGCTGTAAACACAAGATGAGCAAGCAGTAACATTTGCTGGAAGTAGGGCAGAGATAAAAGAAGCCGGCAATTGGCCGGCCTCTTTTAGGAGAACGAATTAGGTTATTGGTGCATGCCTAGTTTTTTCTCTAGGTAGTGGATATTTGTGCCACCGTTTTGGAAGTTCTCGTCTGACAAGATCTTCTTGTGCAGCGGGGTATTGGTTTTAATCCCGTCAATCACTAGCTCATTCAGTGCGTTTTTAGCACGAGCGATCGCAACATCACGGTTCTCACCATAAGTGATTAACTTACCGATCATCGAGTCGTAATGTGGCGGTACTGTGTAATCAGCGTAAATATGGCTGTCCCAACGGATCCCAAGGCCACCTGCTGGGTGGAAGCGTGTAATTTTACCCGGTGAAGGGATAAAGCTCTCTGGATCTTCTGCGTTAATACGGCACTCGATTGCGTGACCACGGATCACCACGTCTTCTTGTGTGATAGAAAGCGGTTGGCCAGCTGCAATCTTAAGTTGCTCTTTGATTAAGTCTACGCCAGTGACCATTTCTGTTACTGGGTGCTCAACCTGAATACGGGTGTTCATTTCAATGAAGTAGAACTCGCCGTTTTCGTATAAGAATTCAAACGTACCTGCACCACGATAACCAATCTCGATACACGCACGAGTACAGCGATCACCAATGTATTTACGCATTTCTGCTGTGATCCCTGGTGCAGGTGCTTCTTCCACTACTTTTTGGTGACGACGCTGCATTGAACAGTCGCGCTCACCTAGGTGGATTGCATTGCCTTGACCGTCAGCGAGTACTTGAACTTCGATATGGCGTGGGTTTTCTAGGAATTTTTCCATGTAAACCATGCCGTTACCGAAGAACTGCTTCGCTTCTTGTTGTGTTAAGGCGATAGAGTTTGCAAGTTCTTTTTCGTTGCGAACGACACGCATACCACGACCACCGCCGCCGCCTGCCGCTTTGATGATAACTGGGTAGCCAATACGCTTAGCGATCTGCATATTGCGGTCGTTGTCATCAGTCAATGGACCATCAGAACCTGGCACGCAAGGTACGCCTGCTTTTCTCATCGCTTCAATTGCCGATACCTTATCACCCATTAGGCGAATAGTGTCGCCCTTTGGACCGATAAAGATAAAGCCACTTTGCTCAACTTGGTCAGCAAAGTCGGCATTTTCAGAAAGGAAACCGTAACCTGGGTGAATAGCAACCGCGTCTGTGACTTCTGCCGCTGCGATAATACGAGGAATATCAAGGTAGCTTTCGCTTGCCGCAGGTTTTCCGATACAAATGGTTTCATCTGCAAGAAGAACGTGTTTTAGGTCGCGGTCAGCTGTTGAGTGCACAGCAACCGTCTTAATACCTAGCTCCTTGCAGGCACGCAATACGCGAAGTGCAATTTCACCTCGGTTTGCAATGACTACTTTATCTAACATAACGTTGACCTTCTGCGTAATTATTCGATGATGAATAGCGGTTGGTCGAATTCTACTGGCTCACCGTTTTCAACTAGGATTGCTTTCACTACACCAGCTTTGTCTGATTCGATCTGGTTCATCATCTTCATGGCTTCAACGATGCAAAGTGTGTCGCCAACATTTACTTTTGAACCTACTTCAACGTATGCCGCTGCTGTTGGAGAAGAAGCGGTGTAGAAAGTACCAACCATAGGAGACTTAACTTGGTGACCCGCAGGTGTGCTGCTTTCTGCTGGTGCTGCTTCTACTGCTGCAGGAGCCGCCGCTGGTGCTGCTGGTGCAGGTGCCGCTGGAGCTGCCATGTATTGTTGAGGTTGTGCATAAACTGGTGCACTGCTGTGGCGATTGATACGTACTGACTCTTCACCTTCAGTGATTTCTAGCTCTGCAATACCTGATTCTTCTACTAGCTCGATAAGTTTTTTGATCTTGCGAATATCCATACAATGACCCGCCTGTTAGTTAATTTGAGTTATTTTGTTTTCGCAATTGCGCTAACGCTGCATCAAGTGCAGCACGATAGCCCAACGCGCCTAATCCACATATCACGCCTTCCGCCACATCAGAAAAATAAGACTTGTGACGAAATGGCTCTCTGGCGTACACATTGGTGATGTGTACTTCATAAAAAGGGATGTCCACACTAAGTAAAGCGTCTCGAAGGGCAATGCTCGTATGGGTAAATGCGGCGGGATTAATGATAATCGCATCGCATTGTTCATATTGAGCGTGAATAGCTTCGATTAGCTGCGCTTCACTATTACTTTGAATGTGTGACAAGCTGACTTGCTGTGCTTCTGCATATTCAGTTAATGCGTCAACAATTTCGTTGAGAGTCTGCGTGCCGTACTTGTGCGGCTCACGGCGACCTAGCATATTTAAATTAGGGCCGTTTACTAATAAAATCTTTAATTTTGCAGACATATTACGCGAACTTCCTTTAACTAAAGCATTAGCCAAAAATTTAGACTGTATGGCTTGTTAACTTAAGCCGAATTCCAGCAAATAGCAAATATTTCTCCATTTCGTGGAGTATTATAGAGAGTTCGAGGTAAATAGCAGCAAAATACTGGTCTAATCAGAAGGGAAGAGGGGGCAAGTGTGCTTGCCCCTAAAATGGTTACTTTGCGTCCTGCTTGGCCTTTTCTAGATGGGCAGCAAAGTCTTTTGCATCTAAGAAGCCTGTGATGCGGTGTGCTGGCATCTCATTACCTTGGCTATCAAAGATTAAAATAGTCGGTAAACCAAACACCGTAAATGCTTCCATGATCTCTTGGGTGTTGTCATTGGCTTTGGTCAAGTCGAGCTTTAATAGCTCATAATCTTTGAACTGTGCTTGTACTTCAGGTTTCGGGAAAGTGTATTTCTCAAACTCTTTACACGCGACACACCACTCTGCGTATAAATCAACGATAGGCACTTTGCCTTTTGCATTGGCCTCAGCAACGGCGACTTTAAGCGCGGCTAAGTCAGGTAGTAGCTTAAACTTCTGCTCTCCGGTAACGGTCTCGGTTTGAGTCGATGCAGTACTTACAACAGCTGTAGGTGCTGGAAACAAGCTTGTTTTTAATGCATATAAGCCAACGATAAACAGGGTGACCGCAAAGCCCCACAATGTGGTTTTACCTTTGCCTGCCTGTAATTGGCTTTGCCAATAATGCAAGTAGAGTGCTGTCGCTACGGCGAGCCCACCGGCAAGTGAGATAATCACTGTCGCATCGAGTATGCGCTCTAAAAGGATAAGCGGTACGAAGAGCATCACAAAACCAAATAGCGTTTTGACCTGATCCATCCAGCCTCCTGCTTTTGGCAGTAATTTTCCACCTGAGGTACCTAGCAGTAATAGCGGTAGGCCCATGCCCAAGCTAAGGGCATATAGCGTTACCGCGCCCACCACATAATCACCGCTTTGCGCGACAAATAATAGCGCGCCAGAAAGTGGAGCCGTGGTGCAGGGCGATGCAATAAGTCCAGAAAGCACACCCATAATGAATACGCCCCAGTAATTGCCGCCTTTTTGCTTGTTACTGAGCTGAGTGAGTTTATCCATCATGCCGCTAGGCAAACGAATTTCGTAAACCCCAAACATAGATAGCGCGAGTGCGACGAACAATATACTAAAGCTGATAAGTACCGCTGGATGCTGCAAGTAGCCTTGAATTTGGCCACCGAAATACGCAACGACTAACCCAAGTGCAGCGTAAGTGACCGCCATACCTTGCACATAAACAAAAGACAAACTGAAGGCTTTTTTAGTCGAAAGGCCTTGTTGACCGGCGATGAGGCTCGACAAAATTGGGAACATCGGGAATACACAAGGGGTAAACGCAAGGCCAATACCAAGGCCAAAGAACGTCAAAATATTCGCAAGTAAGCTGCGCTGCATTAACTGCTCAGTGAAAGACAAATTATCGTCATCCACAGGCGCGCTTTCGCTTTGAGCTTCTGCTTTTGTCTCAGGTGCTTTTGTTTCAGGAGCTTTTGTTTCAGGAGCTTTGGTTGGTGTGGTCTTTGGCTTTTCTCCTGCAATCGTGCTTAACGGCACTTCTACAATTTCTGGCGGGTAGCAAAGTCCAGCTTCGGCGCAGCCCTGATAGCGTATTTTTACGATTGCACCTTGCTCGATATTACTGAGCTTAGAGATAACAGATAAGTTATTAAAGTAGACTTCAGTGCGACCAAAAAACTCATCTTCAATCATCTCCCCTTTTTCAAGCTGTGGCACTTGGATGTCGGCTTGTTTGGCGATAATTTGAAGATTCTTCTTATATAAGTAATAGCCGTCGGCGATGTCCCAACCTACAAACAAGGTGTTGCCTTGCTGGTCAAAATCGAACTTGAATGCTTCTTTTACTGGTAAAAAAGTCTGTTGTTTAGGAGCCAGTAAGCTGTCTAGCACCGCATTGTTTGCTTGCGCGGGAAACCACATCAGCAATGAGAAAAGAACTACTAAGAGTCGCATTACAATAATACCTCGTCCATCCATTTGAAATAAGCTAAGTTGCCGCTAGTGACGTCCACGACTTGAATTTCTGGGACATCATAACTGTGTAAGTCGCGAATAGCGGTCATCACTTGCTCTAGTTTTTCGGATTTTGTCTTGATTAACAGCTTGGTCTCTTGTGTATGTTCAACCTGACCTTCCCAAACATAAATAGATTCCACTGCCGGGATTAGGTTCACACAAGCTGCAAGTTTTTGCGTTACAAGTTGCGTTGCAATCTTACGCGCTTCTGCAACCGAATCGCATGTAGATAAGACGAGTTTATATCTTACGCCCATTGCCATTTCCATTTTAGGGTTAGTAATGGCATCTTAGCGGATAGCTCCTCTTTTCTAAAGCGTCTTACTTGTATCGCTTGAATTAAGACCTTTGCACCCATATTTATCTTTCGTAGATTTGGAGAAAGTATGTTTAGATTCTTATTTATTTTGTTTATCGCTATTCCGATTATTGAAATTGCTTTGCTGATCCAAGTTAGCGAGGTGATAGGCGGTTTTGCTACCATTGCGCTTGTAATTGGTACCGCCATTTTAGGGGCAAGACTGGTTAAACAGCAGGGTCTTGGCGCTTATGTCAACGTACAGCAACAGATGTCTCGTGGGCAATTGCCTGCACAAGATTTATTTACCGGTTTGTGTGTGATCATTGCCGGTGTGCTATTGATGACGCCTGGGATCATGACTGATGTATTAGGTTTTTTACTGTTAACCCCAGCCGTTAGAAAAAGACTGGCGCAGTCGCTTTTAGCTCATGCCACCGTAAGAGTGCAAACAGGCATGCACTCAGGTCAGTCACCGTTTGCTAATCAATCACGCGACGAGCGTGCGGATCAGCAGGAAGAAATTAGAGATCCATTTAAAAATCAATCGAGTAGAAATTCTTCTACAACGATTGAAGGCGAATACGAAAGAAAAGACTAAATTTTTTTGGTTTTTTCTCTTGGGTTTTAATTTGCCCATCCCCATAAATGAAAGCAATTAAAATTGCGTGTGTTAACCACAACCTGTGGATGTAACACCGCCTTAAAAAAGCATTATTTCTGTCATTGTTCAGAAACTGTTAGGAGAACTATATAAATGAACATTCGTCCTTTACATGATCGCGTCATTGTTAAGCGTCTTGAAGAAGAAACAAAGTCAGCTGGCGGCATTGTGTTAACTGGTTCTGCAGCTGAAAAGTCTTCACGTGGTGAAGTAGTTGCAGTAGGCAACGGCCGCGTGTTGGACAATGGTGAAACTAAAGCACTACAAGTAAAAGCTGGCGACACAGTGTTGTTCGGCTCTTACATCGAAAAAACTGAAAAGATCGAAGGTCAAGAGTACCTGATCATGCGTGAAGATAACATCTTAGGCATCGTAGAATAATTAATACTTTTTAGTTTAATCGACAACAGAATTTAAGAGGAATTTATAACATGGCAGCTAAAGAAGTTCGTTTTGCAGGTGACGCTCGTACAAAAATGCTAAAAGGCGTAAACGTACTAGCAGACGCAGTAAAAGTAACACTAGGTCCTAAAGGCCGTAACGTTGTTTTAGAAAAGTCATTCGGCGCACCAACTATCACTAAAGACGGTGTATCTGTTGCGAAAGAGATCGAGCTTGAAGATAAGTTCGAGAACATGGGCGCACAAATGGTTAAAGAAGTTGCGTCTAAAGCTAATGACGCAGCGGGTGACGGTACTACAACTGCAACTGTTCTTGCGCAAGCTATCGTGAACGAAGGTCTTAAGTCAGTTGCTGCGGGTATGAACCCAATGGACCTTAAGCGTGGTATCGACAAAGCAGTTATCGCTGCTGTTGAAGAGTTAAAAACGCTTTCAGTGCCTTGTTCAGACGCAAAAGCGATTGCACAAGTTGGTACGATTTCAGCTAACTCTGATAAAGAGATTGGTGACATTATTGCAGAAGCAATGGAAAAAGTAGGTCGCGAGTCTGGTGTTATCACTGTAGAAGAAGGCCAATCACTACAGAACGAACTAGATGTAGTTGAAGGTATGCAGTTTGACCGTGGTTACCTTTCTCCGTACTTCATCAACAACGCTGAAAAGGGCCAAGTTGAGCTAGATAACCCACATATCCTTCTAGTAGACAAGAAGATCTCTAACATTCGTGAACTTCTTCCTACACTAGAAGCTGTTGCTAAAACAAGCAAGCCGCTACTAATCATTGCTGAAGACCTTGAAGGTGAAGCGCTGGCAACTCTGGTTGTAAACAACATGCGTGGTATCGTGAAAGTTGCTGCGGTTAAAGCACCTGGCTTTGGTGACCGTCGTAAAGCAATGCTACAAGATATCGCGACACTAACTGGTGGTACGGTTATCTCTGAAGAAATTGGCCTTGAGCTTGAGAAAGCTACGGTTGAAGACTTAGGTACAGCTAAGCGCGTGGTTATCACTAAAGATGATACAACTATCATTGACGGTGCTGGCGAGCAAGAAGCAATCGATGGTCGTGTATCTCAGATCAAAGCACAAATCGAAGAAGCAACTTCTGACTACGACAAAGAGAAACTACAAGAGCGCATGGCAAAACTTGCAGGCGGTGTTGCAGTAATCAAAGTTGGCGCAGCAACTGAAGTTGAAATGAAAGAGAAAAAAGACCGCGTAGAAGATGCACTACACGCAACTCGTGCAGCGGTTGAAGAAGGTGTAGTACCTGGTGGTGGTGTTGCGCTAGTTCGCGTAGCGAGCAAGCTTGAATCGCTAACTGGTGACAACGAAGACCAAAACCACGGTATTAAAGTGGCACTTCGTGCGATGGAAGCGCCACTTCGTCAAATCGTTTCAAACGCAGGTGACGAAGCATCAGTTGTGGTTAACGCAGTTAAAGCTGGCGAAGGTAACTACGGTTACAACGCTGCAACTGGCGAATACAGCGACATGATCGAAATGGGTATCCTAGACCCAACTAAAGTAACGCGTTCTGCACTTCAGTTCGCAGCATCGGTTGCTGGTCTTATGATCACCACTGAAGCGATGGTTGCTGAAATTCCGAAAGAAGAAGCTGCTGGTCCAGATATGGGCGGCATGGGCGGCATGGGTGGCATGGGCGGTATGATGTAAAAACATCATCTCCTAAGCACTACACGCTTTAGAAAAACCCTAACAGTTTGATGTTAGGGTTTTTTTATGTCTGAAATTTGCTAAAGCGTCATCATTTTTGGGGGATAAAGTGGGGGGGATCGATTTAACGCCCATGTGTTGTAAAAAATGTGCTTTGTGCTGTTTCACACAAATAGACTAGTAGCAGCAACATGCTTAGGTGGGCTAACAAACCGATGTATAACAGCCATAAAATCCAACACAATATGATAAAGTAAAATAGGAATACTACCGATACTAAGGCAGTACAAAAAGGAGCTTTTATGACTATTCATTTTAATATCCATTCGGCGTCATTACATTCGTTTGAGAACGATTTACCCTAATTTCGGTCTTACTAACTATAAGCTAACTTGAACGCTAGCAATTGTGATTCCTTAAGAGTGCTTTAACTTTGTTTTTAATAGCTCCGAAAACCTACATTGCTTTTGAGAAAGCACTGATCTAGGGTGGAATAGTATTAGTGAACTTAGTTTTTCATTCAGCTAGCCAACTTTTGTGTACAGCTTTAGGTTGGTTATGTAAATGTAGTCAAATGTCACACTGCGTAAAAGGGTGTGATCTTGCTTTACTTCGCACAATGAAGGAGTAAGGTGATGGTAGAGTTTGAAGGAGATCCAAAGATGAAAACACAAATTGCAATACTTGCTTTATTTATGACTCCCTTGTTTGTCAATGCAGGTGAGGTCGCTGTGACTTGGAAGGACTTTAAAGAGTATCGCGATGTTAGACCAGGAAATGAAACGCGAGGTTCATTTCATAAGCGGGTTGAAAAGCAATTACAGAAGCACCTAGAAGAATTAGCGACTAGATTACCCGAGGGCTACAAGCTCGCCATTACCTTTGATGAGATAGACCTTGCTGGTGATGTTCATTACGGCACTACTGATATTCGGGTGATTAAACCAATCCATTTCCCCCGTTTTGAAATTAGCTATAAGTTAACAGATAAATCTGGTAAAACCATCTCAGAGGAAAATGGCGTGACGTTAAAAGATATGTCGTTCATGGATAGAATCAAAAGAGGCATGGACGAATCTTTTTATTATGAAAAGCGTCTTTTAACTGACTGGTTTGAAGATGACTTGATGAAAAAAGTTAGTTAATTAACCGGCATTAGCCTTGAGATAAGCTTACACGCAGCGGCCAAGCTGCGTGTTTGGTTAACTAGTTGGCTATTTAAATGTAGCCAGTAGCTGTAGTAAGGATTGTAACTTTTTGACAACCAGTGCGAGTTTTTGCTCGTCAATTTCTTCAGTTGTCGATAGGCCTTCAACGTCGGCTGCAACATCCAAAACATACGGTTTAAAGCGTTTTGCTTCAAACGTAAACCCCGCTTCTTCTGTAAATAACGCTTTAAACTTACCGTGACCTTGCTGCTGCAATTCATCGAGTTTTTTATCAGCATCCAGCGCTTGGCGGTATATGATTTTGAGATTTTCATTAAGTTGTTCGATAACGGCTTGCATGGTCATTCCAAACAGATTTTCAAAGCTCCATATTTTAAGGGTTTAGGGATTAAATGTCAGGTAGTAAGTTGGCAATAATTTCCTTAAACCACACTTGGCTTAAATTGTGTCGTGTCTTATCCCAGTTCGCTTAATTAAGTAGTCTATTTTTAAAGCGAGAAAATCTTGTCGATAACCAGACGAAAATTTTGCTATTTAACTTGAATTCGGGATAAGAAGTAAGTTAATTCAATAATTTAAAGGTTGCAGTATCACTCTAGCCAGAAGTTATTTCTAAATAACCTGAGGTTTGGATAAGGAATGAACTAACTAATTGTTTTTAAACACACATTAAATTATCCCCTTATCTAGCCAGAGAGTTTTAAGGATAACTAGACGAATTTACGCACCAATAGCTGGCTATTGGAAGTGAATTCAACGCAGTTAGCGCTAAAGCTGGCTGCTAGAAAGGCATTAATTATCCGCAGCTCAGGTTAAATACAAGGCAAATTTGTGCGTCAATAGCTGGCCTATTGCAAGCAAATTTAACGCAGTAGTAGTAAGGGATAACAACTGCTAGAGAACAAGTTGTTATCCCGAGTTCAGGTTATTTAGTTCTAAATGAGAAATTTTTAACGCAGTTAGCGTCAGATTTACTCCTTCAAATGGAGCCCGTAGTAAGGCTACTTGGTACTAATCTTGAGGTTAGGCTGCGTACCACACTTAATAAAGCATATCTCGTTGTTTCTCAGACAACTCATCGTGATCTTTGAATTGGCTTCTATATTCTTTTGGAGTAAGTCCTGTTATTCGCTTAAATGTCCGCCTAAATTGGCTGTCATCATTATAACCTAAGTTATCGCTCACGACGTTGATTGTTTGTGATGTCAAAACTAAGAGCTCGCAGGCGCGATTAATCTTGATTTGCTCTATTAATTTTAGAACGGTCATGTTGAGCAGCGTCTTGACTCTTCTTGCTAGTGTTCGCTCAGTTAAGTTCAAATGGTCTGCAAGGTTTGATACAGATAGGTCGCATGCGAGTGTCTTATCAACCCAATGAAATACTTTTTTCAATAACGGATCGTCAAGATAAACCAGATCCAAGTGCCTAAAGGGCAAATAGTCTAAATGTGGTCGAGGTAGTACTAAAAATTTGAATACATCTCGCGCAACACTTTCTTCGAATTTATGTCGCATAAGATTATGGAATATTTGTAAATAGCCATTGGCGCCAGAAGTTGTGGCGTCACCATCAGGGTGATAAATACACGCTAAATGATTATTCCATTTTACTTTAGAAAAGCGTGAAGCCGCTTGATCCGTTAACCACCATGTAATCGTGGCTTTCGTTTGATTTAAGCGCCCAGACTCCGCGTGTAATGCGACGCCGGTGCAATATGACCAAACTTGCGTTTCGCTTGGTAACTTTTTTAGCTCGTTAATTAATCGCCCATAGGTAATAGGCAAGCAATGGAGATCAGTACTTCCCCAAAAGCCAGGTAATAATATCGCGTCGTATTGATAGTCATTGATAACGTTATCGACGTTGAGCTTGATGTTGTGTGCGCATGTGACTTCAGTTTTCTCTAAGCCTACCCAAGATACCTCAAATGCGGGTTGAGATAGCCGGTTATTAACGGTCTCTAATAAGTCTAAAAAGTAAAATAATCCTGCAGGCATGCAATGTGGGTATAAAAAAAGCCCAATCCTTATCATTGTCAGAAACTGTCCGTATTTGGTCCAATTATGCAATGATACCACGTTTACGTTTTGCATACAATTTGGGGTGTAATGTTAATTTAGTGTGATTTTAATCCGACAGGGGAGTTCTATTTTGAGCATTGAAACTCAAATTGCATCTCAGCCAAGCAAAATGAAACGCTTTACTGAGTTGCTGATACGTTTTCGATATGTGGTTACGCTGATAGTCGTCGCCATTTGTATAGCCACAAGTCTTGGACAAAGCAGGGTTGGCTTTAGTAGTGACTACAGGTACTACTTTGGTTCGCCATCACCTGTGATTGCTGCGATGGATGAATTAGAAAGTGATTATGCACTTTCCGATAGCATCTATATTTCTATTAGCCCTAAGTCTGGGGGAACTGTATTCGACAAAGCTGTGCTATCTGCTGTGTTACATGCAACGGAAGAAGCTTGGAAAGTTCCTTATGCGACGAGAGTTGACTCATTGAGCAATTATCAAAATACAGTAGCAAATGATGATGATCTTACTGTCGCGCACTTATTTAAATCTGAAAGTGAATTAATCGGCTCTAATATTGATTACATCCGTCAGGTTGCGCTTGCTGAACCTATGTTGGAAAACCGTATTGTTTCTCAAAATGGGGAACATACAGGTGTCAATGTGGTGCTAACGCTTCCTGGTAAGTCGCCTATGGAAACTTCTGAGGCCGTATCTGCAGTGAGAGAATTGGCTCAAGAGCTTGAAGCTCAGTACCCGGTAGAAGTTCGATTATCTGGCGTACATATGCTAAACCACGCTTTTGCTGAGATAGGTATGCAAGATATCGTGAACATCATGCCTGTTATGTATATGGTGATGTTGGCAATATTACTGGTGTTATTCCGCTCTGTATTGCAGGTATTAATGACAGTTGCAATAGTGCACTTATCGACTATTACAACTATGGGAATTGTTGGCTGGCTTGGTATCCCGCTTACTGCTCCATCTTCAATTGCCCCGACTATTATTCTGACATTAGCAGTTGCTGACTCTGTTCATATCATAATGAGTTTTGTTATTGCAAAACGCCGTGGTGTGAGCAATGCCGAAGCAATTAAAGAGTCAATGTCGGTTAACTTCTTGCCAATTTTACTGACTAGTTTAACAACGATTATTGGTTTCGTTGCCTTGAACTTTGCTGATGCACCTCCTTACCATGACTTAGGCAATATTACAGCGATTGGTGTATTTATTGCGTTTGTTTTATCGATCACATTATTGCCTTGCTTACTGTATATTTTACCAAATTGGATTAAGCAAAAAGAGCAAGATACGAAATTTTCAGATAAAATTTGGGCAAAACTTTCTCACTTTATTGAAAGTAAATATAAGACCGTCATTATTATTTTCTCTGCATTAACTATTGCTTTTATGATCCCTATTCCAAATCTTAAATTAGATGATAGATGGGTTGAGTATTTCTCTGACAAAACACAGTTTAGAAATGATGCAGACTTTGTTCAGAAAAATGTAACAGGGTTATACAGTATTGAGTTTAACCTTCAGTCTCTAGGCTCTCAGGGAATTAGTGATGCTGAATATTTAAATACGCTAGATGATTTTGCGAAATACTATCGTAGTTTTGATAACGTTTATAATGTGAGCGTCTTGACCGATACCATGAAGCGATTAAATAAAAACCTTCATGGTGATGATCCAAGCTTTTATCGTATACCTGAAAATAAAGAGCTCGCTGCGCAATACTTACTGTTATACGAAATGTCATTACCATACGGTCTAGATCTAACCAATCAGATCAATATGGATAAATCTAGCTCAAAGGTAGTCATTACGATGAAAGATGTTTCAACTAATGAGCTAAGAGAGGCGGCAGCTAAAGGCGAAGCATGGTTAAAAAATAATGCGCCAGCTTATATGCATGCAATCGGTTCAGGCGCTACGGTGATCTTTGCTCACCAGTCTGATGTGAATATTCAAGGAATGGTCACAGGCACATTATTATCCCTCATTATGATTTGTATTGTCGTATTTATTGCAATGCGTAACATCAAATATGGCCTTATTAGTGTATTACCTAATGTATTACCAGCGATCTTCGCGTTTGGTGCTTGGACGCTGTTAAGAGGGCAGGCCGGAATGGAAGTTTCTATTGTGGTGTCTGCAACTCTGGGTGTCATTGTCGATAACTGTGTTCACTTCATGATCAAATACTTGCGTGGTAAAGAGCAATTTAACCTTGCTCCTGCCGATGCTATTAAATACGCGTATCAAAATGTGGGTAATGCCTTGCTATTTACGTCAGTTACGTTAATTGCAGGTTATACCGTACTAACGATGTCTTCTTTCTCGTTAAATAGCTCTTTAGGTTTGATGTCTGCGTTAACTGTTGTAGCAGCTCTATTAGTCATCAACATTTTACTTCCAGCGATCATTTTGTTTGTTGACCGTGCCGAGCAACGAGCTGCAGATGAAAGATTAATCAACGCGCAACTAGCATCATAAGGAGAAATAATATGCTGAATTTAAAAAAGGTTTTTGTGGCAACTAGCTTACTAGCTAGCTCGACACTCACATTTGCAGCGAGCGATGAAGATAAAGGACTACAACTTGCCCAGCTGGCAGATCAAGTGGATTCTGGTTGGGTAGATCAAACTGTTGATATCACCATGACGCTGCAAGACAGAGCGGGTAATCAAAATATCCGTAAGGTTAGAAATGAGATGCTTGAAGTTGAGGATGATGGAGACAAAAGTTTGGTGGTATTTGATACCCCATATGATGTGAAAGGTACTGTGATGCTGTCGTTTAGCCATAAGGTTGGAGATGATGATCAGTGGCTTTACTTACCAGCGCTTAAGCGAGTAAAGCGTATTTCGTCTAGTAACAAGTCAGGCCCTTTTATGGGAAGTGATTTTGCATACGAAGATATGAGTTCACAAGAAGTTGAAAAGTATACCTACAAGTTTATCCGGGAGGATGAATTTGAAGGCCAAGCGGTCAATGTTGTTGAGCGTACTCCGGTATATGAAAACTCAGGGTATTCAAAACAGCTTGTTTGGTTGGATAAAAAGCGCACGATACCGCTTCAAATAGAATATTTTGATCGTAAAGGGAGTGCTTTAAAAACTCAGCATTTTAAAGGCTATCAGCTTTACAACGAGAGATTTTGGCGCGTTGACGATTTGCTGATGGTGAACCATCAAAAGGGCACGCAAACTACGATTTCTTTTGATAATTATAATATTAGCCAAGGAGTACGATTGACGAATTTTGCACAAGCAAACTTGTCACGTATTAGGTAAAAAATGATTGGCTGAGTGAGTGTTCACTCAGCCAAGCAGCAAAGGATTAGAGATGAAGTTAATAATGATGCTGTTAGTCGGTGTGTTAACCACCTTTGCTTGTATTGCGGATGTGGACATTAGAGGAACTGCGAATTTCAGCCAGCGACAATATACGGATGCGCAACCAGAGCACCATGAGAGTCAATCTTTGATTTTTATTGAGCCTGAAATATACCTGCCAATCAATACAAATTGGAGTGCACTTGCCAAACCTTATGCGAGGTACGACAGCCTCGGGGCCGCAAGACATCAGTTAGATTTTAGAGAGCTTAATCTGAGTTACATTAATGGTAACTTTGATGCAAAGATAGGAGTGAGTGAGGTATTTTGGGGCGTTACTGAGTCCCAGCATTTAGTTGATATTGTGAACCAGACCGATGTTTTAAGTAGTATTGA
Source organism: Pseudoalteromonas sp. BMB (assembly GCF_001709235.1). Classification (NCBI taxonomy): domain Bacteria; kingdom Pseudomonadati; phylum Pseudomonadota; class Gammaproteobacteria; order Alteromonadales; family Pseudoalteromonadaceae; genus Pseudoalteromonas; species Pseudoalteromonas sp. BMB. The sequence continues at coordinate 76,544 of NZ_MBQA01000170.1, forward strand.
TGGCGAAGATAAGCTCGGTCAGCCTATGCTACAACTCAATTGGCTTCATGGCAGCGGTTCGCTGCAAATGTTTGTAATGCCATACTTTAGAGAGCGAAATTTTGCTAGCAAAGTACAGCGTTTACATCCTGATGTTGTCATTAGTTCGCAGTCTAAATTTGAAGATAGCCAAAAAAATAGCCATACAGATTTCGCATTGAGAGCGACAAATTCTTTTGATAGTTGGGAGCTTGCCGCTTCATATTTTATTGGTACAAATCGTACACCGAGCATGCTACTTGAAAATGGCCACTATACACCTTATTACAGCCAACTTACCCAGTATGGATTGGAAGTTCAGGGGGTTTTCGGCGGATGGCTGGTTAAGAATGAAACCATTTATCGAAAAGGCCTACATGATTGGGCTATCGCGCATACTAGCGGTTTTGAGTACACACACGCAGGTGCTTTAGGTCAAGCAGATTTAGGTTATTTGGTTGAATATAGCTTTGATGAATTAGATGAAAACAGCACTTCCAGTTTTCAGAATGACGCCTTTTTTGGGGTTCGAGTTGCAATAAATGACGTTTCTGGGTCTGAGTTATTGATCGGTGCCATTCATGATATTGATGCGCATCACTGGTCGATGTTTAGAGTCGAAGGTAGTACACGAATTACTCCCGCTTTGAGATTAAGAGGTGAGATATGGGTCGGGGATGAAACCAGAGAAAACGATCCGTTTTTTAGCACGAAAAAAGATGACTTTATTCAGCTAAGTATTGAGTATTATTTTTAAATATTCATTATTTAAATGAATATCCTGCAATATTAGTTATTTTCACTTTTAAAATTTCCCTTTTGATTTTTGCCCCTTTTTAGGGGCTTTTTTGTTTGTGATTAACATAATAAATATTTTGTAACAAAGTTGTTTATTGTGTTTATATCTTGTGTCAATAATTGGCTGGTTTTGGTCGGTAATTGCCATAAAAAAGGTTCTACGAAAACATACAATAATTCTATTATTTATTTAATGATGGAACCAAAATGGAGTATTTAAATAAACTGGTTAGTTCGATAAATGCGCCAGTCTCAATATCGAATCTACAGCTCAACAATCGAGTTGTGATGGCACCTATGACTCAGGAAAGCTCTGTAAAGCATATTCCTGGTAAGGTGCAAGTCGAACACTACGGACAAAGAGCAAAGCATGGCGTTGGTCTCATCATTACAGAGGGAACCGTTATTCCGCATGCATCTGCTAATGGACATTTCAACGTCCCGCTTATGTATTCGGAATCCGCACTGTCGGGTTGGCGCAAAGTGGTTAATGAAGTGCACCGCTTTGACAGTAAGATCTTTGCGCAGCTTTGGCATGTCGGTGGTGTAAGAGAAGCTGCAATGCCACCTGAAGTTGGTGTACCTGCAGTTAGCCCCAGCGGACTCTCAGCGCCAAATATACCAAATGGCAAAAAGCTAACCATCAAGGAAATTGACGAGGTCATTGCTGCGTATGCAAATGCTGCCAAGAATGCGCAGCTTTGCGGATTTGATGGTATTGAAATACATGCTGCCCATGGATACTTGATCGATCAATTCTTATGGCAAGTGACTAACTTACGAAGTGACCAATACGGTGGTGGGGCAAAAAACCGTTATCGCTTTGCTGCCGAGGTTGTGACTGCTATCCGTGATGCGGTTGGTCCCGACTTCACAATCGGTTTCCGTTGGTCTCAATGGAAGATCCAGAATTTTTCAGCGCGTGTTTTCCAATCACCAGAAGAATTAGCTCCTTTCTTGCAAACAGTTTCCGAGGCCGGTGTGGATGTTTTTCATACGAGCACAAGAAGGTTTTGGGAGCCTGGATTTGAAGGCAGTGAAAGGACACTAGCAGGCTGGACAAAAGCGATTACACAAAAACCTTGTATAGCCGTTGGGGGAGTCGGACTTGGTAATGACTTCTTGCTCGGTGGGCCGTCAAGCGCCAGTCAACATGTTTATGAAAGCTTGATCCGGGGACTAGAAGAAAATGAGTTCGACTTGATTGCAGTAGGTCGAGCGCTACTCGCAGACCCTGCGTGGTTTTCAAAATTAAATCAAAGAAGTACGCAAAATAATAACCATGTTTTGGCTTAGCGATATTTTCGCTAAAGCGCCAAGCATTGGATGAAATAAGTTTATAAGGACTGAGATTTATGTCAAACCAGAATGTAGCGGAGTTATCCCGTCAGATACTGCAACTCGTATTTCGTGAGCGAAAGTTGGTAGAGTCCGAAGTTTCGCAAGCGGACGAGATCCATGAGTATTTAAGTGAAGATGAACTGTATCCTCACTTAGATAAAATAGAGCGGATGGTCGCGAAGGGTGAGCCGATAACAATGGTATTACCGGCCTATCCGGGAAAATCACCAAATCGCAATAAAACATTAAGTAAATACCCGGATTTAGCCGAGAAGCATTCTATCGATATGCTTCATGTACTTTGCGACAGAATTGAAAAAATCTATTCGCCGGGTGTAAAGGTATTAATTTGTTCCGATGGGTATGTGTTCTCTGATCTTGTACGGATCCCCGATACAGACGTACATAGCTATACCGAGGCTATCAAAGAATATTACGCCAGCAATTATCCTACCCAATTCGATTTTTACGACATTAAAGATGCCTTCCCCGAAATAAAATGTTTAGACGCGATGCGAGAAGAGTTAATGATCCGCTATGGTGAGTCATTGGTTAGTTTAACAAATCGCTCGCAAAGCGAAAAAGAAACTCGCTCCATGTATCAAGGAATAACTAAGTTCTTATTTGAGGATTTTCTTGGTTTAGTTGAGTTTGCTGGGGTGAGTAAAACTCAGGTACAAAAAGCGGCTAAGTCTACGGCCTTAAGGGTAATACTTCGAAGTAATGCTTGGAGTAAGTTGCTAGAAGTGAGATACCCAGAAGCCTTGAGATTATCTATTCATCCACAATTTAGAATTTCGCAAAAAATCGGTATCAAACTCGCTAATTCAGCAGATTGCTGGCGCACACCATGGCACTCAGTCGCGGTACTGAAAAAGGATCAAATTCACCTTGCTCACAGAAATATGGTGAGCGAAAGCAGTCACCGATTGATGTTTAGTCAAGGAGCGCCAAGTCATTATGTTATGTCTTGGGAAAATGGAGCTGCAGCGCATGTATAAGCTCGCAATTTTCGATCTGGATGGCACCTTGATTGACACGCTCAGCAGCATCACCACTAGCGTCAATATTTTGCGCGGAAAAGACGGTCTTGACGCGGTGGAGCAAGATGTTGTTTTACCATTTATTGGTAAGGGAAGTGCAAACATGCTGCAAGCACTGTGCGGAGCCTCTACTGGATCGTTACATGAGACTGTAGCTGCATACAACAAAGTATATGACGACAACCTATTCACTCAGCTCACTGTTTATCCCGGCATAGTGCAGTTACTTGAAAGCTTGCATGCACAGGGAGTGAAAACCGCAGTTGTAACCAATAAATATCACCGTCAGGCGCTGGATGTATTGGAGTACTGCTTTAAGCATTTCGCATTCGATGCAATTCAAGGTGTCGCTGATGAAGCGCTCAAAAAGCCGAATCCTACTCAGACTTTAAGGCTTATTGAAAAGCTTAGCGTTCAACCTAATGAGGTGGTGTTTATTGGTGACTCTGAAGTCGATCAGCGCACGGCACAGGCCTCGAATATTGATTTCAGGTTTGTTACTTGGGGGTACGGCGTAGCAGAGCAGCTTAAGCTTAAAGCCGATGAAATTGTGAGTTCGGCTACAGAATTACAAAAATCAATTTTAGGAAGTGTTTAAGAGAACATCATGGAAATTTACAATTACATAAAAATAAACGATAAGGTTGCATTAGCAGGTCAGCCATCAGCACATGAGTTTGAAGTGTTGATAGCAAATGGTGTGAATTGCGTTATCAATATTGCACCATATGACGAGCGTTATTCTATCGAGAATGAAGCTGAGCTAGTTGAAAAGCTCGCTGCGACATATATTTATTACCCAATTGATTTTGCGAACCCAACTCTTGCCGACTTTGCGAAAGTAGAAGCATTGCTGTTGGATAATCAAGATAACAATGTGCTATTACATTGCGCTGCCAACTACCGAGCTTCGCTGTTATTTGGGCATTTTGCGATCCGCCACTTAGGCTGGAGCCGAGCAGAGAAAAATGCCTTAATCAATCAGATTTGGTCATTAGATGACTTCCCTGCTTGGAAGGTTTTAGATGAAAAACTAGAGGCTGGGTTAAATGATGATATTAATACTCGGGTAGCTGATGTTATCGAAAAGTACTTAGTACAAACTGGTGACGGTTTTGCAAAGCAGGGTCGAGCTGAGCTCGCAAAAGCCATTGCGGCATTTACGAGCCAAGAGCAAGCAGTGCAACTTGTGCTACCTGGGTTTCCTTGCAAATCACCAAATATAGATGCGAAATCATTTTCTAACTTACCAGATTATGGTGAGGTATTGGCCTTAGAGCGGATGCAGTCTTTGTGTGATGATATCCAAGATATTTATCCAGTTGGCGCGAAATTAACCATTATTAGTGATGGCGCAACTTTCTCAGATCTTGTTGGTGTCGATGACGCTATTATGCAGGAATACAATGCGGCATTAAGAACGTTAACCATAACTCATGACATACAATGGGCAGATTTAACCGATTTATGTCAATTAGAAAAAGCAAACTCAGAGTATGACTCTGCTTATCTAAGAAAGCAGCTACTTAAGAATTTAACGACGAATCCCAGAGCACTACAAAATTATACTGACAAGGTTAAAAAAGATGCGCAGCTTCGCATCGAACATGATGACTTATGTAGCTACCTATATAACGATGTTTGTCTTGTACATCTCTCGCAAAATGATAGAGACGATTACTTAGCAAGCATATGCGATAAAGCCTACGAGATGATGTTTCGAGGAAAGGCGCTGACGCATAGCATCAATGAACGATTCTCAAACCATATCCGTTTATCAACGCACCGATACGACAATACAGGGCCAAAGTTTACTATCGCTTTATCGGCGAACAATCAACAAGTGCTAGCACCTTGGCATGCTGTTCCTGTGATGCGTTTGAATGGCAATGTCGAGTTGATGCCTCATGCAACGGCTAAAGAGCTCAATGTTGCTAATGTGACTTTCGAAAATAGCAACTGGATGTATATTGAAGTTTCAGAAGCGCGCTTTACAGCAATACAATTTGAAGTGCTGAAGTCACCGCGTTTCGGGCTGAGAATAAACCTACCTTCGGATATGACCTATCAAGAGTTGTCGCCTCAATTCCTCACGATGTTAAGTCAAGAGTTTGGTTTTGTTTTACTACCAAATGCAGGCCTTGAAGAAGAGCAGGAATTAGTCGAGTTAACCGCGCCTTTTGGTGAGATTTATCAATGGCAGTTTGGACCAGTTCACGTGGTGAAGCCTGAAGAAAAACCTCATGGATTTGTTCACTCCATTGAAAAAACACCATTACATTGGGATTTGAGTATGTTACCGCTCGATCATGAGCGTGTTATTGATAATGAGCGTTTCTACGCATCAACCTTTTTACTTTACTGTAAAACCGCTGCGCAGCCCGGCGAAGGGCAAACAACGATTGTTGACAGCCGTAATGTGTTGAAGCTCGCTGGTCGAAAAAAGGTGAGAGAGTGGCAAGAAACAGAAGTTATCTATTCCACAAAGATGACTTATTTTGGTGGTGTGCCGCGCGTTTATCCTTTGGTGTTTGAACACCCTAAAAATGGTGAGTTACTGCTGCGTTATCAAGAGGGTAGCGACTCTCAATTGCAAACTTTTGAACTGAGTTCAGAGCAACTTGAAAGCAATGCATTTAATGCGCTGATCTCTGAAGTCAACGCCTTGTGTTATGACGAGCGCTGCATGATTGCCCATGACTGGCAGGATGGCGACTTAATCATAGTAGACAATCATTACACCCTACACGGAAGGTTGCCCATGACGGAGCTTTCGATGAATCGTGAAGTGTGGCGAGTACAGGTAATTTAAGGAATATATAAAATGAATAACACAATGACATTTGAACAAATAGATAACAATATTGATGAAATTATTAATCAAATAGCTGCGGCGAGTGCAGACATTGAAGCACTGAGAAGATTACCAGAAAGCACGGTTAGTCTGCTCAAAGAGACCGGTGTATTCAGTATGGCGATGCCAAAATCAATGGGAGGCGCTGAGCTGGATCCAATCAGTCAAATTAAATTGATTGAGAAAATATCTCGAGCCAATAGTGCGGCAGGGTGGTGCACTATGATCGGTTCAGACAGTGGTTACTTTGCAGCAATGTTACCCCAAGAGCTGGCAACAAAAACCTATCCAAACCCTCATGTCATCAGTGGTGCAGCTCTATCACAAACGGGTAAAGCGCGTAAAGTTGCGGGCGGTTATATGGTAAGTGGTCGTTGGCCCTTTGTCAGTGGTTGTAATAATGCTGAGTGGTTGATTGCGGGTTGTAAGGTGTATGACGGTGAAGACATGGTGTTACTAGAGGGAGATATTCCGCAAACACTGCAATGCTTTTTAAACATGTCAGATCTTGAAATCCTTGATACTTGGCATGTGATGGGGCTTCGGGGCACTGGCAGTAATGATGTCGCGTTGCAGCAAGAGATATTTGTGGCAGAGGAAATGACGTTTAGCTTCCAGCAACCAAGAAGTTTTCAGGATGGAGCGCTTTATCAATTCCCAATGGCCTTCATGTTTAATTTCTCTGCTGTACCGCTTGGGGTGGCACAATCTGCATTAGACTTTTTCCTTTCGGAGGCAAATAAGCCAACAAGGCAAGTACATCAGGCAGGGCAATTTTTAAAAGGCCGAGCATTAAAAGATGAGTCTTTTGTACAAGGTGCAGTTGGCGAAGCGGCAACTAAACTTAGAGTGTTAAGAGCATTTTTGTATCATGAAGTTGAGCAAATCTGGTCTTTATTGAAGCAAGGTGAGATGCCTTCTCCTGTGCAACAGGTGGCCTTTTTAGCCGCTACCACTGAAGTATTTAGTGGCTGCCAAGAGATTGTAGAAACGTTAGTTAAGTGTCGTGGTGGTTCGGCGGTTTATCAGGGAAACCCATTAGAGCAAGCGCTTCGAGACATCGTCACTATGAATCAACACGCCATGACATCGCCGCGTAATCAACATCAATTGGGGAGAGCCTTACTTGGTGTTCCTCCAGAGCAAATCTTACTTTAAAGGGTGCAACCCGTATCCTTGATACGGGTCATCTCCTACACTTGTTAAAGAGCAAGGAGCCACGAAATGAATTCGTTAGAAAACTACTTTTTTCCTTACCGCGAAGGAATTATTGGTACAGAGCACAAGGTTTCTAGAAATAATCAGAGCAAGTCTTTAATTTATGCGGATTGGACGGCTAGTGGGCGATTATATGAGCCAATTGAACGCTATATAAATCAAGAGCTAGGGCCTTATATTGCCAACACCCACACTGAATCCAATGAGACTTCTCGGGTGATGACTAAGGCATACCATGAGGCGCAAGATATTATAAAAGCGCATGTTAATGCGGATGAAAATGACATCTTATTGTTTACTGGAAATGGGTCAACAGCGGCTGTAAATAAGTTGCAGCGTTTAATGGCATTGAAAGGACCCCGTGTTGGTGCCGAGCCCCTTCCTGTGGTTTTTGTTACACATATGGAGCATTACTCAAATCACGCTTCATGGCTGGCATGTGAGGTCGAAGTGGTTGTTATTCCTGCAGCTAAAGGTAAGCCAGCATCAGACTTAGCTGCCTTTAAACGTTTATTATCTGCATACGAGGGGCGTAAGATCATTGGTGCATTTAGTGCGGCCTCTAATGCATCGGGTGTATGTACACAACTCAGTAGCTTAGCGGCTTTAGTACACCAATATGGTGGTGTTTGTATTGCCGATTTCGCCGCCGCAGCCCCGTACCTTGAAATCAATATGCATCCAGAGCGGGACGAGTGTCGCTTAGATGCGGTTTTTTTCTCCCCACATAAGTTCTTAGGCGGTCCCGGTGCTTCAGGTGTGTTGATATTTAATAAAAATCTATATCAGCTAAATACGCCAGACCAACCTGGTGGTGGTACAGTGGAGTCCGTAGATAAACAGGGTAATCCCACTTACATTGCAGACATTACACAAAGAGAAGATGGTGGAACGCCTGGTACATTGCAAGCTGTTCGTGCCGCTTTGGCCGTGGTACTAAAGGAAAAAATGGGAGTGAAAAATATTCTTGCAAGAGAAAAAGAACTCAGGTTTTTACTTGCACAGCAGTTACGAGAAATTTCAGGCCTTCATATTGTTGAAGATCATCCAGTTGAAAAACTGGGTATTATTTCCTTCTTTGTTAATAACCTAGACCACAATGACATTGCTGAGGAGTTAGATAACCAATTTGCTATCCAAGTTCGAGGTGGAATCTCTTGTGCAGGTTATTATGCACATCATATTTTTAAGAAGGAATTTGAAAAGCTTGGATGTGGTGTAAAAAGTGCGACGCCAGCAGGCTGGGTAAGAATTTCGTTACACCCAACAATGACGACAGCAGAAATCAATGAAATCGGCACTGCCGTTAAGGCTGTTGTTGAGCAGCTAAAGTCGAGTAAAAAAGCTAGTAGTAAATTGAGCGCAGATAAGCTGATGGTTCTTCGTGAGGTGGAACTATTTTCGCCTACAATAAACTGGAATAAACAGAGTGAAGGAGTAGCAGTTGGTGTTTAACCTTTATTTTTTCGTTATTATGGATGATGAAATAAGTTAAAATTTATCCTAAAGGTTTAGTTTTTTACGCCGATAACTAACCTGATCCATCAAAAAGTCAGGTAATCACTTATGAATATTTCCGGAAGTAACCTACCAGCTATGTCTGGAGCTGGTCAAAGCGGTGAAGTATACAGCGCCGTTTTGGCAAAAAAGCAACAGAAAGCAGATGGACAAGCCGCGCTTGCTTTAATTGAATCTGCGGGCAGCAGTGCAGCAGCACAAACGCCAGCTAAATCAGTGACAGCAACGCTAGGCAACAACATCAATACATACGCGTAAGCTTATGTCTGATGGCACGTTGTCTTCGGCATGTCCGATAGATATGTGCAAAGCAATCGGTGCTAGGGTCATTAGCACCGATTTTTTGCTATTTTAGTCTAGTAAATTTAAGTCGATCGGCGTTTTACTTGGCTGACCACCAATTTCTCGCACTAATTTAGGCACCAAGAATCCCGGCAGCACTTCCAAAAGCTCAGCCATTATCGCCTTGGCTTCACGCTCTTCTACATCAAAATGACTAGCGCCTTCTACCTTATCGAGTAAATGCAAATAATAAGGCAGTATATCTGCGTCGAATAAGGCTTCACTCAATTGGGCTTGGGTTGCAACATCGTTATTAATTCCTTTAAGTAGCACAGCTTGGTTTAGCAAGGTCACATTGGCTTGTTTAAGCCTTTGCATTGCCGCTTTAAAAGTATCATCGATTTCATTTGCATGATTAATGTGGTTTACCAAAATCACCTTTAAATGACTCTTTGCTAAACGTTGGCACAATTCCTCGGTTACTCTCGCTGGGATCACTACCGGTAAGCGGCTGTGAATACGTAAACGTTTGATTTGTGGTATAGCCTCTAATTGTTCTAGCACCCAAGCTATCATGTCATCTTTGGCCATCAGCGGATCACCGCCACTTAAGATCACCTCATTGATTTCAGGATGGGCGCGCAAATAATCAAATACTGGCTCTAAGGTGCGTTTGTTGACCTGATTATCCTGATAGGGGAAGTGGCGTCGAAAACAGTAGCGGCAGTTGACCGCACAACCGGTTTTGAGCATGAGTAATACCCTAGAGTGGTACTTATGTAACAAACCAGGTACAGGTGCGTCTTGTTCTTCGAGTGGATCTTTACTAAATCCCGCTTCAGTTAAATATTCCTGATGTACAGGTAACACTTGTAATAGTAAGGGATCATGACGATCTCCGTGGCGCATTTTAGCGATAAATGGGCGAGGTACTCGCATAGGAAACAAGCGCTTAGCTGCAAAGTCTCGTGCATCAAATTGGTCATGCAACCCCAAGATGTTGAGTAGCTCTTGTGGGTCAGTGACAACATTTGCTAATTCTTTTTGCCAGTTAGTCTGCAAATTTACTTCATTTATTTGTATCATTAGCAGGTTAATTACTCGAATATACGTAGATTAGAGGATACGATGGCGAATTATAGCACCAACGAGTTCAAGGGCGGCCTAAAAATTATGATGGACGGCGAGCCTTGTTCTATCTTAGAAAATGAAATGGTCAAGCCTGGTAAAGGACAAGCGTTTAACCGCGTTAAAATCCGTAAGCTTATCTCAGGTAAAGTACTAGAGAAAACATTTAAGTCTGGCGACTCAGTGGAAGGCGCAGACGTAATGGATACTGATCTAGCGTATTTATACACTGATGGTGAGTTCTGGCATTTCATGAACAACGAAACATTTGAGCAGATCGCAGCTGATGAAAAAGCACTTGGCGATAGCGTAAAATGGTTGGTTGAAAATGACGTATGTACTATCACACTGTGGAATGGTAACCCAATCGCAGTAACACCACCTAACTTTGTTGAGCTTGAGATCACAGAAACAGATCCAGGCCTGAAAGGCGACACTGCGGGTACTGGTGGTAAGCCTGCAACCCTAAGCACAGGTGCTGTTGTTCGTGTTCCTTTGTTCGTTCAAATTGGTGAAGTGATCAAAGTTGATACGCGTAGTGGCGAATACGTAAGCCGCGTAAAATAATAGCGTAAAGCAATTTACGATGTTTAATAAATCCCAGCATGTTGCTGGGATTTTTTTGGAGTAAACAATGACGGTGAACAATTGGCAGCCAAGTGCAACGATAGAGACGCTTAGGCAAAGGGCTGCAATTTTAGCGAAGATACGGCACTTTTTTGCTGCTCGTGATGTGATGGAAGTCGACACGCCGAGCCTTTCTCAAGCCTCAGTGACCGACCCTCACTTAGATACTTTCCATACTCGATTTGTTGGCCCAAATCACAGCCAAGGTTTGCCTTTATTTTTACAAACGTCACCCGAGTATGCGATGAAAAGACTACTTGCCGCAGGCAGTGGTGCGATTTTTCAATTATGTAAGGCTTTTCGTAACGAAGAGTCTGGGCGTCATCACAATCCAGAATTTACGATGTTAGAGTGGTATCGTCCGGGCTTTGACGAGTTTGACTTAATGGCGGAAATCGATGAGCTGATGCAGATGTTATTGGACTGTCCTGCTAGCGACTCAATGACCTACCAACAAGCCTTTGTGACCCATCTTGGATTTGACCCTTTAAGCGTGTCGCTGACGGAATTGAAAGCGCACGCCAATAAATACGGTTATGGTGATATTGCAGCTATCGAGAATAATCCAGATACTCTACTGCAATTGCTATTTTGCATGGAAATTGAGCCTAAAATCGGTCAGCAGCAACCTTGTTTTGTTTATCACTTTCCGGCATCGCAAGCGGCACTGGCAAAACTTAACCCGAAAGACAATCGCGTTGCAGGGCGTTTTGAGCTCTATTATCGCAACATGGAACTGGCCAACGGATTTAACGAATTGACGGATGCGGTAGAGCAAAGAGCGCGTTTTGAGCAAGATAACCAGCTCAGAGCTGAGATGGGATTACATCCAGTGCCGGCCGATGAGCGGTTATTGGCTGCACTTGACGCAGGCGTCCCCGATTGTGCTGGTGTTGCACTGGGAATAGATAGGCTAGTCATGCTGGCGCTAAACAAAGCTAGCATCAGCGAAGTGCTCACATTTGATGTTTCGCGGGCTTAGCGCCGCGAAACAAAGCGAGTAAGTTCTTTTTGAGTGGTTTCTGTGAGCTTTTGGGCACTTTGGCATTCAGCTAATGCGCCGTCAATTTGTGATTTAGACTGCTGACCTAGCTCAACAATTTGTTGCACTGCTTGATGGGTATGTTTTTGTGTTTCTTCAAGTTGGTGTACCGCACTAACGATTTCTTCTAATTGCGCTTGATTGCGTTCAAAGTCATCACTCATCGAAATAAAGCCTTGAGAGGTATCACTGATGGCTTTCTCTGCTGAGCTTGAATGAGAAATCAATTGTTCTGATTCTTGATTGGTTTCACCGACCAGCACGTTCATTTGATTGATAAAATCGCTGATCTGGCGGGTGGCAGCATTGACCTTGACCGACAGCGCACGAACTTCATCGGCAACCACTGCAAAGCCACGCCCAGCTTCACCTGCTCGAGCTGCTTCAATTGCCGCATTGAGAGCAAGCAAGTTGGTTTGGTCGGAAAACTCTTCAACCATTTTTAGAATGTTGCGAATATTCTCACTATTTTCTTTTAGGCCTGAAACCGTCGATGAAAAGTTACCTAGTAGCGTGGTGATTTGTTTTACTTCAGCGACAAGCTTAGTTAGCGACTGTGATGAACCGCGAACAAAGTGCAAGCTTTCGGTATTGGCCTGATAAACTTGATCGGTATTGTGCACAATACTTTGTAAACTGTGGCTGACCTGATCGGAAGCGGCAATAATCGTGTCACCTTGGCTCAGCTGCTGCTGTCCATACTTTGCGGTACTTTGCATGGAGCTGGTGATATCGCGGTTGCTTTGTGTCGCCGCAGCGGCACTTTCGTATGTTTTTTCCAATAAGAGACTAAGGTGGGTGGTAAAGGTGTTGTACTGCTCGCTTAAATCTCTAAATTCGTCATAAGTGAATTGTGGCAGTTTCGCATCTAAGTTACCGTTTTGGCGATTAACACGCTCCAATGACTCTTTCATCGCTTGTACAGGTCGTACGATTAAAAAGCGCATATAGAAGATGGTAAACGCAAACGCGGCAAGGATCACAATAGTGATAAGCCAAAACAGTCCCATACTCGCACCGGAGTGAGCAAGTTCAGAATACAGCCAAACCAAGCTAATAACCTGAAATAGGAGTAAAAAGCCTAAATTGCCAACAATTTTACGAGAAAGGGTATAGAAAAACGTCTGTTCTACAAAATTATAAATGCGCATATATAAACTCATATTGGGCTCATCATTGTGCCACTTTATTTGTCTCAGTATAGATGAGCTAAATGGAATAACAATGCTAAAGCGATCAAGCAGTTACTCAATTGGGGTGGCGTAGGCGCCAATGCCCTGTAAATACATTTTGGTTTGGCATGGAAAGTTAGTGAAAATACCATCCACCCCGAAATCTAGCATCATATCTATGTCTTGCTGTTTATCGACTGTATAAGCAAATACCTTTAATCCGCGAGATTTTGCGTCCAACACATATTCATGATTAATAAAGTTTTTGTCCATATGAATGCTGTAGGCATGGAGCGATTCGGCAAATTGCGCATAATGAATTGGAATAGAAGCGGTTAACGCGCCAATTCTTACCCAAGGTAATTTTTGCTTTAGCCACAATAGTTGATGATGGTCAAAAGAGGAGATGAGTAGCTGCTCTCTGGTGATCACGCCTTGCTGGATATGTTCTTCAATATAGGTAACGAATTTATCTAGGCCAAAGGTATGCTTTAGTTCTAAATTGATATCTGTCTGTTTGCCTATCGTGGCGAACACTTGCTGCAAGGTGGGAATTGATTGCCCTTTACCGGCATCAAGCGTGGCAAGGTAGGCTTGAGTTTGTTCATTAACTCTACCCACGCCGTTGGTGGTTCTGTCTAGCCAAGTGTCGTGGATAATGGCGTAATCATCCGCGCAACTTTGCACATCCAACTCAATACCATCAACGCCAATATGGAGAGCCGCTTCTATTGCAGCAAGTGTATTTTCTGGATAGCTGCCACTGGCTCCACGGTGCGCTAAGACTTGAATCATGCTTTTTTCCTTGTAATAGACCAAGTTTCAAAACAGGCTGCACTAACTACCAACAACCCGCCAAGTAATGTTGTAAGTGTCAACGTCTCGTGTAACAGAATATAAGCTAATAGCGTTCCATACAATGGCTGTAAACAAGAAATTAACCCAGCAGTGGTGGCAGATAAATAACGTAGGCTAGAGGCAAACAAGGCATGTGGAATTGCCGTAAATATTGCTCCTGCAAGCAAGATTAACCAGAGGTTTTCTGTGGATACTTGCTGAATTGGCACTTCCACAAATGCTAACAGCATGAGACATGCAACAAGCGTTTGATAAAGCATTGTGTGTGGGCCGCTATAGTGAGAAAAGAAGCGCTTTTGGAGCAAGTTGCGTAGCGCAAAGAGTGCGCCTGAGAATACGCCCGTAATAATCCCCAAGGTAACTTGGTTGCCAAGATTCGCTTCTGGTACTAACAGATAGATACCAAATAACACCGCGCTCGCACTGATAAAATCTTTTAGCTGTACACGGCTGCGAGTGAAAAGTGGCTCTAAAAAAACGGTGATCACGGGGTAGGTGAAAAAGGCAATGATCCCAACTGCAATTCCCGCCATTTGCATGCCTGCAAAGTAAGTCACCCAATGGAGTCCCACGATGACACCAAGAACTAAAGCCGTTAGATAATCTTTTTTGTGTATTAATTTTATCGGCTGCCGTTGTATTTTGAGTAACAGTAGTAGCACAACGAAAGCAACGGCGGTACGGTAAACGGTGATATCCAGTGCTGAGAGTGAAATTAATTTTGAAAATAATGCTGTTCCACCAAATAATAAAACGGCACTATGAAGCGAGAGTAAAGCGGACTGTTGTGGGCGCATATTGAATATTAGAACTGTTTTTTAGCAGTCTATCATTTAATCGCTTTGAGATGACAAGATTGTTGACACTTGTCACTCAACATTCTGCGCTTAAACGTAAATAATAATAAAAAGAGTGAATCAGAGAAGCTTGTGTCCATTACCACAGAATTTACCCTAGTTGAGAAACGGCGCTCACTTTGGAATGCCGGACCCCTTATATTTTCAACCTTTTATTTTTTCCCATTGATATTTAACTGGGCGCAATTGAGTGTAGTGAATATTGCGTTGCAAGTTGTTGTGTACCTTAGTTTTGTCGTGCTCTATTGGCAGAGTATTACAAAAACGGGCAATGCGTTGGTGATGAATTTAGTGCTGATGGCAGGGCTTTGTGTCGCAGGTAGTTGGGTGACGACCGGGACGAGTTCGTTATTTGGCTTTATTGCTTTTTTCTGCGGTTTTAATTTTCTGCCTCGCTATAAAATCATTGCGATGCTGGTCATCATAGCGTTGGTATTGCTAACGGCTAAATTTATCGCGACCCAGCAAACGGTTTATTTCTTGATGCCTGCACTGTGTGTGGCATGTGGACTCTTTATTTTTGGTTGGATGTCACACCGAGAGCGAGTACACAAAGAGTTGCAGAGGCAAAGTGAAGAGGAGATTAAGCGATTAGGCGCCGTGGCTGAGCGAGAGCGTATTGCGCGCGACCTACATGATTTACTCGGTCATTCACTCAGCTCGATAGCATTAAAAGCGGAGTTGGCGAGTAAATTTGCTGCTGCAAATGCATTAGAGCAAGCGCAATCAGAAGCGCAGCAGGTTGCAGACTTAGCGAGAGAAGCACTAAGCGAAGTGCGCCAAGCCGTCACTGGCTACCATCAGCTAGCGCTTGATGCTCAGCTGCACATTTTGGCTTCAAGGCTAAAAGATAAGGGCATTGCCGTAACGCTAGAATTGCAGGCGGTCACTTTAGATAAAGTAAGCGAAGCCTGTTTGTGCTTTTTTGCTAAAGAAATATGCACCAACATTATTCGTCACAGCGATGCTGATAAGGTTTGCTTCACACTGCGGCAAACTGACAATAATGTCTTTGTAGAAATTAAAGATAATGGTTCTATCGAGTCCATAAAAGAAGGAAATGGTTTAATGGGGATCCGTACCAGATTGAAAGAATGTGGTGGCCAATTATTTTATCATACCGAACAGGGCGGATACTTTAAGGCGGTACTAGGGGAAGCAGGATGATCAAAGTTTTTATTGTTGAAGATCAAGCATTAGTAAGAGGGGCTATCGCGGCATTATTGAGCTTAGATAGAGAGATAGAAGTGGTTGGCGAAGCTGAAAATGGTCAAGTTGCAAAGGAAAAGTTAGCAAAGTTAACGCCTGATATCGTGCTAACGGATATTGAAATGCCACAAGTCACTGGACTTGAGCTTGCTCAGCACTTACAACAAAAAATGCCAGACACAAAAGTAGTTATCATGACGACCTTTTCTAAAGCGGGTTATATTCGTCGCGCGATCACTTTAGGGGTAAATGGTTTTGTATTAAAAGAAGCTCCAAGTGAGTACTTGCTATCAACGCTGAAAAAGGTCATGAACGGGTATAAGGTTATTGACCCAGAGCTTGCGTTGTACGCTTTGGAAGATGCTGATCCACTTACCGATAAGGAACGCAAAGCGTTACGTTTAGCTAGTGAAGGATTAAAAACCGCTGAAATCGCAGGACAGCTATTTTTGAGCGAGGGAACGGTAAGGAATTATTTATCCGATGCTATCGCAAAATTACATGCGACAAACCGGGTAGATGCAGCAAGAATTGCTAAGCAAAAAGGATGGCTGTAACTAGGTGTAATAGCATATATCCAGTTAATACTTCAAAATAATGCTGTGCGGTAATATACTGCACCATTCGCCAAGTAATAATAATGTATTAATTTTGAGTGCAATAATGGATCCTAAATTACTTATTCAAGTTACCGCAATAACGACTGTGGTCTGTACAGTTTTTATGGCCGTAAACTGGTTTATTAATAAAGGCCTACCAGGCACTCGAGATTGGCTTATTTTCATTGCGCTCACTGCAATTGGATGCGGCCTGTTGGCCGCCTATACACTTCCCATTACGTTCTCAATTTTTATTCCCAATCTCACTATCGCATTTGGGCTTTTTTATCTGGCTCGTGGTGTTGATGCGTTTTTTAGTGTGAAAAGTAACTATATGCCTTGGTATGTATTAGCTGCATTGGGTATTCCCAGTTTTACTTACTTTTTGTACGTGGATTTTAATTTTATCGCTCGCGTCGGGATCAACTACTTAGTCTGGGCAATGGCGATGATTTATTGTCTACGGGCTCTGAATAAAGGACAAAAGTTATTATCGAAGGAATTTAGTGCAGCACATTGGGCGTTTGGCCTGTCGTGCTTGAGCTTACTAGCCGTGTTTACTTTTAGGTTGGTCATGCTTGGTGGCTACTCGGTGACAGATAGCCTTGTCTCGGCAAATTGGGTTAATCAGTTTTTTGCTGTCTCTGTGAGCACGATGCCGCTGCTGTTGTGTTTTTCTTTATGCCTGTTATGTAGCAGCCGTCGTGAAAAAGAACTCTGCCTGTTAAAAACTGCTGCTGAGCACTCAGCGCAAGTAAAAGGACAGTTTTTAACGTTATTAAGTCATGAACTGAGAACACCACTAAACGCCATTGTTGGTCATGCAGAATCACTTAAAAAAGTGCCGCGTGAGCCCAATCGCCATGCTCAATTATGCGATGTAATCGTCCACGCCGCGATGTCGATGTCGGACTTAGCCAATCAAGTATTATTGCAAGCGAAAGGGGAATATGCGGCGCAAAATCGCGTGCCTGTCTCGCTTTATAGTCTTTCGCAAGAGTTAGTTCGCCTCTTACAGCCGCTGGCATTGGCTAAAGGGTTGAGTTTGAGGGTGGAGGTTAAAGGCCTGTATCCACAGGACGTTCATGTTGTCGAGCAAGATACATTGTCCTTGGTACTTAGAAATCTGCTCTCGAACGCGATTAAGTACACAGATAAAGGCATTATTACGCTGATCCTTGAAGGTACAAGTCGCGCTGAGGATAAGCAAACTATCCGCTTTGCAATTAAGGATACAGGAAAAGGACTGACTGAAGTACAAATGGAAAAGATCTTCGAGCCCTTTGTCACATTAAACGCCGAACAATCCATCTCGCAAAGTGCAGGGTTTGGATTGGCGTTATGCAAGCAACTGCTACAAGGGCTAGACTCTGAGCTTAACGTCGACAGCAAGCTTGGTAACGGCACTGTGTTTAGCTTTGAGTTAGATTGCCAGTGTAGTGATTCACCGTTACAGAGCACAGAGTTTAATACAGAGAAGCTAGCACTCAATGTGCTTGTTGTTGAAGATAATCCCATGAATATTGATGTGATCAGCACCTATTTAAACGATATGGTGAGTGAGTTTTCTATTGCTAAGTGTCTTGCAGAAGCTGAAGTCGCGTTATTAGAACACAATTTCGATATTATTCTGTTAGATATGCGACTGCCTGATGGTAATGGTCTTGAGTGGTTTAAAGAAGGCTTCAACGAAATTGGCTTCACCTCCAGCGTTAAGGTGATAGCGTTAACGGGTGATGGCGATCCTGAATTAAAAAGGCGATGCCTCCGAGCTGGCATGCAGGACTGTTTAACTAAGCCTATCATGCCAAGCCGTTTATATGCGGCACTGGAATGTGCGACTGTAAAAACAACGTCTCGCTTGGAATGTAAGACTTTGATTGATCAATCAAGATTTGTGGATCTCGCAAACCGTGAAAGTTCAGGTGTGCTGGCGACGAAGTTGATGTATTTAGCCGATCGATTTGAGTACGAAATTGCGCAAATTAAAGGGCTCACAGAGTTGAATGTAACTGACTTAGCCGTTGATAAACTTGCCTACATTGAAAATGAAGCGCTGGAGCTTGGCATGGTGAATTTTGCCGAGCTTGTTCAAGCTGCAACCGCGCAGCTAAGTTACTCGGAAGAGCAAGTTGATTGGGACGGTCTTGCTATGGTTGCTAGACGCTCAGTTGAGCGTTTATTAGAACTTCATGCCCAAATTGCAACACTGGAGTCGGTATCAAATTCAGTGGTTAATCTATCTGCATAAAAAGATTCATCGATCTTGGCCTAGGTCATTAGGCTATTTTGGGTTAAAATAACAGCATAGCTTATTTAACAAGACAGTAATGCCAAAACAGGATCCCTATCTCGATAGAGAACAGCAAAAATACGACAATCCAGTACCTAGTCGCGAATTTATCTTAGAACACATTAAAAGCGCGGCCAAACCACCTTCTTTCTCTCAATTGTGTAACGATTTAAAAGTGCAAGACGAAGAACGTCAAATTGCGCTTAAACGCCGCTTGCGCGCAATGGAGCGAGACGGTCAACTGCACTTCAATAAATTTAAGTGTTACACCATTCCAAGTGATGATGGTCTAGTTAAAGGCCGCGTTGTTGGACACCGTGACGGCTTTGGCTTTTTAGAAGTCGAAGGCGAACCCAAAGATTGGTTTATCACTAAGTATCAAATGGAGCGCGTGCTGCATGGCGATTGGGTGTTAGCGAAGGCTGGCAGCCGAGGCTCAGGTGGTAAGGTGGAAGCGCGCATTGTGCGGGTACTTGAAAAAGAGCGTGCACCAGTCGTCGGTCGTTATTTTGTTGAGTTTGGCATGGCAGTCGTGGTGCCAGAAGACCCGCGTATTACTCAAGATATCATCATCGTACCAGGCCAAGAAAATGGTGCTCGCCATAATCAAATGGTGCAGGTAGAGATCACTCAAAGCCCTAGCAAACAAATGAATGCAATGGGTAAAGTACTTGAGGTGCTCGGCGATCATATGGCACCTGGTATGGAAATTGAGGTGGCACTTCGCAATCATGACATTCCTCATGAGTGGCCAAGTGAAGTAGAAGCACAAGTTGCAAATCTTGGTGAGTTTGTTGAAGAGTCAGCAAAACAAGGCCGAGTTGACCTGCGCGATTTACCGTTAGTGACCATAGATGGTGAAGATGCCCGTGACTTTGATGATGCCGTATATTGCGAGCGTAAAAAGTCAGGTGGTTGGCGTTTATGGGTTGCTATTGCGGATGTGTCTCATTATGTAGGTAAAGGCACTGCGCTTGACAAAGAAGCGATTGAGCGTGGTAACTCAGTGTATTTTCCTGAGCAAGTTGTGCCAATGCTACCTAAGGTGCTATCGAACGGTTTATGTTCATTGAATCCTAAGGTAGACCGTTTATGTATGGTTGCGGAAATGACCGTGTCCGAAGCGGGTCGTTTGTCTGGCTACCGTTTTTACGAAGCCGTGATGAACTCTCACGCTCGTCTTACTTACACCAAAGTCCATGCGATTTTACAAGGTGACGAAAAGCTCAGAGCGGATTATCAGCCTCTTGTGCCTCATCTGACCGAGCTCCATAACATGTATATGGCGCTGAAGGCTGCAAGGCAGGAGCGTGGCGCGATTGAGTTTGAAACCCTAGAAACGCGCTTTGTATTTAATGCCCATCGAAAAATTGACTCTATCGTGCCTGTGGTTCGTAACGATGCCCACAAGCTGATTGAAGAGTGCATGATCTTGGCGAACGTGTCAGCAGCAAAGCTGTTGGAAAAACACGAAGCCCATAGCTTGTACCGTGTTCATGATGAGCCAGACCCTGAAAGGTTGAGCCAGTTTAGGCAATTCTTGCAAGACTTGGGTATTGAAAGCCAATTACCTAACGATCCGTCGCCAGAGGAGTTGACCCAAGCGCTTGAGTCATTGGGAGATCGTCCTGAAAAAGAATTGATCCAAACCATGCTACTGCGCTCAATGAAGCAAGCGGTATATCAGCCAGAAAATATTGGCCACTTTGGTTTGGCATTAAAAGCCTATGCACACTTTACCTCACCTATTCGCCGTTATCCGGATCTGGTGGTACACCGCGCAATCAAAGGCATTTTACAGCAGCAACAACAGCCAGTAAGTGGCGCTTACATCTACAATGAAGATGAAGTGAAACAACTAGGTGAGCAGTGCTCGATGACAGAGCGCCGCGCTGATGACGCCACTCGTGAAGTCGCTGATTGGCTTAAATGTGAATTTATGCAAGATCATGTTGGCGATGAATTTACCGGTGTGATCTCATCGGTCACCAACTTTGGATTATTTGTGAGGTTGGACGACCTGCAGATTGACGGGATGATCCATGTTAGCAATTTAGGGCATGAGTACTTCCACTTTGATGGTGCAAAGCAGTGTTTGATTGGTGAGCATAGTCGCACAGTGTTTAGACTCGGCGATAAACTTACCGTTGTGGTCGCTTCAGTTAGCTTGGATGATCGTCGCATCAACTTAGCTTTAGCTGAAGAAGGTCAGCAAGACAGGTATGCGAGGCGTCGAAAATCGCCAAAAAGCACAGCAAGTAGTGTTCGTGAGCAGCTAAAAACGGGTAAAATCCCGGGAGTTAAGCGCCGTGACGGTGAAACGTCTGGTCGCGATAAAGATAATAAAGGCGATGACAAAGCCAAAAAGCGTAAAAGAACGACCCCTAAGGGTGAGCTCAAACAGGCGAAAAAGGCAGGCACGCTGAAGTCGAAGAAAAAATCGACGAGTAAAAAAGCCAAAGCGGCAAAGGGCAAAGCAAAACGCCCAGGTAAGAACGAAAGAAATCGTAGCAAAAAAGCGCAATAGATTATAAAGCGGGAGCTTTAACGTGAGTAACGAATTAATTTTTGGCTTTCATTCAATCGAAGCCATTTTGAATAACGCGCCGGAGCGCTTTTTAGAAATTTATGCACTAAAGGGACGTGAAGATCAGCGTTTAAATCAAGTCGTAAACGATGCCCGTAAGTTTGGTATTTCAGTGCAGTTTATGCAGCGCAAAGCGCTTGATAACAAAGCGAATGGTGAGCAACATCAGGGCATTATTGCCAATGTTAAAGCGGCGCGTGCATACAATGAAAAAGATCTTGATGAGATCATTCAAAGAGAAACCACACCATTTTTCTTGGTACTTGATGGGGTAACGGATCCTCATAACTTAGGTGCGTGTCTGCGTAGTGCTGATGCAGCAGGTGTGCATGGTGTTATCGTACCAAAGGATAAGTCTGCAAAGCTAAACGGCACTGCAAGAAAAGTAGCGTGTGGCGCTGCAGAAACGGTTCCGCTTATCCAAGTAACCAATCTTGCTCGCACATTGCGTGATATTAAAGAAGCCGGTGTGTGGGTTGTGGGTACTGCAGGTGAAACCGATACAGCTGTTTTTGATGCAAACCTGACTGGACCTATGGCCATTGTAATGGGCGCTGAAGGCGATGGCATGCGCCGTTTAACTCGAGAGCATTGCGATGAGCTGGTTAAGATCCCGATGGTAGGTAGCGTGTCTAGCTTAAATGTATCGGTTGCGACCGGTGTATGTTTATTTGAAGTGTTAAGACAGCGCTCAGCGCTTTAATCACTTAATAAGCGCCGGCTTTCACGGCGCATCTTCAACAGCTTTATCAACGTAAAGAGCTCGCAAGGTAAACTTGCTTATATGGACTCCTCCAATTGTACAAGCCACTTTTAGCATTATTAGTGTGATTGCGTGCTTATATCCGGGCTCTTGA